>NZ_JBHUZJ010000021.1:0-111775 GCF_042667685.1 Streptomyces sp. NPDC057302 | reverse complement strand
GTCACGTACTGCCGCTGGGCAGAGCGGCCTCTAGTCCGTGCCGGACTCCATCGCGGCGCGGTCCAGCATCGTCTCCTCGTCCGTGGCAGCGCCACGGGAGGCGATCGCCTCGGCGCCGCCGCCGTCCATCGCGCCGATCAGACCGGTCGAAGCCGCCTGCGCGGCGCCGATCGGCGTCGGGTGGCCGCCGCCGACCAGGCCGAGACGCGCGTACTGCTCGAGCCGCGCACGGGAGTCGGCGATGTCCAGGTTGCGCATGGTGAGCTGGCCGATCCGGTCCACCGGACCGAACGCCGAGTCCTCGGTCCGCTCCATGGAGAGCTTGTCCGGGTGGTAGCTGAACGCCGGGCCCGTGGTGTCCAGGATCGAGTAGTCCTCGCCGCGCCGCAGCCGCAGCGTCACCTCACCGGTGATCGCCGCGCCGACCCAGCGCTGCAGCGACTCGCGGATCATCAGCGCCTGCGGGTCGAGCCAGCGGCCCTCGTACATCAGGCGGCCGAGACGCCGGCCCTCGTTGTGGTACGAGGCCACGGTGTCCTCGTTGTGGATCGCGTTGACCAGCCGCTCGTAGGCGATGTGCAGGAGCGCCATGCCGGGGGCCTCGTAGATGCCGCGGCTCTTGGCCTCGATGATCCGGTTCTCGATCTGGTCGGACATGCCGAGGCCGTGCCGGCCGCCGATCGCGTTGGCCTCCATCACGAGGTCGACCGAGGAGGCGAACTCCTTGCCGTTGACCGTGACCGGACGGCCCTGCTCGAAGCCGATCGTCACGTCTTCCGTGTCGATCTCCACCGACGGGTCCCAGAATTTCACGCCCATGATCGGGTCGACCGTCTCGAGCCCGGTGTCGAGGTGCTCCAGGGTCTTGGCCTCGTGCGTGGCGCCCCAGATGTTGGCGTCCGTGGAGTACGCCTTCTCCGTCGAGTCCCGGTAGGGCAGCTCGTGCGCGACCAGCCACTCCGACATCTCCTTGCGGCCGCCGAGCTCCGTGACGAAGTCCGCGTCCAGCCAGGGCTTGTAGATCCGCAGGTGCGGGTTGGCGAGCAGCCCGTACCGGTAGAACCGCTCGATGTCGTTGCCCTTGAAGGTGGAGCCGTCGCCCCAGATCTGCACCTTGTCCTCGAGCATGGCCCGCACCAGGAGCGTGCCGGTCACGGCGCGTCCCAGCGGCGTGGTGTTGAAGTAGGGACGCCCGCCCGACCGGATGTGGAAGGCGCCGCACGCGAGCGCGGCGAGCCCTTCCTCGACCAGCGCGGCACGGCAGTCGACGAGACGGGTGATCTCGGCGCCGTACGCGGAGGCGCGGCCGGGCACGGAGGCGATGTCGGGCTCGTCGTACTGGCCGATGTCGGCGGTGTACGTGCACGGGACGGCGCCCTTGTCGCGCATCCAGGCGACGGCGACCGAGGTGTCGAGACCGCCGGAGAAGGCAATGCCGACGCGCTCGCCGGTGGGGAGGGAGGTGAGGACCTTGGACATAGGAAGAGTATGCATGACTTCGCATGACCATGCAACGTTGCTCGCTCGATCGCCACCGGCAACGCGCTGGCACCAGGCCGTATCTGCCTAATGCGTAGGATGTGCAGGTGCTTGATTACCGCATCAGGACGGCCGCCGCCGACGACCTCGGCGCCGCACGAGCCGTCATGCTCGACACCGTTTACCACGACTTCGGCACGGGGTACGTGCCGCGCTGGCACGGCGACATCATCGATCTCGACGCCGCGTACCTGAGGCCCGCCCGCCACACCCTGCTCGTCGCGGTGGACGAGCGGGACGGGGCGGTCGCCGCCACCGCGGCGCTCGACTCCCGCGGCCCCGCGCACCCGCCGAACCCGCGCTGGATCGCCGAACGCTTCCCCTCGGGCGAGACGGCACAGCTGCGACGCGTGTACGTACGCGCCGAGCACCGGCGCCGCGGCCTCGCCCGGCGCCTGGTCGGCGAGCTGCTCGACTTCGCCGCGGCGGACGGCGGCTACGGCGCCGTCTATCTGCACACCGACCCGGCGGTGACCGGCGCCGAGGGCTTCTGGCGCTCACTGGGCAAGGTCGCGCACGACGAGCGCGAGGACTCCGGCGCATCACGTGTCGTCCACTTCGAAGTACCCATGCGCCGCCCGTAACCCGCTCCCGGCGTGCGGCCACACCATGACCCCGGGCGCGACCCCGGACCATTAATGGAAATGGTTGTCATGTAATCTCTGTGGCTGCCGCAGCACCATCTGCCCCACACCACCCCGAGAACGAGGACCATGCGCTCCGTCCGCCACCGCCCCCTCATAGCGGGACTGCTCCTCGCTCCCCTGCTCACCGGCTGTTTCGCCGCCAAGGACGACGCGTCGGGCGACGCCGCGGACGGCGCCCGGCTGAAGGTCGCGCTGGCCTTCCCGCCCTCCGAGAACTTCTCCCCGTACGGAGCCGACGCCACCCTCCTCAGCCGTCTCGGCGTCACCGAGGGCCTGACCGGTCTTGACGCGAACGGCGCCGCCGCCCCCGCGCTCGCCGCGTCCTGGAAGCAGGAGGGCGACCGCTCGTGGCTGTTCACCCTGCGCCAGGCCGCCTTCCAGGACGGCAGCCGCGTCACCCCGGCCGCCGTCTCCTCGGCCCTCACCCACGCGGGCAAGGCCGAGCCGGTCACCGCCGCGCTGTCGGGAGCCGCCCTGACCGCCGAGCCCGTCGGCGACGACCAGGTCCGGATCACCACCGCCGACCCGGACCCTGCGCTTCCGCTGCGCCTGTCGAGCCCCGGCCTCGCCGTGCTCTCCGCGAAGGCGTACGAGAAGGGCGACAAGGTCAGTCCGGTCGGCACCGCCACGGGCCCCTTCGAGCTCACGAAGACCACCGGCGCCACCGCGGCCACGCTCGACCGCTTCGACGACTACTGGGGCGGTCGCGCCCAGGCCTCCGGCGTCGACGCGAGGTTCATCGCCGACGGCACCGCGCGCACGAACGCGCTGCGCACCGGCGACGTGGACATCGCCGAGGCCGTCCCCGTCTCGCAGGCCGCGTCGCTCGACAAGGGGCACGCCCGCGAGACCGCCACGGCGCGCACCACGGCCCTCCAGCTCAACACCGAGAAGGGCGCGTTCAAGGACCCCGGTCTGCGCGCCGCCGCCCGCGCCGCGATCGACACGTCCGCGCTCGCCAAGGATGTGTACGAGGGCCGTGCGGACACCGGCAAGGGCATCTTCGGCCCGGCCCTGAACTGGGCCGACGGGAAGCGCGACAAGCCCACGGGACGGGCGCGGGCCGCGTCGCCCGACGGGAAGTCGATCACCCTGGGCACGTACGACAACCGGCCCGAGCTGCCCGAGGTCGCCCAAGTCCTCAAGCAGCAGCTGCAGAAGGCCGGGTTCAAGGTGACCCTGGAGGTCCGTGAGTCCTCCCGTATCGAGGGTGACGCGCTGGCCGGGAAGTTCGACGCGTTCGTCGGCGCACGCAACACCATGCTCGACACCGGCGACCCCGTCTCGGTCCTCGCCAGCGACTACACCTGCGACGGCAGCTACAACCTCTCGCTGCTGTGCGACCCCTCGGTCGACAAGGCCGTCAAGAAGGCCGAGAACGCCACCGACACCGCGAAGCGGCAGGACGCGACCATGGCCGCCGAGTCCGCGATCCTCGGCACCGACGCCGTCGTCCCGCTGGTCCACCAGCGGATCATCACGGGCGTCGGCGGCTCGGTGCGGGGCGAGATCCTCGACCCGTACGAGCGGACGCTGGTCTCCACCGGCACCAGGCGCTGAGGCGACGTGCGCAGCCTCGCCCGCGCGGGCCGGCCCGCGGCGCTGCTGTGGCGCGCGGTCCTCGCCGCCGCGCTGCTGTGCGTGATCGGGCTGCTGCCCTGGCTCTCGCACACCGACCCGGCGCTCACCGTGCTCAAGGCGCGGTCCGCCGAGCGCACGCCGACCCCCGAGGTCCTGGCGGCCATCCGCGGTGAACTCGGCCTGGACCAGGGCCCGTTGCATCTGCTCGGCCAGTGGACGAGCGGCCTGCTGCACGGGGACGCCGGGCGGTCGTGGATCTCCGGCGATGCGGTACTGCCCTCGGTGGTGCAGTGCCTGGGCGTCTCGTTGCTGCTGATGTCGGTGGCGCTCGCGGTGGCCGTCGTCACCGCAGGCGCGGTGTGCGCCCGCACGCTGTGGCTCGGTGCACGGCGTCGGCTCTCCGGGCGCCGCCGCGCGGGAAGCGGCGCGGCGGTCCTTGCCGCGCTGCCGGAGTTCCTGACCGCCTCGGTGCTCGCCACCGTGATCGGCGTGCAACTGGGCTGGCTGCCCGCGCTCGGGTGGTACGGACCCCAGTGGCTCGTGCTGCCCGCGGTCTCGCTCGGCCTGCCCGCCGGTGCGCTGCTCGGGCGGCTCCTCGACGACCTGCTGCCGGGCGCCTTCGCCGAACCGTGGGCGAAGGCCGCCGCGGCCCGTGGCATCCCCGGCCGGCGCATCGCCTGCCACGCGGTGCGCCGCTGCGTCCCGGGCCTGCTGGCGAACCTCGGCCTGTTCGTCGTGGGCCTGACCGGTGGCGCGGTCGCCGTCGAGCAGATCTTCGACATTCCCGGCCTCGGCCGCTCCACCCTCCAGGCCGCGGTGGCGCAGGATCTGCCCGTCCTCCAGGCCGGTGCGCTCGCGCTGGTGCTGCTGGCCGCCGTCGCGGGCGGTCTCCTCCGCGTCGCGGCCCGGCTCACGAGCGGCCCCGCCCTGCGCGACGGCGCGCTGGCGACCCTGCACAACCCGGAGCGCCCCGCTCCCAGCCGACTGCCGCTGCTGTACGGCGGGCTGCTCCTGGGCGTCATCCTGCTCAGCCTGGCCCGCGATCCCCTCGCCCTGGACACCGCGGCCCGGCTCCACGCACCGTCCTGGGCGCACCCGTTCGGCACGGACGCCCTGGGCCGCGACGTGCTGGCCCGGGTCGGGCACGGCGCCCTGCACACCCTCGCCCTGGCCCTGGGGATCAGCGCCTTCGCCCTGGTGGCCGGTGTCCTGCTCGGTCTCCTGCCCCGGTTCTCGGGCCCGCTCCTCGACACGCTCAACGCGATACCGCCCACGCTCGCGGGTCTCCTGGTCGCCGGTGTCGCGGGCAGCGGAGCGGCCACCCCCGCGATCGCCGTGGCCGCCGTCGCCTGGGTTCCGCTGGCCGCCCACACCGCCGCCCTGCTCCTCCAGGAGCGCGCCACCCTCCACCTGACCGCCACCCGGAGCCTGGGCGCAGGTCGCGGACACCAGCTGCGGCACCATCTGCTGCCCGCGGTGCTGCCGCCGGTCACCCGCCACGCGCTGCTGCGGCTGCCCTCCGTCGCGCTGGCTCTGGCCGCCCTCGGTTTCCTCGGCCTCGGCGCCCAGCCCCCGTCCCCCGAGTGGGGCCTGCTCCTCGCCGAGAACCAGCCCTACGCCGAACGCGCCCCCTGGGCCCTGCTCGCCCCCGCAGCCGCGCTCGCCCTGCTCGGAGCCCTCGCGGTGACGGCAGCGGGCGGCGTGCCGATGCCCCGACGGCTACGACGCGAACACCGCCCGCCCAAGCCACCCCTCACACCTGACGCCCCGTCGGCGCCCCGAGAGTTGAGCGCAACGGGACCAGCCACGAGATGAGCCCCGGAGACCAACTGCCCCTGCTCGCGTGCCCCCAGCCGCGCACGAAGCGATACCGCCACTCGAACGAAGCGTCCGCTCCCGCCCGGGGGACGCCCACGACGGGGACGGCTACCTCATGAGTCCAGGTCTCCAACTGCCTCTGCCCACACGCCTCCTAGCCCGCACCGAAGCGACTCGCCCCCTCCACGAACACCCCTCCCCGAACTCCCAGCAACCACACACCCGCCCCACCCGGCCGACACACCCCCCGCGACACAGGAGCCGAGCATGACCGGCACGGGCACCCCATGAGCCCACGACGCCCACTCCCCCTGCCCGCACGCCTCTTCACCCGACCCGCCGAAAAGCGATCACCCCGCCGGCGGACCTGGGCGAACCTCTCCCCCCTCCTGCGCCTGCTGATCCTGACCCAACTCGCCTTCAACGTCGGCTTCTTCGCCGTACTGCCCTTCCTTGCCGAGCATCTGGGCGCGGCGATCGGCATGGCGGGCTGGCTGGTCGGGCTCGTCCTTGGGCTGCGGACCTTCAGTCAGCAGGGGCTGTTCGTCGTGGGCGGCGCCCTGACCGACCGGTACGGCGTGCGGCCGGTCGTGCTCGTCGGATGCGTGCTGCGGATCGCCGGTTTCGCCTGGCTCGGTTACGCGCAGCAGACCTGGTCGGTCATCGGGGCGGTGCTTCTCATCGGGTTCGCCGCCGCACTGTTCTCGCCCGCCGTGGAATCCGAGGTCGCGCGGCAGGCGGTGCTCTGGGAGGAGCAGGGCCACGGTCCGCGCACCCGCGTCCTGGCGCTGCTCACCGTGGCGGGCCAGGCCGGCGCGTTCCTCGGGCCGCTGCTCGGCGCGCTGCTGCTCTCCGTCGACTTCCGCACCGTCTGCCTCGCAGGGTCCGGGGTCTTCGTCCTCGTCCTGGCGGGGCACCTGTGGCTGCTGCCCCAGCGCATCCCCGGGCGGGAGCCCATCCGCGTACGAGGAGGCGTGGGCGACATGCTGCGCAACCGCCGGTTCCTCGCGGTGTGCGCCGCGTACGGCGCCTATCTCCTCGCGTACAACCAGCTCTATCTCGCCCTCCCGGCGGAGGTGGAGCGCACCGCCGGGTCGCAGGCGCCGCTGGCCTGGCTCTTCGCGCTCTCCTCGCTGCTCGTGGTGACCACGCAGCTCCCGGTCACCCACTGGGCCGCGGGCCGCCTCGACCAGCGGCGCTCGATGGCGGCCGGGCTCGTGCTCATCTCCGTCGGGTTCGCCGTCGTGGCCCTGGCGCGTCCGGCCGCCTGGACGGGCGCCGCCGGGCTGCTGCCCGCCGCCGCCTTCGTCGTCCTTCTCACGTTCGGCCAGATGCTGGTGGCCCCTGCCGCCCGCGCCTGGGTCCCCGATCTCACGCGCGACGGCAGGATCGGCCTCTACACCGGCGCCCTGTCCTCGGTCTCCGGTCTGATCGTCCTGGTGGGCAGCGCCGTGACCGGTTCGCTGCTCGACGCGGGGCTCCCGCCCTGGGTGCCGTGGCTCGTGCTCGCCGCGGTCCCGCTGCCGGCCGTGCTGCTCCTGCCCGGCCGCACCCCGGCCAGGGGTACGTCAGCCGGTTGACGCTCCGGGCATCGCCGGAGCCGTGAGGGCCGCCAGCTCCTCCGGGGTGCGCGGCCCGTCGCCCTCCCCGATCAGCAGGCCCTTGGTCCGCAGCAGCTCCGAGACGGCGATACCCCAGGGCAGCCGCAGGCCCGCCTGCGCCAGGAGTTCACGGTGGGCCAGCATCTCCGCGACCGGGCCCGCGCGCACCCCCGCCGGGGTGAGCAGCGCCGCGTCGTCGGCCCAGCGCAGGGCCAGGTCCACGTCGTGGGTGGCCATGACCACGGTCGTCCCCGCGTCCCGCAGACCTTGCAGGGTGGTCAGGAGGCGCTCCTGGCCGTCGGGGTCGAGCCCCGCGGTCGGCTCGTCGAGGATCAGTACGCGCGGACGCATCGCCACGGCTCCCGCGATGGCCGTGCGCTTGCGCTGGCCGTAGGAGAGCAGATGGGTGGGGCGGTCCGCCAGAGCGCTGATGTCCAGCGCGGCGAGCGCCTCGGCGACTCGCGCCCGCACCTCGCCGTCGGCCAGCCCCAGGTTCAGCGGCCCGAAGGACACGTCCTGCTCGACCGAGGCCGCGAACAGCTGGTCGTCCGGGTCCTGGACGACCAGCTGCACGGTGGTCCGCAGCCGGGTGAGCCCCTTGCGGTCGTACGTCACGGGGCTGCCCCCGAGCGTCAATCCGCCCTGATCCGGGCGGAGTCCGCCGCTCAGCAGCCGCATGAGGGTGGTCTTGCCGCTGCCGTTGCGCCCGAGCAGCGCGAGCGCGCGCCCCTCGGTGACGTCGAAGTCCAGGCCGCTGAGCACCGTGGGCCCTTCTTCGTACGCGTAAGAGGCGGCGCGCAGAGCGACCAAGGGCGCGCCCGCCGCTCGCTCGCGAGGAGCGTTCGGCTCGCTCGGCTCGCTCATGGAAGGAACCTTTCCAGTACGAGGGTGAGGGCCACCAGGCCCAGGAGAAGTACCGCGCTGACGGCCACGAAGCGCCGCGAGACCCTGGCGTCGGGCACGAGCACCCGCAGGGTCCCGTCGTAGCCGCGTCCGGCGAGCCCGGCCTGCAGCCGGGTCGCCCGGTCGAAGGCCCGTACGAACGCGGTGGCACCCAGGCCGCCCAGCGAGCGCCAGGTGGCGGCCCGGGTGGTGTGCCCGAGCCGCGCGGCCTGCGCCTGCCGGATCCTGCTCATGGAGTCCAGGAGCAGGAAACTCATCCGGTACATGACGAGGGCCACGTCCACGACCGGCGCCGGAACACCCGCCTTCACCAGGCGCGGCAGGAGATCCGACATCGGTGTGGTGAAGGCGAAGAGCAGGACGCCGAGCGAGGCCGCCGACGTCCGCAGGAGCAGACCGCCCGCCCGCGCGGGCCCACCGTCGGCGAGCGTGACGAACCCTTCGGGCGCGCCGAGTTGGACGATCAGGGTCAGGGCGCCGGTGACGCAGAAGCCGAGCGGTACGCGGTAGGCGCGCCACAGTTTGCGTGGCGGCACCCCCGCGGGTCCGAGCAGCACGGCGAGCGCGGCGATCAGCACCAGGGCGGCACCGGGCCAGGGCGGCAGCGAGACGGCAAGGACGGTGAGGCCGAGCCCGAGCACTGCCTTGTCCACGGGGTGACGGCGGCGCCAGCGACTGCTGTGCGCCGCCGCGTCGATGGGCAGCACGCCGGGTCAGACCTGCTCGGTCTCGGGCCTGGCGCCCTCCACATCAGTCAGCGCGTCAGCCCGCGCGTCAGCCCCCTCATCCGTGGACCGCTCCACGGTCGTCCCCTGCGACCGTTCGATCTCCGCGCCCTGACGGCGGCCCTTGCGCAGGCCGAAGTAGTACGCGAGGACGCCCGCGCCCAGCGCCGCCTGGAGGGCGAAGAGCGCCGACTCGATCTCCCCGGAGGGGGGTTCGTACAGCGGCGAGAACCAGGGTTCGTAGTCCGGCTTGATCTCGGTGATCGCGGTCTCCGCCTGGGCATCGGCCCCGGCGAACGGCTCCTTCTCGTCGTCGCCGAGACCGAGCGCCACCGGCAGCACCGCGAGCGCGGCGACGATGAGCAGGAGCAGTGTGTTGATCTTCGCGTTCCGGCTCATCAGGCGCTGGCCCCCGTCTCCGTCGTCGTCTCGGCCGCGGCCTGCTTCGTGGCCGACTTCTTGCCCTGCACCAGCACGCCGAGCCGGGTCAGCTCGCCCTTGCTGGACTGCACGAGAAGCCGCATCACCAGGACGGTGAGCAGTCCCTCGCTGATGGCGAGCGGGATCTGCGTGACGGCGAAGATGCCGCCGAACTTGCCCAGGGCGCCGATGAATCCGCTGCTGGGGTCGGGGAAGGCCAGGGCGAGCTGGACGCTGGTGACGCAGTACGTGGACAGGTCGGCGACGAACGCGCCGAAGAACACGGCCACCATGAGCGGCACGTCGTACCGCTTCAGGAGCCGGTAGACGGCGTATCCGGCCCAGGGACCGACGATCGCCATGGAGAACACGTTGGCGCCGAGCGTGGTGAGCCCGCCGTGGGCGAGCAGCAGGGCCTGGAACAGGAGCGTGATGGTGCCGAGCACCGTCATGATCGGCGGCCTGAACAGGATCGCGCCGAGCCCGGTCCCCGTCGGATGCGAGCAACTGCCCGTGACGGAAGGGATTTTCAGTGCGGAAAGGACAAATGTGAAGGCACCGGAGGCGCCCAGGAGCAGTGTGCTCTCCGGGTGCTCCTTGACCTCACGGGTCAGGGAGCGGACTCCGTGGACGACGAACGGCGCGGACGCTACGCCCCAGGCGATCGCGTGCGCCGGTGGGAGGAAACCCTCGGCTATGTGCATGGCTAAGCAGACCCTCTCCAGCACCTCGTGGATGGACAACGCGCCTTGGCCGGTCTCCTGGCTGACGGGTCGTACCGACCGGACTCCGCCTTCCCGGGTGCGTGTGCACCCAGTGGCTGCCGCGAGGGCTGGAGCCGGACTTCCCGATCACAGTGGCGAGGGCCGCACCGGCATCACACCGATTTCCCGTTCACCAAGGCGTGGTGACCTTAGTGCGCAACTGAGTTTCCTGACAACTTGCGGGACCGTCGCACCTGTGGCACGCGCGAGCGCACACCACCAGGGCGTACGCCCCTGGTCAGCGCGCGTGCCTCGGGTGGTGCGCGCCGGTCCTCAGAGGGTGGGGGGAACCGGTCGCCGGTCCGGTCCGGCGTAGGAGGCGAGGGGGCGGATGAGTGCGTTGTGGGCGAGTTGTTCGGTGATGTGCGCGGTCCAGCCGGTGACGCGGCTCATCACGAAGATGGGCGTGAAGGCGGGGATGTCGAAGCCCATGAGGTGGTAGGCGAGCCCGGCAGGGTAGTCGAGGTTGGGGTGGATGCCGCTGCGGGCGATCATGGCGTGGCGCAGGGCCGCGTGCAGGCTCGCGAGCCGGGTGACTTCGGGGTCGCCGGCGAGTGCGACGAGCCGGTCGGTGGCCTCCTGCATGACGGGGACGCGCGAGTCGCCGTGCCGGTACACGCGATGGCCGAAGCCCATGATCTTGCGCTTCGCGGCCAGGGCCTCGTCGAGCCATTCCTCCGCCCGCAGCGGGTCGCCGATCTCGTTCAGCATTTGCATCACCGCTTCGTTGGCACCTCCGTGCAGGGGTCCCTTGAGGGCTCCGACGGCGGCGGTGACGGCGCTGTAGAGGTCGGAGAGGGTGGACGTGACGACGCGCGCGGTGAACGTGGAGGCGTTGAAGCTGTGTTCGGCGTAGAGGATGAGGGAGATCTCGAAGCAGCGGACCACTTCGGGCCCGGGAACCCGGCCGAAGCACATGTGGAAGAAGTTCTCCGCGTAGCCCAGGTCCGGGTCGGGCTGGAGGGGGGCGAGCCCGCGGCGCCTGCGGTGGTCGGCGGCGACCACGGTCGGCAGCTTCGCCAGGAGTGCGAGGGATTTGGTGTGGTTGGCGGCCGATGTGCCGTCGTCCTCCGCGGGGTCCTCGGCGCCGAAGAGGCTGACCGCGGTGCGCAGGACGTCCATGGGGTGGCAGGTCTCGGGCAGCCGGGCCAGGAGCTCCGCCGTCGTGCGGTCCAGGGGGCGCAGGGCGCGTTCGCGGGCGCGGAACTCGCGCAGCTGGACCGCGTCGGGGAGCTCGCCGTGCCGGAGCAGATGGGCGACCTCCTCGAAGGAGCAGCGGGCGGCGAGGTCCTGCACGGGGTAGCCGCGATAGGTGAGGGAGTTGGTCTCCTGGATGATCGTGGAGATCTCGGTGGTGTCGGCGACGACACCCGCCAGGCCTCGGCGTACGTCCGGCTGTGCGGGGGTGGCGATGGGCATGATCTTCCTCACGTGGTCAGCTGCCGGGCGGCAGGGTGAAGTCGAAGACGGCCGAGTCGAAGGCCGCGTAGTCCGCGTAGCCGAGGACTTCGTAGAGCCGGGAGCGGGTCTGCATGCGCCCGAGGAGCGACTCCTGGGTGCCTTCGGCGGCGAGGGTCCGCAGACCGTCCTCGACGGCGCCCATCGCGAGCCGGAACAAGGTGACGGGGTAGAGGGCGATGTTGTAGCCGAGGCCCTCCAGGGCGGCGGCGGTGAGCAGCGGGCCCTTGCCGAACTCGGTCATGTTGGCGAGCAGCGGTACGCCGACGGCCTCGCGGAAGGCCGCGAACTCGGCCTCGTCGGCCAGGGCTTCGGGGAAGACGGCGTCGGCGCCCGCGCCGACGTACGCCTTGGCCCGCTCGATCGCCGCGGCCAGGCCTTCGACTCCGCGTGCGTCGGTGCGGGCGATGAGCAGGAAGCCGTCGTCACGCCGGGCGTCGGCCGCGGCCCGCACGCGCCGCACCATCTCGTCGCGCGGCACGAGGGTCTTGCCGTCGAGGTGTCCGCAGCGCTTGACGCCACTCTGGTCCTCAAGGTGCAGCCCCGCGAGACCGGCGTCCTCGAAGAGCTGCACGGTGCGGGCGGCGTTGACGGGGGCGCCGAATCCGGTGTCGGCGTCGGCGATGACCGGCAGGTCGGTGACGCGGGTGATCTGCTGGGCGCGTCCCGCGATCTCGGTGGAGGTGGTGAGCCCGATGTCGGGCAGGCACAGTTCGGCGGCGAGGACGGCGCCGGAGAGGTAGCAGGCTTCGAAACCGTGCTCCTCGATCAGCTTCGCCGAGTACGGACTGATGGCCCCCGGCATCCGCAGCAGCCGCCCCGATGCGAGCTGTTCGCGCAGGGCCCGGCGGCGTCCGGCCGGGGTGGTGCGGGTGTGCGGCATCAGAACAGGCCCTTCGGGAGCCGCGCGTCGTACGCGGCGACCGCACCGGTGTCGACGGCCGGGAAGAGCTCCCCGAGCCCCGCCCCGTCCAGCCCGGCCAGTCGGCCTGCCGCGGCCAGGAAGGCGTCCTGCCCGGCCCGCGTGACGACGCCCTCGGTGAGGGTGCGGAACTTGGCCGTGTAAGCGTCCCGGCCGAAGGGGCGGGCACCGGCCGGATGGGCGTCGGCCACGGCGAGTTCGTCCTCGACGACGCTGCCGTCGGTGAGGGTGATCACGGCCCGGCCGCCGAAGGACCGCTGCCCCGGGTCGGGGTCGTGGTAGCGGCGGGTCCACTCCGGGTCCTCGACCGTGGAGATCTTCCGCCACAGCTCGACCGTGCTCGGCCGCCGGGCGCGATCGGGGGCGTAGGAGCGCTCGTGGTGCCAGGTGCCGTCCTCCAGGGCGACGGCGAAGATGTACGGGACGGAGTGGTCGAGGGTCTCGCGGCTCGCGGTGGGGTCGTACTTCTGGGGGTCGCCCGCGCCGGAGCCGATGACGTGGTGGGTGTGGTGGCTGGTGTGCAGCACGATCTCCCGCACACGCGTCAGCGGTCCGGTCTTCTCCCGCAGCCTGCGGGCCAGATCGATGACCGCCTGCGCCTGGTACTCGGCCGAGTGCTCCTTGGTGTACGTGTCGAGGATCGCCAGGCGCGGCTCGCCCGGCTCCGGCAGACGGACCGTGTACGAGGCCCGGGGGCCGTCGAGCATCCACGCGAGGAAGCCGTCCTCCCCTTCGTAGACCGGCGACGGGGCGCCTTCGCCGCGCATCGCCCGGTCCACGGCCTCGATCGCCGCCTTGCCCGCGAAGGCCGGGGCGAACGCCTTCCAGCTGGAGATCTCGCCCTTGCGGGACTGCCGGGTCGCGGTCGTGGTGTGGACCGCCTGTCCGACCGCCTGGTGCACGATCCGGGTCGGCAGACGCAGCATCGCCCCGAGCCCGCAGGCCGTCGCGGCGCTCAGGTGCGCCACATGGTCGATGCGGTGTTCGTGCAGGCAGATGCCCTTCACGAGAGCGACGTGGATCTCGTACGCGGCGACGATGCCGCGCAGCAGATCGGCGCCGGAGCGCTTGGTGCGCTGGGCGACGGCGAGCAGCGGGGGGATGTTGTCACCGGGGTGGGAGTAGTCGGCGGCAAGGTAGGTGTCGTGGAAGTCCAGCTCGCGTACGGCCGTGCCGTTGGCCCAGGCCGCCCACTCGGGTGACACGCGAAGGCCCGGGTCCGCCCCGAAGACCGAAGCACCGGACGGGGCCGGGTGCGTCACGGCCTGGGCGCGGGCCACGGCGACGGGGCGGCGCAGCAGGGAGGCGAGCGCCACAGAGGCGTTGTCGATCACGCGGTTGGCCGCCATGGCGGCGGCGGCCGGGTCGAGATCGGCGGCCTCCTGGGTCTCGGTGGCAACGGCCGCCAGTTTCCAGGCCAGTTGCTCCTCCGGTGGCAGCCGGTCGGCGCTGGGGTGGACGCGTACCTGATGGTCGATCACGGGGCTCCTCGCTATGTGCGGCTGAGCGAGGCCCGCCTGCGAACGGTGGCCTCGCGCCTTGCGCACCGAGCATTCCCGTATTCGGGCGCCTGGGCGATGGCTCCAATCTGCGTAATCCGTACCGCTGTTGGCCGCGCAACTGCGAATCTTGCAAAACTTGCGGATGGTAACTTCACAACGAAGGGCCCTGATCGGGTGCCCGGTCGACGGGAAGGCGGCACAGCGCCCATGGCACGGCCTCCGGCACGGAAGATCTACGCCCACGCCAAGCTGCGGAGGCTGCGCACCGAGCGCGGCATGAACCAGGTCGAGCTGGCCCGCACCCTCGGCATCTCGACGAGCTATCTGAACCAGATCGAGCACAGCCAACGCCCTTTGACGGCAGCGGTGTTGCTGCGCATCGCGGAAGTCCTCGGCGTGGACCCGGAGTTCTTCTCCGAGGCGGCCGAGGAGCGGCTTGCGACCGACCTGCGGGCGGCCCTGGGCGACGAGGCCACCGGCGCTTTGACCTCGGTGGAGGAGGCTGCCGAGGTGGCCCGCGACCATCCCGACGTGGCCCGCGCCCTGGTCGCCCTGCACCACCGCTACCGTGACACCGCCGAGCAGGTGGCCGCGCTCGCCTCCGCGGACGCCTCCCCCACTTCCCCGGCCACCGCCCTGCCGCCCGCCGAACCGCACGACGAGGTACGCGACTTCTTCTACGCCCACCACAACCACTTCGGGCCGCTCGACGGCGAGGCGGAACACGCGGCGCGCGACTGGGGACTCGAATCGGCGCGTCCGGCGACGGACATCCTGCGCGGCAGGCTCGCCGACCGCCACCACGTCACGGTGGTGCGGGCGGCCCCCGACCGCTCGGCCGACGCCCGCCGCTTCGACGCGGGGAACCGGCTGCTGTTCCTGTCGCCCTGGCTTTCGGAGGGTCAACGGGCCTTCCAACTCGCCACGCAGTTGGCGCTGTTGGAGCACGGTCCGCTACTCGACGCACTGGTCGACGCCGACGGCCTCACCTCGCCCCAGGCCACCGCCCTGGCCCGGATCGGACTCGCCAACTACTTCGCCGGGGCTCTCCTGATGCCGTACACGGTGTTCCAGGCCGCCGCCGAGGAACTGCGCTACGACATCGAGCTGCTCCAGGCCCGCTTCGGCGTCGGCTTCGAGACCGTCTGCCACCGGCTCAGCACCCTTCAGCGCTCGGGGCGGCGCGGGGTGCCCTTCTCGTTCCTGCGCGTGGACCGGGCGGGCAATGTCTCCAAGCGTCAGTCCGCCACCGACTTCCACTTCTCGCGGCTCGGTGGCACCTGCCCGCTGTGGACGGTGTACGCGGCGTTCTCCTCGCCCGGCCGCGTCCTCACGCAGGTCGCGGAGATGCCGGACGGGAAGCGCTACTTCTGGGTGGCGCGGACCGTCACGAGGGGCGGCGCCGGGCACCATGCGCCGCGTGCCGAGTTCGCCGTCGCCCTGGGGTGCGAGCTGCGCCACGCGCACCGGTTGGTCTACGCGGAGGGCGTCGCCCTGGACGACTCCCGGGCCGCGACACCGATCGGCCTGGGCTGTCGCATCTGCGAGCGCCGCGACTGCGCCCAGCGGGCCAGACCGCCGGCCGGGGGCCGACTGGCGGTCGACCCCGACCGGCGTACGTATGTCCCCTATCCGGTGGAGACCTCGGACCTCAGGAGTGGGTGAAGCCCGGCGGCCGCTTCTCGACGAAGGCGGCCATGCCCTCCTTCTGGTCCGCGGTCGCGAACACGGCGTGGAAGAGGCGGCGTTCGAAGCGGACGCCCTCGGCGAGGGTCGTCTCGAAGGCCCGTGACACCGCTTCCTTGGCCATCATCGCGACGGGCAGGGACATGCCCGCGACGGTCTCGGCGACGGCGAGCGCCTCCCCGAGGAGCTCACCGGCGGGCACCACCCGTGAGACGAGCCCGGCCCGCTCCGCCTCATCGGCGTCCATGGTCCGGCCGGTCAGACACATCTCCATGGCCTTGGCCTTCCCCACCGCGCGGGTCAGCCGCTGCGATCCGCCGATGCCGGGGATCACGCCCAGTTTGATCTCGGGCTGCCCGAAGACCGCGGTGTCGGCGGCCAGCAGGATGTCGCACAGCATCGCCAGCTCGCAGCCGCCGCCCAGCGCGTATCCGGAGACGGCCGCGACCGTCGGCGTGCGCAGCGCCCCGAGCCGGTCCCACGCGGTGAACCAGTCGCTGAGGTACATGTCCAGGTAGCTCTGGGGCCGCATCTCCTTGATGTCGGCCCCGGCGGCGAACGCCTTCGGAGATCCGGTGAGGACGACGCAGCCGATGTCCGGGTCCCGGTCGAGCTCCGCCGTCGCGGCGACGATCTCGTTCATCACCTGGAGGTTGAGTGCGTTCAGGGCCTTGGGCCGGTCGAGCGTGAGGAGCGCGGTGCGGCCCTTGCGTTCGACGCGGATCGTCTCGTACGGCTCCGTGGTCATGTGCTCTCCTTGCTCCCTGCCGTGTGGTGCCTGAGGGTGTTGACGATCCCGGAGAAGTCCTGGTCCGCCCCCGCGCCCTCCGCGTAAGCGGCGTACAACTCCGCTGCTTTCAGACCGAGTTCGGCATGGACGCCACCCGACCGCAGGGCGTTGGCCGCCAGGCCCAGGTCCTTGGCCATCAGCGGGGCGGCGAACCCGGGGCGGTAGTCGCGGTTGGCGGGGCTGGCCGGAACCGGCCCCGGCACCGGGCAGTTGACGGTCAGGGCCCAGCACTGGCCGGACGCGGTGGAGGCCACGTCGAACAGGGCCTGATGGGAAAGGCCCAGGCTCTCGGCGAGGACGAACGCCTCGCTCACCGCGATCATCGAGACGCCGAGGATCATGTTGTTGCAGATCTTCGCTGCCTGACCGGCGCCGGGCCCGCCGCAGTGCACCGCCCTCTTTCCCATGGCCGCGAGGAGCGGCTCGGCCTCGGCGAACTCCGCGTCACCTCCGCCCGCCATGAAGGTGAGCGTGCCGGCCTCCGCGCCGACCACTCCCCCGGAGACGGGCGCGTCGAGGGCCCGCATCCCGGCTGTGACAGCGGCCTCGTGGGCGCTGCGTGCGTCGGCCACGTCAATGGTCGAGCAGTCGATGAACAGCGTGCCCGGCCGGGCGGCGGCAAGCAGCCCCTCCTCGCGGTAGAGGCCGAGGACATGCCGCCCCGCGGGCAGCATGGTGATCACCACGTCCGCCGCGGCTGCGGCGCCCACCGATGATCCGGCCGCCTCCACACCGCTCGCGACGGCGGCGTCGAGCAGGTCGGGCATCAGGTCGTGGCCGAGAACCCGGTGGCCCGCCTTGACGAGGTTGGCGGCCATGGGGCCGCCCATGTGGCCGAGGCCGATGAAGCCGATCGTGGGCTTGCCGTTCACCACGCCACCTCCTGCTGGGCCCAGGCCAGATCGAGTTCGCCACCGGTGGGCGGGGCGAAGTAGCGCGCCACGTCCGCGTCGCCGACCCCGGCCAAGGTGGCGGGCGCCCAGCGCGGGCTGCGGTCCTTGTCGATGACCTGGGCGCGGATCCCCTCGGCCAGGTCGTGCGAGGTGAGCGCGGCGCAGGAGATCCGGTACTCCTGCTCCAGGACGCTCTCCAGCGGGCCGAGCCGCCGCGCGCGACGCAGTGCGGCGAGCGTGACCTTCAGGGCGGTGGGCGACTTGGCGGCGAGGGTCTCGGCAGCCTGGGCCGCCGCGTGCGATCCGTGGTCGCGCAGGCGGGCGATGATCTCCTCCACCGTGTCGGCGCCGTAGCAGTCGTCGATCCAGGAGCGATGGGCGGCCAATTCTCCGGGCGGTGGCTGGCGCACGTACGTCTGAAGTGCGTCCCACACGGGCTGGGTGGCGAGGTCGTCGAGAAGATCGGGCAGGTCGCCGCTGGGAACGAAATGGTCGGCGAGCCCGCGCAGCAGGGCGTCGGCCGCGCCGAGCCGCGCGCCGGTGAGCGCCAGGTGGGTGCCCAGTTCGCCGGGGGCGAGGGCCAGCAGGTAGGTGCCGCCCACATCGGGCACGAAGCCGATGCCGGTCTCCGGCATCGCGATGCGGGAGCGCTCGGTGACGATGCGGACGTCTCCGTGCGCGGAGACCCCGACGCCGCCGCCCATCACGATGCCGTCCATCAGGGCGACGTACGGCTTGGGGTAGCGGGCGATGCGGGCGTTGAGCCGGTACTCGTCGCGCCAGAAATCGGCGGAGGCGGTCGTCCCCGCGCGGGCGTCCTCGTAGATGGAGCGGATGTCGCCGCCCGCGCACAGGCCGCGCCCGCCGGCGCCCTGGATGATCACGGTGTGGACGGCCGGGTCGCTCTCCCAGGCGGTGAGCGCGTCGTCGACGCGGCGGACCATGGCGTGGGTGAGGGCGTTGAGGGCCTGGGGCCGGTTGAGCGTGAGGTGGGCCGCGTGGCCCTCGGTACGGAGCAGGACGTAGTCCTCGGCGGCGGTCACCGCAGCGCCTCCGTCAGGCTTCGGGCCACGATGACGCGCATGATCTCGTTGGTTCCTTCCAGGATCTGGTGGACGCGGAGGTCGCGGACGATCTTCTCGATGCCGTACTCGGTCAAGTAGCCGTATCCGCCGTGGAGTTGCAGGGCGCGGTCGGCGACGGAGTAGCCGGTGTCGGTGGCGAAGCGTTTGGCCATCGCGCACAGCTGCGGCGCTTGTGGGTCCGCGCGGTCCAGGGCCTGGGCCGCTTGGTGGACCAGGGCGCGGGCCGCGGCGAGTTCGGTCGCCATGTCGGCGAGGCGGAACTGCAGGGCCTGCGCGTCGAGGAGCCTGGCGCCGAACGCCTCACGGTCGGCGAGGTGCGTCAGACTCTTGTTGAGGGCGCTGCGGGCGCCGCCCAGGGAGCAGGCGGCGATGCCGAGGCGACCGCCGTTCAGGCCGCTCATGGCGATGCGGAAGCCGTCGCCCACGCCGCCGAGCAGCCGGTCGGCGGGGATCCGTACCCCGTCCAGGATCACCTGGCGGGTGGGCTGGGCGTTCCAGCCCATCTTCTTCTCGTCGGGGCCGAACGAGAGCCCGGGGTCGTCCCGGTCGACGACGAACGCGGAGATGCCCCCGGGGCCTTCCTCACCGGTGCGCGCCATGACGACGTACACCTGCGCGGCTCCCGCGCCGGAGATGAACTGCTTGACGCCGCTGAGGACGTAGCCGCCGCCGTCGCGGACCGCCCGGGTGCGCAGGGACCCGGCGTCCGATCCGGCGCCCGGTTCGGTGAGGCAGTAGCTGCCGAGATCGTCCATGGAGCACAGGCGGGGCAGCCAGCGTGCCCGTTGCCCCGGGTCTCCGTAGGCGTCGATCATCCAGGCGACCATGTTGTGGATGGAGAGGTAGCCGGCGATGGAGGGGCAGCCGGAGGCGAGGGCCTCGAAGACGAGGACCCCGTCGGCCCGGGTGAGACCGCTGCCTCCCGCGTCCTCCCGTACGTAGACGCCGCCGAGCCCGAGCCCGGCCGCCTTGCGCAGTACGTCCAGGGGGAAGTGCTTGTCCTGGTCCCACTGCACGGCGCGGGGGGCCAGGTGGTCCTCCGCGAAGTCGAGCGTGGTCTCGACGAGGGCCTGTTGGTCCTGGGTGAGCGAGGTGGTGGTCATGGCGCTCATCCCATGGTGGGCAGGGTGAAGCTCGCGCCTTCCCTGGCCCCCGAGGGCCAGCGCGAGGTGACGGTCTTGGTGCGGGTGTAGAAGCGGATGGCGTCCGGGCCGTGCTGGTTCAGGTCGCCGAAGCCGGATCGCTTCCAGCCGCCGAAGGTGTGGTAGGCCACGGGGACCGGGATGGGGACGTTGACGCCGACCATTCCGGTGTTGACCCTGCGGGTGAAGTCGCGGGCGGTGTCGCCGTCCCTGGTGAAGATCGCGACCCCGTTTCCGTACGGGTGCTCGCTGGGCAGGCGCAGGGCTTCCTCGTAGTCGGCGGCTCGTACGACGCACAGGACGGGGCCGAAGATCTCCTCGCGGTAGACCCGCATCCGCGGGCTGACCCGGTCGAAGAGCGACGCTCCGGCGAAGAACCCGTTCTCGTGGCCGGCCAGGGTGAACTGCCGTCCGTCGACGACGAGTTCCGCGCCTTCGTTGACGCCGATGTCGACGTAGCGCCGGACGCGGTCGAGGGCGTCCCTGCTCACCAAGGGGCCGAAGTCGGCGTCCGGGTCGTCGCTGCGGCCGATGCGGAGCGTGCCGATGCGTTCCTTGAGCGCGGCGACCAGCCTGTCAGCGGTCTCCTCGCCCACGGGCACGGCCACCGAGATGGCCATGCAGCGCTCGCCCGCCGAGCCGTACCCGGCGCCGATGAGCGCGTCGACGGCCTGGTCGAGGTCGGCGTCCGGCATGACGATCATGTGGTTCTTGGCGCCGCCGAAGCACTGGGCGCGCTTGCCGTGGGCGGCGGCGGTGGCGTAGATGTGCGCGGCGACGGGAGTGGAGCCGACGAAGCCGAGCGCGCCGACACGGGGGTCCTCCAGGAGGGTGTCGACCGCCTCCTTGCCGCCGTTGACGACGTTCAGGACGCCGGGCGGCAGGCCTGCCTCCAGGAAGAGTTCGGCGAGGCGCAGGGGTACGGACGGGTCGCGCTCGGAGGGCTTGAGGATGAACGCGTTGCCGCAGGCCAGGGCGGGCGCGGCCTTCCACAGCGGGATCATCGCGGGGAAGTTGAACGGGGTGATCCCGGCGACCACGCCGATCGGGGCACGCAGCGAGTGCACGTCGATCCCGGTGCCCGCGTTGTCGGTGAACTCGCCCTTGAGCAGATGCGGGGCCCCGGCGGCGAACTCGACGACCTCCAGGCCGCGTTGGAGGTCGCCGTGCGCGTCGGCCACGGTCTTGCCGTGCTCGGCGGAGAGCAGCCGCGCCAGGGAGTCGCGTTCGGCCTCGACGAGCTGGAGGAAGCGGAGCAGGACGCGGGCGCGCCGCTGCGGGTTCCAACTGCCCCACTCCTGCTGCGCCGTGACCGCGTCGGCGATCGCCGCCTCGGTGTCGGCGCGGCCCGCGAGCGGTACGCGGGCCTGGACGGTGCCGGTGTTGGGGTCGTACACGTCGCCGAAGAGGCCCGACGTGCCGGCGGTGTGCTTGCCGCCGATGAAGTGGGTGAGTTCACGGACCATGGGTGCCTGCTCTCGTCAGGTGAGATCCGGGGACGGCACGGCGAGCCGCCTGCGGGGCGCACGGGTGTGTGCGCTGCCGGTGCGAGCCGTGGGACAGCGGACGTCGGGGCCGTCAGGCGTACGGGGAGACCGCCGGGGGCCGCGAAGTCCTATGAGCGCGTGGTGAGTTGTGTGCGCTCCGCCGGATCACCAGGGTCGTGGGTACGGACCGGTGCCATGCGTGTCTGCTCCATCCTCGTGGACAACACGGAACATTCCGCGGCCGGTATCCTGACTCCCGGATCTGCGCGCGCCGCCCGCCTTCCCGGCAGACCTCGCCAGTGGCGTGTGGATGACGGCACACTCCCCGGTCACAGTGGCGGGACCGTGCCGGATTCACACCGGCTTCCCTGCACCGCGGACCTTGTGCCACGAACATATAGTTGGACGTCCTAGTAAGTCCACCCCTCCACGCCGTGGACGCCCGGTCCGGCCCGCCACCGTCAGCCGGTGCCCGGCTGCTCCCCGGCCACGGGATAGGGCACGAAGGTGCTGCTGTTCTCGTCGATCGCCAGGCGCCGGTCCAGCGGGGGCACCGCACGCTGGGGGCAGTCGGTGCGTTCGCAGAGGCGACAGCCCATGCCGATGGGTACGGCGGACGAGGCGCTGGCGAGGTCGAGCCCGTCGGAGTAGACGAGCCGTGCGGCGTGCCGGATCTCGCAGCCGAGGCCGATGGCGAACGTCTTGCCGGGCTCGCCCCAGCCGCCGCGGTGCCGGGTGACCGCGCGGGCGGTCCACAGGAAGCGCTGGCCGTCCGGCATGGAGGCGACCTGGACGTGGATGCGGCCGGGCGCGGGGAACGCCTCGTACACGTTCCACAGCGGGCAGGTGCCGCCCGCGCGGGAGAAGTGGAACGCGGTGGCGGACTGCCGCTTGGACATGTTGCCCGCCCGGTCGACCCGGACGAAGGAGAAGGGCACACCGCGCAGCCGGGAGCGCTGCAAGGTGCTGAGACGGTGGCAGATCGTCTCGTAGCCGAGGCCGAAGTGGTCGGTGAGGCGCTCGATGTCGTAGCGGAACTCCTCGGCGGCGGCGTGGAAGCGGCGGTAGGGCAGGATCAGCGCCGCCGCGAAGTAGTTGGCGATGCCGATGCGGGCCAGCGGCCAGGCCGCGGTCTCCTGGCCGAAGTCCTCCGACGCGAGCGCGGAGACCTCGTCCGCGTATTCGAGCAGGGCGAGCTGGGTGGCCATCCGGAAGGCCTGCTGGCCGGGGCGCAGCCGGCTGGAGAGGTGCAGGACCCGGGCCGTCGGGTCGTAGTGGTGCAGGAGTTGACCGGCGTCCGCGGCCAGGCGCACCCCGTGGCGCTCGGCGAGGCGCTCGGCCAAGGCGCGGACGACCTCGCCGGGGCGCACCCCGATCTCGGCGGCGAACTGTTCGGCGGCCAGGTCGATGTCGTGCAGGTAGTTCTGGCGCCGGTAGAAGAACTCACGGATCTCCTCGTGCGCGGAACGGGGTTGCGCCGCCGCTCCCGGCCCCCGCCCCTCGGCCGCCTCGGAGAGCTGTTCGGTGAGGTGCTGGTTCCGTCGCCCCAGGTCCACCAGGACCGTCGCCACGGCGGGCATGCGCGACGCCAGGTCCGAGAGGTCGGAGGCGGACACCCGTCCCGCGGAGACCTCGCCGGTGAGGGCGTCCCGCAGGTCGGCCACCAGGCGGCTGGTGTCGCGCGCGGAGAAGAAGCCCGGGTCGACGCCGAACGCCTCGGTGAGCCGCAGCAGTACGGGCACGGTCAGCGGCCGGGAGTCGTGCTCCATCTGGTTGAGGTAGCTCGGCGAGATGGCCAGGGTGCGGGCCAGGTCGGCCTGGCTCATGCGGCGCTCCTCGCGCAGCCTGCGCAGCCGTGCTCCCGCGTACGTCTTGCTCACCCGTGGCTCCTGTCCGGTCACGATCACCCTCGTCGGCACTGCTCGCGATGGTAGCCACGCGAACGCGGATCGCGGCATTAACAGACTTGGCAATACGGCGGGAAAAGATGCGCAGAAGTTGGCACCTTTCCCTTCTTGTTGGCACTGAGTGCCGGTGCCAGAGTCGTACCGCGGCCCGCCGGACTCCGTCGGGCGGATCGGGAACGGGGTACGACTCAATGCCCTGACGTCGGCGATCCCGACCCCTCCGCCCGGCTCGGCAGCATTGCTCGGATTGCCCACCAGGGACCCGGCGGGTCGCACCTTCCTTCCACCCCGGCACTCAGTGCCAGGCATTCGCACAGTTCACGAGCTCCGTCAGTTCACGAGTTCACGAGTTCACGAGTTTCCAGGAGACGGTCATGGCACAGGCAGGGACGACGGCGGCAACGGCCCAGGAGCTGGCTCGGCGATGGGCGAGCGACGAGCGGTGGAAGGGGATCGAGCGCACCTACACCGCCGATGACGTCGTGAGGCTCTCCGGCAGCGTCCGCGAGGAGCACACCCTCGCCCGGCGCGGCGCCGAGCGGCTCTGGCGCCAACTGCACGAGCAGGACTACATCCACGCGCTCGGCGCCCTGACCGGCGGCCAGGCCGTCCAGCAGGTCAAGGCCGGCCTTCAGGCGATCTACCTGTCCGGCTGGCAGGTGGCCGCCGACGCCAACCAGGCCGGCCACACCTACCCCGACCAGTCGCTCTACCCGGTCAACTCGGTGCCGCAGGTGGTCCGTCGGATCAACAACGCGCTGCTGCGCGCCGACCAGATCGCCACCGCCGAGGGCGGCGAGGACACCACCGACTGGCTCGCGCCGATCGTCGCCGACGCCGAGGCGGGCTTCGGCGGCCCGCTCAACGCCTTCGAGCTGACCAAGGCGATGATCGCCGCGGGCGCCGCGGGCATCCACTACGAGGACCAGCTGGCCTCGGAGAAGAAGTGCGGTCACCTGGGCGGCAAGGTGCTCGTGCCCACCGGCCAGCACATCCGCACCCTCAACGCGGCCCGCCTGGCCGCCGACATCGCCGACGTGCCGACGCTGATCGTGGCGCGCACGGACGCGCTCGCCGCGAACCTGCTGACCAGCGACGTCGACGAGCGCGACGCCCGGTTCGTCACCGGCGAGCGCACCGCCGAGGGCTTCTACCGGGTGGAGAACGGCATGGCGCCCGTCATCGCGCGCGGCCTCGCCTACGCCCCGTACGCGGACCTCATCTGGGTCGAGACCGGCACCCCGGACCTCGCGCAGGCCCGCGAGTTCGCCGAGGCGATCCACGCCGAGCACCCCGACCAGATGCTCGCCTACAACTGCTCCCCGTCCTTCAACTGGCGCGCCGCCCTGGACGACGACCAGATCGCCAAGTTCCAGCGCGAGCTCGGCGCCATGGGCTACCGCTTCCAGTTCATCACCCTGGCGGGCTTCCACTCCCTCAACCACGGCATGTTCGACCTGGCCCGCGGCTACGCCGAGCACGGCATGACCGCCTATGTGGACCTCCAGGAGCGCGAGTTCGCCGCGCAGGCGCAGGGCTTCACCGCCGTCAAGCACCAGCGGGAGGTCGGCACCGGCTACTTCGACCAGGTGTCCACCGCGGTCAACCCCGCCTCCTCCACGACTGCGCTGTCCGGTTCCACCGAGGAAGAGCAGTTCCACTAGACGCTTCGCCGGATCGTCGCGTTGTCGTCCGCGGGGCGGTGGGGGTTGAGCGCGCAGTTCCCGCGCCCCTTACGGGGGCGCCCCCACCGTCCCCGATCCGCCCCCCTGCTGAGGAGACCCGCATGCCCCTCTCCGCCCCGACCCGCCGTGCCCAGGTCCTCGGACCGCCGACCGACCGGCAGGACGAGATCCTCACCCCCGAGGCCCTGGAGTTCGTCGGCCGCCTCGTCGACGCCTTCGCCGACCGCCGCCTGGAGGTCCTCAAGGAGCGCACGCGGGTGGGGGCCCGGCTCGCTTCGGGATCCCCGCTCGACTTCTCCGTCGCCACCTCCCGCGTACGGGCGGACGACTCCTGGCGGGTGGCTCCCCCGGCGCCCGGACTGACCGACCGCCGGGTGGAGATCACGGGACCGCCGGAGCGCGGGATGGCGGTCAACGCACTCAACTCCGGTGCGCAGGTGTGGATGGCGGACTTCGAGGACGCCACGTCGCCCACCTGGGGCAACATCATCGGCGGTCAGCTGAACCTGCTCGACGCCATCGAGCGCAGGATCGACTTCACCACCCCGGAGGGCAAGCGGTACCGGCTCGGCGAGCAGGTCGCGACCATCGTCGTCCGGCCGCGCGGCTGGCACCTGACCGAGGACCACCTGGAGATCGGCGGCAGGCCCGCGCCCGCCTCCCTCGTGGACTTCGGGCTCTACTTCTTCCACTGCGCCCAGCGGCAGATCGACGCCGGGCACGGACCGTACTTCTACCTGCCGAAGCTGGAGAACCGCGACGAGGCCCGGCTGTGGAACGACGTGTTCGTCCTCGCCCAGGACCTGATCGGCATCCCCCGCGGCACGATCCGGGCCACCGTCCTGATCGAGACCATCACGGCGGCCGTCCAGATGGAGGAGATCCTCTACGAGCTCCGCGAGCACAGCTCCGGCCTCAACGCGGGTCGCTGGGACTACCTGTTCAGCCTCATCAAGACCTTCGGCCACCGCACCGACTTCCTGCTGCCCGACCGGGCAAAGGTCACCATGACCGCCCCCTTCATGCGCGCCTACACCGAACTTCTCGTACGCACCTGCCACCGCCGGGGCGCCCACGCCATCGGCGGGATGGCCGCCCATGTGCCCGGCAAGGACCCGGCCGCCCACCAGGCGGCCCTCGCCACGGTGCGGCTCGACAAGGAACGCGAGGCCGAGGACGGCTTCGACGGCTCCTGGGTGGCCCATCCCGCGCTCGTCCCCGTATGCCGCGCGGTGTTCGACGGTGTGCTCGACAGCCGCCCGCATCAGATCGACCGCACGCGCGAGGACGTAAAGGTGAGCGCGGCGCAGCTGCTCTCCGTGCGCCGCATCAGCGCCCCGCCCTCGCCGGAGGGCGTTCGCACCAACATCGCCGTCGCCCTGCGCTACTTCGCCGCCTGGCTGCACGGGCAGGGAGCCGTCGCCCTGTACGGCCTCATGGAGGACGCCGCCACCGCCGAGATCGCCCGGGTGCAGATCTGGCAGTGGCTGCGCCACCGGGTCGTCGAGCGCGGGACCGTCCTGGACCTGGTGGAGGACGAGCTCGCCGCCCTGGGCGCGGAGTATCCGTGGGCGCCCCTCGACGAGATCCGCGAGCTCTTCGAACGCAACGCCCTGGCACGGGAGTTGCCCGCTTTCTTCACCACGGATGCCTATGCCCGCCACCTCGCGCACCGCCCGGAGGGACAGTCATGACCACAGCCATTCGCCGGGTCGGTGTGGTGGGCGGCGGCCAGATGGGCGCCGGGATCGCCGAGGTGTGTGCCCGCGCCGGTCTGGACACCGTCGTCTGCGAAGCCGACGCCCTCGCGGCCCGCGCCGCCCGCGAGCGGGTCGCCGTCTCGCTCGAACGTGCTGTACAGCGGGGCAAGTTGGACCGCATCGGCGCCGAGGACGCACTGGCCCGGATGGTCTTCACCGGCAGCCTCGACGACCTGGCCGACCGCCAGCTCGTCGTCGAGGCGGTCGTCGAGGACAGCGCGGCGAAGACGGAGGTCTTCGCCGCCCTCGACAAGATCGTCGAGGACCCCGACGCGATCCTGGCCACCAACACCTCCTCCCTCCCGGTCATGCGTCTGGGCATGGCGACCCGGCGTGCCGACCGTGTCGTCGGGCTGCACTTCTTCAACCCCGTTCCCGTCCTTCCGCTGGTCGAGATCGTCTCCTCGCTGCACACGGCGGCGCGGACCGTCGCCGCCGTCGAGGAGTTCGCCACGCACGGCCTGGGCAAGACGGTCGTCCGGTCCAAGGACAGGGCGGGCTTCGTCGTCAACGCGCTGCTCGTGCCCTACCTCCTCTCCGCGATCCGGATGACGGAGTCGGGCTTCGCGACGGCCGCCGACGTCGACGCGGGCATGGAGCTGGGCTGCGCGCACCCGATGGGGCCGCTGAAGCTGGCGGACCTGATCGGCCTGGACACGGTCGCCTCCATCTCCGCGTCGCTCTACGAAGAGTTCAAGGAACCCCTGTACGCGCCGCCGCCGCTGCTCCGGCGCATGGTGGAGGCAGGGCTGCTGGGACGCAAGAGCGGCCGCGGGTTCCACACCTACGACCGGGGCTGAGGGGCCCGGGTCCGCCGCCGGGGCTGAGGGGCCCGCGGCTGCTGTGAGCGGGGGCGCGGAACGGACTGGTGATCCGTTCCGCGCCCCCGCACGCGTTGCCCCGGGCCGGGGTCGGGCCGGGTGCGGGCCGGGGTCGGGCCGGGTGCGGGCCGGGGTCGGGCCGGGTGCGGGCCGGGGTCGGGCCGGGGTCGGGCCGGGGTCCGTGTCTCACCTCACGGTCCGGAATGTGATCAGTACTGCCCAAGAAGCCGACCACCCCTTAGCCTGACCAGTGCAGCTGGTTCGCCCTGTCCGCCAGGCAGACGCGTCGCAAGAGGGAACCCGGTGGGAATCCGGGACTGCCCCGCAGCGGTAAGTGGGAACGACCGCCGTCATACGCACTGGATCCGAGCGCGGATCCGGGAAGCGACGGCCAGTAGGAACCTGTTTCGGCAGGTGTGCCCGCGAGTCCGAAGACCTGCCCGTTGCCCGTACGTGACCCCTCACGTGCGGACATCCCGGTGACCTCGTGGGCGGGTCGGCGTACAGATCAGGTGGAGTACCGCAGCACCGCGCCGACGGCGCGTGTTCGGTCCGCCGGATTCGTCACCCCTTCGCGTCCGTGTCCCGTCCCCGGGATCTCAAGGAGTCATCTCGCGAAGGAGATTTCCGTGACATCGAAGTCCGCAGCCGCGGCAGCACGCGCCACCGTGTACGGCTACCCCCGCCAGGGCCCGAACCGGGAACTGAAGAAGGCCGTCGAGGGGTACTGGAAGGGCCGCGTCAGCGCCGACGCCCTCCGGGACACCGCGGCGCAGCTGCGCCGGTCCACCTGGCAGCACCTGGCCGCCGCAGGCATCCATGAGGTGCCGACCGGTGACTTCTCGTACTACGACCACGTCCTGGACACCAGCGTCATGGTCGGCGCCATCCCCCGGCGGCACCGCGAGGCCGTCGACACCGACGCGCTCGACGGCTATTTCGCGATGGCCCGCGGCACCCAGGACGTGGCGCCGCTCGAAATGACCAAGTGGTTCGACACGAACTACCACTACCTCGTACCGGAACTCGGCCCCGACACCGTCTTCACCGCCGACCCCGCCAAGCAGGTGGGCGAGTTGAAGGAGGCCATCGCGCTCGGCCTCGCGGCGCGCCCGGTCCTCGTCGGCCCGGTCACCTATCTGCTGCTCGCCAAGCCCGCGCCCGGCGTGGCCGCCGACTTCGAGCCGCTCACCCTCCTTGACCGTCTGCTGCCCGTGTACGCCGAGGTCCTCGCCGACCTGCGCGCCGCGGGCGCCGAGTGGGTGCAGCTCGACGAGCCCGCCCTGGTCCAGGACCGCACCCCGGCCGAGCTCAACGCCGCCGCCCGCGCCTACCGCGACCTGGGAGCCCTCACCGACCGCCCCAAGCTCCTCGTCGGCTCCTACTTCGGCAGGCTCGGCGAGGCCCTCCCCGTCCTCGCCAAGGCGCCGGTCGACGGCCTCGCGCTGGACTTCACCGAGGCCGCCGCGAGCCAGCTCCAGGACCTCGCCGCCGTCGGCGGACTGCCCGGCAAGCGTCTGGTCGCGGGCGTCGTCAACGGCCGCAACATCTGGATCAACGACCTGGAGAAGTCCCTGTCCACGCTGGGCACGCTCCTCGGCCTCGCCGACCGGGTCGACGTCTCCGCGTCCTGCTCCCTCCTGCACGTCCCGCTCGACGCCACCGCCGAACGGGACATCGACCCGCAGATCGCCCGCTGGCTGGCCTTCGCCCACCAGAAGACCGCCGAGATCGCCACGCTCGCCCGCGGCCTGGCCCAGGGCACGGGCGCCATCACGGCCGAACTCTCCGCCAACCGCGCCGATCTGGCGTCCCGCACGGGATCCGCCCTCACCCACGACCCCGCCGTGCGCTCCCGCGTCGCCGCCGTCACCGACGCCGACGCCCGCCGCGCGCACGCCTACCCGGAGCGTGCGGCGGCCCAGCGGACCCGGCTCGGCCTGCCGCAGCTGCCCACAACAACCATCGGATCCTTCCCACAGACCACCGAACTGCGCACGGCGCGGGCCGACTTGCGCGCCGGGCGCATCGACACGACCGGCTACGAGGAGCGCATCAAGAACGAGATCCGCGAGGTCCTCGCCTTCCAGGAGAAGGCCGGCATCGACGTCCTGGTGCACGGCGAGCCCGAACGCAACGACATGGTGCAGTACTTCGCCGAACAGCTCACCGGCTACCTGGCCACGCAGCACGGCTGGGTCCAGTCGTACGGCACCCGCTATGTGCGCCCGCCGGTCCTGGCCGGCGACATCTCCCGGCCCGAGCCGATGACGGTGCGCTGGACCTCGTACGCCAACTCACTCACCGACCGCCCCGTCAAGGGCATGCTCACCGGTCCGGTCACCATGCTCGCCTGGTCCTTCGTCCGCGACGACCAGCCGCTCGGCGACACGGCACGCCAGGTCGCCCTCGCCCTGCGCGACGAGGTCAACGACCTGGAGACGGCTGGCACTTCGGTCATCCAGGTCGACGAGCCCGCGCTGCGCGAGACCCTGCCGCTGCGCGCCGCCGACCACCCCGAGTACCTGGAGTGGGCCACGGAGTCCTTCCGCCTCACCACCAGCGGCGTCCGGCCGGACACGCAGATCCACACCCACATGTGCTACGCCGAGTTCGGCGACATCGTCCAGGCCATCGACGACCTCGACGCCGACGTCATCAGCCTGGAAGCCGCCCGCTCGCACATGCAGGTGGCCCGCGAACTCGCCGAGCACGGCTACCCGCGCGAGGCGGGACCCGGCGTCTACGACATCCACTCCCCGCGCGTACCGAGCGTGCAGGAGGCAGCCGCCCTGCTGCGCAAGGGACTTGAGGCCATCCCGGCCGAACGGCTGTGGGTGAACCCCGACTGCGGCCTCAAGACCCGCGGCTGGCCGGAGACCAAGGCCTCTCTGGAGAACCTGGTCGCGGCGGCGCGCGAGGTACGAGCGGAGCTGCCCGAGCGCGCCTGACCCGAACGCGCGGAGCGGGGCGGCCATTTGCAGCCGAATGAGCCGCCCCGTTCGCCCCGTTCCGTCATGATGGAGGCGCTGGCCGTTCCGTCGCGGAGCTGGGAGGGGACCGGTGCCCAGGGGGATGAGTTACGCGGATGCCGTGCGGCTGCTCGGCGGGTCGGAGAGCCCCGCGCTCGCGGCCCTCGACCGGCTGACCGGAGGGGCGCTCCTGGTGGCCACCGGCGGCGGCTCCGCACTGGCGCTGAGCCTGTTCGACGCCCGGGGCGAGCTGGCGAGGCTGAGCCAGTCCCTGGTCGCCGGCCTCGCCGAGCGCTCTCGGGGCCTGGGCCGGTTCGACCGGACCCAGCGCCTTGCCGCGGCGCACGCCGTGGTGGTTCTCGCCTCGTACTTCGACACCCTGAAGGACCTCGATCTGCCCTTTGACAGACGGGAGTTGAACTTCGGCAGGACCGAGGCCGTACTCCTGGCCACCGGCCGGTCGCCGGAGTCCGGACGGCTGGCCGCCCTCGCGGACGAGCTGCTGCGCGCCGAGGTGCCGATGCCGGCACCGCACCGCCCCTACGAGTGGGAGCTCGTCGCGCTGACCGGGTTCTACCGCAGGCTGTCCGAACAGCTCCTGGAGTACGTGTCCGGCTGCGCGGCCTGGGAAGCCGTACCGGAGCCGGAACGGGAGGAGGTCCGGGCCGGGTTGGTCGACTCGGCTCCTCAACAGGCGGTGTCCGCCTACGAGATCATGTACCGGCGACTGGCGGCGGAGTGCCCCGAGGTGGCCGTCTGGGTCAACGTCATCGACCACCAGGCCACCCGATACGAGGTCCGCCGACTCGAAGGCACGTTGCGGCAGTTGGAGGAAGCGGTCGCCAGAGCCGCCGACGGGCGGGTCGCGGCCGAGCGGTACATGTCGTTGAACCGCGCGTCACGAGCGGCGATGGACGCCCCGTTGCTGTCCCTGGAGGACCTGCCGGAGGGCCTGACCGTCCCCACGCTCGGCGAGGGATACGTCTCCCCTGACTTCAAGGTGGCCGCCTTCGGAGCCGCCGACCGGCTCTCGGAGGAGCACTGGTGGGAGGAGCGGCACGTCCACCACGACCTGGAAGGCTTTCTGGCGGACCTGTTCACCGCGCCGCAGGCCGTGGAGTCGCCGCTGCTGCTCCTGGGCCAGCCGGGCTCGGGGAAGTCCGTACTGACCCGCGTCCTGGCGGCCCGGCTGCCCGCCGATGAGTTCCTGGTCGTGCGGGTGCCGTTGTCCGCCGTGCCCGCGGACGCGGCGATCCAGGACCAGATCGAGACCGCCATCCGCGACGCCACCGGTGAGACCATGGACTGGCCCGACGTGACACGGACGGCACGCCGCGCACTGCCCGTGGTGCTTCTCGACGGCTTCGACGAACTGCTTCAGGCAACCGGCGTGAGCCAGTCCGACTACGTGCAGAAGGTGGCCGCGTTCCAGCAGCGCGAGGCCACGCACGGCCGCCCGCTGGCCGTGGTGGTCACCAGCCGCACGGCCGTCGCCGACCGGGCGCGCCTCTCACCGGGCGGCGTCGCCGTGCGGCTCGAACCCTTCAGCGATGCGCAGGTGACGAAGTGGCTGGAGCTGTGGAACGGCACCAACGCCGCCCATTTCCGGCACCAGTCGCTGCTCCCCCTGTCTCCGGAACACGTGCTGCCACAGCGTGAACTGGGCGGCCAGCCCCTACTGTTGCTGATGCTCGCGCTGTACGACGCGGAGGGCAACGCCTTCCAGCGCGATCAAGGGGAGCTTGCTAGCTTCGACCTCTACGAGCGCCTGTTGGCCCGTTTCGCCGCGCGCGAGGTCCGCAAGAACGATCCGGGGCTCAGCAACGAACAGCTCGCCCACGCGGTGGAGGCCGAGCTGCTGTGCCTGTCGGTGACCGCCTTCGCCATGGTCAACCGCAACAAGCAGTGGATCACCGAGGAGGAGCTGACGGCGGACCTGGAAGTACTGCTGCCGCAACGCACCCACGCGGCGCGCCCCACCGATCTGCGGGCGGCACTCACGCCGGGGCAGGTGGTCGTGGGCCGGTTCTTCTTCATCCACCGTGCGGAGGCCTCGCGGGACGGGGTGCGGCTGCGTTCCTTCGAGTTCCTGCACTCCACCTTCAGCGAATTCCTGGTGGCGAGGCTGACATTGCGGGAGCTGGAAGACCTCACGAGGGCAGCTCGCGCGGACGCCTCCCGCGTGCGGGTCCCTGCCCCGGACGACGCCTTCCTCCACGCGTTGCTCTCCTTCGAGACGCTCTCCGTCCGCTCAGCCACTCTCATCTTCCTTCACCAGGCTCTGGGGAGGCTGCCCACTGAGCAGCTCACGGCTCTGCGCCCGCTGCTCCTGCGACTCTTCCACTTCGCGTTGCATGCCCGGCATGAGCGTGTCTTCGACGGATACCGCCCGGGCAACCTTCCCGTACCGGCCCGGCACGCTTCGTGGGCCGCAAATCTGTTGCTGCTCCTTGTTCTGCTGGGCGAGCCGGTACGGGGCCGGGAGCTGTTTCCCGAGGAGGAGCCCGCGCATCACTGGAGCCGGCTGATGACGTTGCTCAAATCGCAGCTCATGGACGAGGGATGGCGCACTTTCAGCATGGCGATCTGCCTGGAGCGCACCTGGTCCGAACAGCGCGACGAACAGTTCAAGGACATTTACCTCAGTTTGGCGCCCATATATTCCGAGATGCGCCCTCCGGCCCCCGCTGTCGACCCGTACTGGACGTACGGCATAGCTCCGGGCAGCGAGGAACGCGGCCGCATGTCCTGGCTGAGGCACGGACACGAGCCGATGCGGCGGGAGACCTACCTGCTCTGCGACAGGGATCGCGACGTCCTGCAGCACGACCTGGAACCTCTGTGCGATGCCGGACTGGGCACAGCCATCAGCAACTTCACCGGGTACTGGGACGACCGATGCGTCTCCGCGGCCCATGCCCTGCTCCAACTCTGGGCCGCCCGCGGGCAGGGGCCCGCCCCGGCCGAGCCCTCGTCACCGCACCGCACCGCGATCACCGTCGCACTGCACAGCCTGCCCGGAGCGCTACCCGAATTCCAGGACTTCATCGAACGCTACCTGCGCACGGTCGTCCACGAATGGCACGCGACAGGCCGCCACCCCGGCGAGGCCTGGCTGGACGGAGTCATGGCCATCGTCCGCACCAATCACCCCGGGCAGACCGCGGGCCGCGAACTCGACCGTCACGCTCGCACACTCTTCGACGACACGGACTGACCGGCGCCGCTCGGAGTCCTCACCCACCATCCGTATGAGCCACCCGCGAGAGCAGCACATGCAGCACCTCCCGCTCATCCGGACCCAGCGGGGCGAGGAGTTCATCCGTGACCCCGCGCGCCACCTCATCCGAATCCCGCAGAAAATCATGTCCCGCCGGGCCAAGGGCCACGATCCGGCGACGGCGGTCGTCCGGAGCGGGGCGGCGTTCGACGAAGCCGAGGCGTTCCAGGTCGTCGACCAGGCCGACGATCGCGCTGGGGTCGTAGCCGAGCTCCTGGCTCAGCTCGCGCTGGGCCGCGCCCTCCACCGTGGCCAGGTAGCGAAGCAGCGCGTAGTGGCGCAGGCGTAGGCCGGATCTCTGGAGCGCCGCGTTGAAGAGCTGCCCCGAGCGCAGGCCTAGCCGGTAGAGCAGATAGCCCGCGTCGGCGTGCAGGCCCCGCATCCAGGGCGCGCTCTCGTCGACGGAACCTTCCTCCACGGGCTCGGCGGTGGTCTTCCGGCTGGTCATGAGGGGCGCTCTCCCTGATCGGTGCTTCGCGGGCGTACGGCGGACGTTCGGCGGACGTCGCCGACAGTGTCCAGTATGCCGCATTAACAATGTCGGAAACAATCATTGACGACAACAATGATTTGTCTTAGCTTCCTTTCTGCGGGCCGATACCGACCGGAGTCGTGTTCCCCCCGATCGCAGAACCACCGCCAACCCATCCACATTCGCTGCCTGTTGAAGGGGTTTCCCCATGCCGGACTCATACGCCGTGGATCTGCGCGGCAAGGCCGCCGTCGTCACGGGATCGGGGCGCGGCCTCGGTCTCGCCTACGCCTTGGCCCTGGCCCGCGCCGGGGCCGGCGTGGTCGTCAACGACGTCGACGAGGCGGCGGCCGAGCAGGCTGTCAAGACCATCACGCAGGCAGGCGGGCGCGCCGTCGCGGAGGTGGCCGCGGTGGGTACAGGTGAGGCCGCCGACCGGCTCGTGGCGCGCGCCGTGGAGGAGTTCGGGCGGCTCGACGTGATGGTGACCAACGCCGGGATCCTGCGCGACCGGGTGCTGTGGAAGATGACCGACGACGACTTCGACGCGGTCGTCACCACCCATCTGCGGGGCACCTTCACCTGCGCCCGCGCCGCCGCCGTACGCATGCGGGAGCAGGGCGAGGGCGGCAGCCTGATCCTGGTCGGCTCCCCCGCCGGGCAGCGCGGCAACTTCGGGCAGACCAACTACGCCGCCGCGAAGGCCGGGATCGCGGCCATGGTGCGTACGTGGTCGATGGAGCTGGCCAGGGCCGACATCACCGTCAACGCGATCGTGCCGGTGGCCGCCACCGCGATGACCGAGACCATCCCCGCCTTCGCCCCGTACATCGAGGCCATGAAGGAGGGACAGCCGCTGCCGGACTTCCTCCGCAAGGGCGAGGGGTTCGGGACGGCCGACGACTGTGCCGCGCTCGTTCCGTTCCTGGCGTCGGGCTACGCCCGTGACGTGACCGGGCAGTGCGTCGGCATCGGCGGCGACCGGCTCGCCCTGTGGTCGCATCCGCAGGAGGCCTCCGTGGCGTACGCGGACGGCGGCTGGACCCCGGAGACCATCGCCGCCGCCTGGCACACCTCCGTGGGCAGTGCCCCGGAGCCGGTCGGCATCCCCGCTCCCAAGATCCTCGGGGCGTGAGGGAGTTGAACCTCTCCGAGCTCACCGCGATCGACGTCCACACGCACGCCGAGGTCTCATCACAGGGGAACGCCTCCCTCGACGAGGACCTCGACACCGCCTCCAGCGCGTACTTCAAGGTCGAGGGACGCAACCGTAAGCCGACCCTCGAAGAGATGGCCGCCTACTACCGCGAGCGCAAGATGGCCGCCGTCGTCTTCACCGTGGACGCCGAGTCCGCCACCGGGACCGCGCCCGTGCCGAACGAGGAGGTCGCCGAGGCCGCCGCCGCCCACCCCGACGTGCTGATCCCGTTCGCGTCCCTCGACCCCTTCCGCGGCAAGGCAGGCGTGCGCCAGGCCCGCCGGCTCGTGGAGGAGTACGGGGTGAAGGGCTTCAAGTTCCACCCCAGCATCCAGGGCTTCTTCCCCAACGACCGTGCTCTCGCCTATGGGTTGTACGAGGTCATCGAGGAGACCGGCTGCGTCGCCCTCTTCCACACCGGGCAGACCGGCATCGGCGCGGGCGTGCCCGGAGGCGGCGGGATCCGCCTGAAGTACTCGAACCCGATGCACGTCGACGACGTCGCCGCCGACTTCCCGCATCTGAAGATCATCCTCGCGCATCCGTCGTTCCCCTGGCAGGACGAGGCCCTCGCCGTCGCCACGCACAAGCCGGGCGTGCACATCGACCTGTCGGGGTGGTCGCCGAAGTACTTCCCGCCCCAACTCGTGCACTACGCCAACACCTTGCTCAAGGACAAGGTGCTCTTCGGCTCCGACTTCCCCGTCCTGACGCCCGACCGCTGGCTCGCCGACTTCGCGAAGCTGGCGATCAAGGACGAGGTCCGCCCCAAGATCCTCAAGGAGAACGCCGCCCGTCTGCTCGGGCTCAAGTAGAGGGGGCGCCATGCGCAACGAAGGACTCGGCTCCTGGCCCGCGCGCCGGGCCCGCAAGACCCCGCACCGCACCGCCCTCACCCACGAGGGCCGCACCATCAGCTACGCCGACCTGCACACCCGCGTCCTGCGCCTCGCCCACGCCCTGCGCGCCCGAGGTGTCCGGCGCGGGGACCGGGTCGCCTACCTCGGGCCCAATCACCCGGCCTTCCTGGAGACCTTCTTCGCGACAGGCACCCTCGGCGCGGTCTTCGTGCCGCTCAACACGCGGCTGACCGCGTCCGAGCTCGCCTACCAACTGGCCGACGCGGGCGCCCGCACCCTGATCCACTCCCCCACCCACGCCGGTGCCGTGGCCGAGCTGCGTCAGGCGGCGATCCAGGTGGATCTCGTCGTCGAAGTGGGCGCGGACTACGAGGAGTTCACGGCTCACTCCGCGCCTGCCGAGGAGCCCCTTGACGAGGCGGTCGGCGGGGACGACGTGTGCCTCCTGATGTACACCTCCGGCACCACGGGCCGCCCCAAGGGCGCCATGCTCACCCACGCCAACCTCACCTGGAACGCCGTCAACGTCCTGATTGACGCCGATCTCACCACCGACACCGTCGCCCTGGTCTCCGCCCCGCTCTTCCATGCCGCGGCGCTCGGCATGCTCACCCTGCCCACGCTCCTCAAGGGCGGCCACTGCGTACTCGTCGAGTCCTTCGACCCCGCGCAGACCCTCGGCCTCGTCGAGCGGCATCGCGTCAACACGATGTTCGGGGTGCCCACGATGTACGAGCACCTCACCCGGGAGCCGCGCTGGCAGGGCGCCGACCTGTCCTCGCTGCGCATCCTGATGTGCGGCGGGGCGCCCGTACCCACGCCGCTGATCGAGGCGTACGCGAAGCGCGGGCTCGCCTTCCAGCAGGGGTACGGGATGACGGAGGCCGCGCCCGGCGTGCTCTACCTCGACGCCGAGCACGCGGAGCGCAAGGCGGGTTCGGCCGGGGTGCCGCACTTCTTCACCGACGTACGCGTCGTACGCCCCGATCTCAGCCCGGCGGCCATCGGAGAGACCGGCGAGGTGCTGGTGCGCGGGCCCCATGTCACCGCCGGTTACTGGCAGTTGCCCGACGAGAGCGCCGCCGCCTTCGCCGACGGATGGTTCCGCACCGGTGACGCGGCACGGGTCGACGACGACGGGTTCGTCACCATCGCCGACCGGCTCAAAGACATGATCATCTCCGGCGGCGAGAACATCTATCCCGCCGAGGTCGAGAGCGCGCTCCTCGCCCACCCCGACGTGGTGGAGTGCGCCGTCATCGGCGTGCCGGACGCGCGCTGGGGCGAGGTGCCGCGCGCCGTCGTCGTGGCCCGCGAGGGCACGGACCCCGCCCCCGACGACGTACTCGGCTTCCTGTCCGGGCGCCTCGCCAAGTACAAGATCCCCAAGTCGGTGGTGTCCGTGCGCGCACTGCCGCGCACCGCCTCCGGGAAGCTCCACAAGCCCAGCCTGCGCCGCGACCACGGCGGCACACAGCCACCCACCTCTGAAGGAGAAGAACCCCAATGACCGTCACCGCCAACGGACTTGACGAACTGCACGCCCTGGCCGGCAGCGAACTGGGCGTCACCGACTGGCTGGAGGTCGGTCAGGACCGCATCGACACCTTCGCCGACGCGACCGACGACCACCAGTGGATCCACACCGACCCGGAGAAGGCCGCCAAGGGTCCCTTCGGGGCGCCGATCGCGCACGGCTATCTCACCCTGTCTCTCTTCATCCCGCTCTTCACCGATCTCCTCGACGTCCAGGGCGTCACCACGAAGGTCAACTACGGCCTGGACAAGGTGCGTTTCCCTTCCCCCGTGAAGGCGGGCTCCCGGATACGGCTGCGCGCCACGCTCGCCTCCGTCGACGAGGTGCGGGGCGGGGTACAGATCGCGGTCGACGGCACGGTCGAGATCGAGGGCGGCGACAAGCCCGCCTGTGTCCTGCGCAGCCTGTCCCGCTTCTACGTCTGAGAAGGCACGACGCCCCGCGGAGGGCCCCAAGGCGCTCGGCCCGGTGTCACGGGTTGTTCAGATAGGTGAGGACGGCGAGCACGCGGCGGTTGTTGTTGTCGTCATCGGTGATGCCGAGCTTCCCGAACAGGGAGGTCGTGTACTTGCTGATGGCACTGTCGCTCAGGAAGAGCCGCCGGGCGATGGCCTGGTTGGACAGTCCCTCGGCCATGAGGGCGAGCACGGAGTGTTCGCGTTCGGTGAGGCGTTCGAGTAGCCGGTTCGATGATCCGCTGGACAGCAGCTTCGCGATGACGGCCGGGTCCATGGCCGTTCCGCCCGCGGCGACGCGTTCCAGGGCGTCGATGAACTGGTCGGCGTCGAACACGCTCTCCTTGAGGAAGTAGCCGATGCCGCCGGTGCCGTCGGCCAACAGCTCCCGGGCATAGAGCTGTTCGACGTACTGGGAGAGAATCAGGATCGGCAGGCCGGGCAGTTCACCGCGGGCCGCGAGCGCCGCCCGCAGGCCTTCGTCCGTCTGGGTCGGCGGCATGCGGACGTCGACCACGGCGACGTCCGGCCGCCACTTCAGGAGCGCGTCGAGCGTCTCGGGTCCGGTGGCCGCCGTGGCCACCACCTGGTGTCCGCACGCCTCGATGAGGCGGACCATTCCGTCGCGCAGGAGGTAGAGGTCTTCGGCTACGACGATTCGCATGGCACCACTATTCTCGCGCGGGTCGGCCCGCCTGCCGGGCTGGTGATCTCCAGGGTGCCGTCGAAGGCCGCGAGGCGGCGGCGCAGCCCCGCGAGTCCACCGTCGGCGCGCACGCCCGCCCCGCCCCTGCCGTCGTCCTCGACCTCGATGACGAGGCCGGTGGTGTCCGGCGTGATGCTGATCCGCGCACGGCTCGCGTGGGCGTGCTTGACCGCGTTGGTCAGGAGCTCGGCGATGCCGAAGTACGCGGCGGACTCGATCGGCGGGTCCAGGCGCGGCCGGCCGTCGGCGCTGACGGCCGCTTCGAGCGGGCTGTCCAGGGCGAGCGCGCGCACGGCGTCGACGAGCCCGCGGTCGTTCAGGACGGGCGGGTTGATCCCCTGGACCAGGTCGCGGAGCTCGGACAAGGACGCGGTGGCGCCGGCCCGCGCTTCCCGCATCAGCGTCCTGGCCTGGTCGGGGTCGGTCGCCATCAGCTTCTCCGCGGTCGCCAGGGACAGCCCGAGCGCGACCAGGCGGGCCTGGGCCCCGTCGTGCAGGTCCCGCTCGATCCGGCGGATCTCGGCGGCCTGCGCGATCGTCGTGTCCGCGCGCTGGGCCGTCAGCTCGTCCACCCGGTCCACGAGCAGCATCGCGGATGAGGGGCGCAGGAAGCGGGCGGCCACCGGCTCGACGACCCGCCAGGCGTACGGGGCACTCCCGATGGCCACGGCAAGACCGAGCACCCCGAGCAGGCGCACGGAGGGGGCCGGGCCGCCGAACCCGAGGACGGCCACCGCGAGGCCCGTCGGCGGGACGGCCGCGATCACACCGGCGGTGAGGGGCGCGATCCCCGTGAAGCGCAGGTCACGCCAGTTGGCCGGGTCGTTCCAGCGGATCCGCCACCGCTGATCCATGAGGGCGTCGCGGCGGGTGCGCTCGTAGGAGAAGCCGTTCCACCAGTACCCGGTGGACATCCGCACCACCGGCTCGGCCTGCCGGTACCCGGCGGGAACGACGGTGCCCGTCCACCTCACGACGAGATGGCGGACCATCCGGCAGACGGGGCGAGCCAGCGCCGCCGTACCCCCGACCACGAGCACGGCGGGCGCCAGCCATGACCACGGATTTGCGGCCCCCCACCAGATCCCGAGGGCCACGGCAGCGACCCACACCGCAGGAACCAACACGCTGACGACCGTGACCACGCACGCCCGGACGAACCCCACACAGGCGCTCGCCGCCCACGACACAACCTGTCGCATGACCCTTCCTTCTGCTACACCGACCCCGGTCGATCCGGCCCGGTGCCTCCACTCTGCACGGCACCCGCCCCGACGCCTCCCGGATCCGCTACGAAGTGGGCCTGGCCCCACCCACCTTTCCGTTCAGGCCCCGTCGACCCCGCCAGATCGTCGTACGCTGGTCGGACGATGACGTGCTGTCAGCCGTTGCGCGCCCGAGGCGGGTGCCGGACAGGGGGCCAGCGGTGGAGATCGGACTCGCGGAAGCGTTGAGGGCCCTGCGGGACGAACTGGCCGCGGCCGCACTCGAGGCAGCGGGGCAGCCCGTCAGACTGCACGTGGAGACGATCAATCTCGATCTTCAGGTGGCCGTCACCAACTCCGTGGAAGCGGGCGGCGGTGTCAGGTTCTGGGTGCTTTCCGCGGACACGAAGGCCGCCAGGAACACAGCGGTCACCCACACCGTATCGCTCCAGTTGAAGGCAGAAACCGCCACCGGCGGGCGCGTGCGCACGTCGTCGGACGAGGGCGAGCGGCTTCCTCTCCCGGAGGCCTAGTCGTGCGCCCTGCGCAGGGTGGCCGCCGGACCGGTGCGGTGAGCCACCTCGATCGCGTGGTGCAGGTCGTCCGTCGAGAGCCGGACGGGCAGCTCTACTTCCAGGCCTCGGGATTCCTCCTGGCCGGTGACGTGGCCATCACCACCGCGCACGCCGTGCCGCCTCGCACCCTGTCGTACGAGGTGCGGCCGCTGCGGCCCGACGCGCTCGCTCCCTGTGTCGTGGTGCGGCGTGTGGTGATCCATGCGGCACGTGATCTCGCGCTGCTGATCCTGGAGACGGAAGGGGGAGCACTGCCGTCCGCGCGGTTCGGGGAGCTGCCCCACGACATCGGCCAGACGCAGGTGCACGCGGTCGGGTTCCCCCGATTCGCCGTGGAGGATTCCCTTCCCAGGGCTCACCAGATCGACGGGACCGTCCAGCTCGGCTCGGACCGCACGGACCATCAGCTCCAACTGTCCGTGAACAGCACCGATCCGCCGTACGAGAAGGGCGACAGCTCCCCGTGGGCCGGATACTCCGGCGCGGGAATCCTGACCAAGCGAGAAGGACTCCTGGTCGCCATCGCCGCCAGCCACCGTCCGGGCGGGGACCGCAGGAACACCACGGGCACGGATCTGGTCGGTCTCGACGACCCCGCGTTCCTCGAAGCCCTGGCCGAGCACGGCGTCGACCCCACCCCGCTTCCCGTACTGCCCGACGGCGGCCGGACAGCCACAGCTCCCCCGCACTGGCTGCCCCCGTCGGTGCGTTCCACGCTGGCACTCCAGCAGGAGGAAGCCGACGAACTCCCCTACCGCTTCCGGCAGGACAGACAGCCCCGCACGCTCACAGCGGTGTACGTCCGGCAGAAGCTGAGCCAGGAGGACGCACGCGAGGAGGCCGCCGCCGCGGGCAGAGGGGGCGGCGGGCCGGAGCCGCCGATGGACCGCGGGCGGGGGGCCGGCCCGCCCGGCGCCCAGGGCGGCTCGGGGCCTGGCCCGCACCCGGCCCAGCACATCGGGCCGCCTCGGCTGCTGGAGGAGGTCCTGCGCGATGCCTCCGCCGGAGCGCATCTACTCGTCCAGGCGGAGCCCGGCGCCGGGAAATCCACCCTGCTGCACCACAGCGCCCTGCGGCTGAGCGACGAGGCGCTGACGGCGGCTGCCGGGTCCCGCACACTCGTACCGCTCCTGGTGACCGCCGGCCAACTGGTCGGCGTGGGGCGCACCTTGGAGAGCGCGGTGGCTTCGGCCGCTCACCTCGACACCGGTGAGGGAACACTGCCCGGCCTTCCTGAGGGGGCGACCTGGCTCGCGCTCGTCGACGCCCTCGACGAGGTCCACCAGGACCACCGCAGCCTGCTCATCCACCGGTTGGCCGCCCACGCACGACGCGGCGCACGCTCGTCCCTGCGGGTGCTGCTCACCTCGCGCTTCGACGACGAGGCGATGAAGGAGCTGACGAAGGCGGGGTTCACGAACTACGTCCTCCAGCCGTTCGACCGGGAGGCCCTCGAAGCCTTCGCCCACTCCTGGTTCACCGACTCCGGCCGCCCCGATCTCGCACCGGACTTCCTCGCCCAGGCCAAGGAGTCGGAGCTGGGCGATCTGCTGCGCTTCCCGCTGTTCGCCACCATCACCGCCTTTGTCTTCCTGAGCGCTCCGCACCAACCGCTCCCGGAGAGCCGATGGGCCCTCTACCAGGAGTTCCGCGTCCATCTCCGCTCGGCGAGGCAGCACTATCTCGAAGGGTTCTGGGGGAAGCTGGAGGGCCGAGCACAGGCGACCGCGCAAGGGCGGCATGCGGTGGCCTACCTCAAGGACCACGGCGAGCATCTCCTGACCCATCTCGCGTACGCCCGGGTCACCCAGGGGGCCGGTGACCTGCCGGAGGTGGCCCGGCGATGGTGGGAGAACACTGCCGTCGATCTCCAAGGCCGGCACTTCGGCGCCGATCCGCCTCTGGACGGCTGGTTCACCGCCGTCACCGACACCGTCCTTGCGAGCGGGCTCGTCATTCGGCGCAGAGGGCGCTGGGAGTTCCTGCACACGACGTTCGCGGAACACCTTGCGGCAGAGCAGTTGGTCGGCACGCTGCCCGAGACGTTCGACCCCCGGGACGAGACGTGGCGCAGAGCGATCCTGGCCGCCTCGGGACTCACCGACCACCCGCACACGAAGCTGTACCGGACGGCCCTGGTCCACTTCTGCAACCGCCGCAGGGAGAGCGGGCGCGTACTTCTGGACTGGTTGCAGGAGGGCTTCTACGACCGTCAGGTCCTGGCCGGAGCGCTCCTGAAGGAGGGCTGCCCCGCCGAGGACCGCCACTACGAGCGCTTGCTCGAAGCGGTGGAGACCTATCGGTGTCTGGGGAGCGACAGCGATCTGTGGGACTGCCTGGAGGGAATTCGGCAGGACCGGGTCGCGGCGTACCTCCGCCGCGTCCTGGACCGTCCGGACGATCCCTGTGGCAGCGACAGCCTTGATCCCGCACGACCCGACGACCGCCGCCGACGTGCTCACGCGGCTCACGGACGACGCCCGCGTCGACTTCTACGACCTCGATCACGCCATCGAGTTGTTGGCGGATCCGACCCGCGGCCATGCGGCAGCGGCGGCCACGGCGCGGCTCGCCCTCATCGGTCGGCGCCTGTCGGACGGTTACCAGCGGACCTCTGCGGCCGAGTCGCTCGTCGCCCTCGGCGGAGAGTACGCGGACCTGGCCGGTCGGGCGCTGACCGCGCTGGCCGCGGACGCGGGGGTCGTCTGGCATCAGAGGGAAGCGGCGGTCGAGCAACTGGCCGAGCTGGGCGGAACGCACGTGGAGGACGCCGCCCGGATCTACTGTCGTGTGGCGGCCGACCCAGGGGGCGGAATCGACCGCCAGATGGACGCGGCGCATGCGCTGAGCGAGTTGGACGCCAGGTTCCGTCCCCACGCGGCCCGAGCATTCCACGCCATGGTGGACGCGCCGTTCGCGATAGGCCAGGACCGGTTGAGAGCGTTGACGGCCCTGACCAACCTCGGCGGACCCTACGTTTCGGAGGCGATTCTGGGGACCCGGATCCTCATCAATTCCCCCTGTGCCCACTTCTCCGAGTGGTGGCGCTTCGTCATAGGAGGCGCCTACCCGGGTAGCACGTACGCCGATCAGGCAGCCGTCGTTCTACGAGCGATAGTCGAGTCGGACGACGAGCCGTTCCATGTCAGGTGGATGGCGGCCCGAAGCCTACTCCGGCTCGGTCGGTCGTTCGCGGAGGAAGCCGTCCGGCGCGTACAGGACACCTTGGTCAACTCCCACGCACCGCTCGGGGATCGGCTCATCGCTCAGGAATTCGTCGCCGCCGGGCCGAGCCAGGCCGAGGACGCGACAGTCGGCCTTCTGCGCGACATGCTCAAGGACCGCGGTTCGCCATCGAAACGGCGCAGCGCCATCGAGCAGCTGGGGCAGTACCGCGCGACCCGGGTCGACGAAATGGTGGAAGCCATGACGTCGTCCTTCATGGACGATCACTCCGCGCGCTTCAGGCTGGGGAGCGAACTAGAGGCGCTTCGCACACTCGGAGACCCCTACCTGGCCAAGGTCACGGAGAAACTGCACGAACGAATCGCGGCGCAGGACACGCCGCCCGAGACCCGCCGGACCGCCACCCGCATCCTGCTCGTACTCGGCGCTTCGTCACCCATGCCCCCCGCGCACTTGTACGAGGTGATCGCCCACTCGTCCACCGACAGCGGCGACCGTGGGCGCGCGACGGCAGCGCTGCACAACAGAGGTGCCGACTGCGTGCGCGAGGCTGCTCAGGAGTTCCAGCGGCTTCTCACCGATCGCCGTTCGGATCCGGTGGTGCGTCGGTGCGCCGCCCGGGCACTGCGCCAACTCGGCGAGGAGAACACGCGGCCCGCAGCCGAGAGTTTCGCCATCGACCTCGCTCACCCGGACAGGGAGCCGCGCTCGCGCCGCACGGCGGCCCTGGCTCTCCTGGCGCTCAACGGCCCTCACGTACCGGTCGAGGACGAAGCACTCCGCGACGTCATCGGCGACGGCAGGGCCGGGTTCGACGAACGGCTCTCCGCCATGGCCCTCTTGCTCTGTCTCGACCACCGGTACGCCGACGAGACAGCCCGAATCCTGTACTCCGCGTCCCGACGCCCGGGACTCCACCCGGCGGCCCGCTACAGGGCGGCAACCGCCCTGCTCAAGCTGGGGCCGGACCAGCACCGCAGGGCGAAGGTCCTGCTGAGAAGGGCGGTCAAGGGCCATGACTTCCACGAGGACCCTGCCCTGGTCCTGAATCGACTCGGACATACCGCAGCAGCGGCCGGAGCCCTGCGTCGCGCTGCTCGCCGTCCAAGGCTTGCGCCGTACGACCGCATGGCCATCGCCGACTGTCTGACCGCCCTCGGCGATGAGCACACCACCCACGCGGCCCGGATCTTGTGCGGCACGCTGCGCGACCGCCGCACCGACAGTTACGACCAGGTGGAGTCGATGGGACGGCTCGTCCGCCTCGGCGACCGATTCCGCGATGCGGCAGCGCACGCCGCGAAGGCGGCTTCCCGGCACTGGGACACCTACTCCACCGAGGAGCAGGAGCTGGTCGATCTCATGCTGTCCGGGGGCGAGGAGTACAGGCCACTGGCCGCCGAGGCACTTCTCGACTTCATCGCCAAGCGCAGCGTGCACGCCGACGACCGCGACCGAGCCGTCGTGGCCGTACTGTCCCTGGGGCCTGAGTTCAGGGACAGCACGGTCCGGGCCCTGTGGAGCGTCGTCGACCGAAGGAAGCGGCCACGCGAGCGGCAGGACGACCAGAGGCGCGCGAAGGACACGCTGGTGCGCCTTGCGGTCGAGGAGTACCTCGACCGCAGCACCGCGAGGACCAAAGAGCCCTCGTAGCCCCTGGCCTCACCGGACCGACGCCCCCGCGTCCAGGGGCCGCACCGTCATCCGAATACCGTCCCGCGCCCACAGCACGAACCGTTCCACCGGCGTCACTTCATGCCCCGGCGCGGGCGTAAAGCGCAGGCGCTTGAGGAGGACGGCCAGGACGAGCTGGGCCTCGACCGTGGCCAGCGCCGCGCCCTCGCAGCCGCGTGGTCCGATCCCGAAGGGGACGTACGCGAGCCGCGGGCGCTTGGCCACCTCCTGCGGCGTGAACCTCTCGGGGTCGAAACGCTCGGGGTCGGGCCAGTGCTCGGGGTTCAGGTGCACCGCCCAGAAGGGATAGAACACCGTCGTCCCGGCAGGGATCTCGTAGGGACCAAGGACCAGATCCTCGGTCGTCTCGCGCGCGCCGTACGGTCCCGGCGGGAAGAGGCGCATGGACTCCTTGAGCACCATGTCCAGGTACGTGAGCCGCCGCAGATCGCCGTGGTCGGGCGCGGCGCGCTCGCCCAGCACCTGGTCGAGTTCGGCGGCCACGCGGTCGGCCGCCTCGGGGTGGCGGCCCAGCAGGTGCAGCGTCCAGGAGACGGCGACGCCGGTGGTGTGGTGGGCGGCGAGCAGCGTCACCATCACGGTGTCCCGGATCCGCGCCGGGCTCTGACCGGCCTCGACGAGCGCCCCGATCAGGTCGCTGCTGTCGGTGCGGCCGGCCGCGCGATGCGCCGCCACCACGCGGTCGACGGTCGCGCGCAGATACGCGAGGGCTTCATCGGCCCGCTCCGCCGAGCGCGGGTCCATCGGCACTTGGTAGAGCCGCCCGAGGTGCTCGGTGAGCACCTCCTCGAACGCGGCGACGACACGGTCCGTGTCGGTCTCCGCGCCGCCGAGGGCGAACCCGCAGATCATCCGGAGCGACAGCGCGGTCAACTCCTGTTGCAGTTCGACGGGTTCGTCCTCAGCCTGTCCGGCCCAGCGGTCCGCTAGCTCCTGCGCCAGCTCGGTGAAGCGCGCGAAGTGCCGCTCGTGGGCCGGACGTCCGGCGAGCACCGAGAGCAGCAGTCGGCGCCAGGGCGTGTGCTCGTCGGCGGGCAGTACTTGCAGATTGCCCGCCTCGCACAGCGGGTCCAGGAACGCGAACAGTTCCTCGGGCCGCTTGTCGATGTGTGCCGTGGCCTCCAGAAGTACGGGGTCGGCGACCGACACGGCCGTGCCCGCGCCCGGTAGTTGGAAGCGCACGACGGGTCCGTGTGCCTCGTGCAGGCGTAACTGGTACCGGTGCAGTCCGCCCGCGGCCGCGACGGCGCTCAGCCCGCCGTCTTCCTGATGCTCGGGGCCGGGAATGCGCATTTCGGGTGCTCCTGTCTCACGTCCTGCGCCTTGTATCGCACTTCGCGCGGGGGCCGCGCGTCGCGCCCCCGACATCGTTGTCGGAGGCGCGACGCGCGATCGCCCTACGGCGTGTAGACGGCGTTGCTGCCGTACAGCTCCTTGGTGAACGCGGAGACGTCGGCGCTGCGATCCGCGCCGTCGAGGTTGTACGTCAGATAGACGCCGTACCCCTCACTGACGGTGCGGCGGGCGAGGCTGGTGACCGTGCTCTGCGAGGTCCGGCCGATCTCGACGGCCGCCGGTGACAGCTTCGACTTGGGCAGGGCGATGCCGGGGACCTGCCAGCTGCCGTAGTACGGGTTCCAGGCGTAGTCGAACTTGGACGAGACGTCGACGCCGCCGTAGGAGAGGCGCGTCGCGGACGGGCCGATGTTGTAGAGACTGATGATCTTGCCGGGCATGTTCGCGCGCAGCGCCGACACCAGGTGCACGAACGAGCTGGCGTTGGGCTGGCCGGTGCCGTTGTTGCCGTACTCGGCGTACTCGTCGTCGAAGTCGATGCCGTCGAGGCCGTACTTGGTCACGGTGTCCGACATCTGCTTCGCGAACGCCGAAGCCGCTTGCTGGGAGGGGAAGTTGGCGAAGCCCGCGCCCTGGTGGTTGCCGAGAACCGAGAGGACGACCTTGATGCCCTTCTGCTGCAACGGCCGTATCTGGGTGGAGGCGTTGTCGAGGACGCGCTGCACGTTCTCGTTGAAGTGCAGGTACGCGGACTTCTTGCCGGTGTCGTAGTTGATGTTCGCCGCGAAGATCACGGCGACGTCGAAGGCGTTGCCGCCGCCGTTGGCGAGGGTGTACTTGCCGACGTTCAGCATGCTGTTGTTGTTCACCTCGACGTACGCCACCGAGGTCGGCCCCTGTTTCTTGGGGGCGGGGGCAGGAGCGGGCGCCGCCGCCGCACCGCCCATGGAGGTCGCGCCGAGGGCGAGGGCCGCGACGGCCGAGAGCGCGAGCGCGGCGGTCCGCGCTCTGCTCCGTACCCGAGTGAACATCATTGATCGTTCTCCCATCGCATGAGTCGGCGCCCGACCTGTGCGCAGGCGCCGGGTGAGCCCTCCGAGTTTTCCGCTCATGCGACCGATCATGTGCCCGATTCCCAAGAATCGTGCGCGAACTCTTCACAGCCCAGGCGCACAACCGCACCCGGCACCGTCTTTTCGGTGCCCGGCGCGGCAGCGTGCGGCTGTCAGCTGCTGTAACGCAGCGAGATCGTGTCTCCGGCCTTGATCTGCGTGCCGCGGCTCGCCGCGACGGCGGACGCCCCGTCGACACTCGACTTCCACCCCGAGCCCCCGGAGTTGGCCTTGCCGTTGAGGGCCGTGATCGTGCCGCCTCCGCTGCCGGGAGTGACGGCCGTGATGCAACCCGCCGGCACCGCGGAGCTGCTTGCCGCGTCAACGACCGCCCCGAGGGTGGTCGTTGACGCGGTCGGCGTGAAGGTGACGGAGCAGACCTTGAGCGAGGTGCCGTCGTCCACGGTCAGAGCGAGGTTCGTCTGGGTGCCCGGGGTGAAACCAGTGGTGGCCACCCAACGCGAAGCGCCCACGGTGGCCGGGGCCGGAGGGGCCGATGCGAAGCCGCCACCCACGACGGCACGCAGGCCGTCGATGGAGGCGTAGGCGGATGGAGTGGTGTCGGTGGGCAGGTACTTGAAGCCGCCGCCGGGCTTGAACTGCTGGGCGATGAGGAAGTCCACCGGCGTCTTGCCCGCCCGGGTCAGGAAGTCGCCGGTCTGCGGGTTGATGCCGCAGGCGTTGAGGCCCGATACCGCCCAGCCGTTGGAGTCGGTGTTGGCGCCGAACATGGCGTCGAAGGCGCCGGAGTTGTTGATGAGCTTCGACTTCAGGAAGCTCTTGGCCCTGGTGACGGCGGGGTCGGCGGCGGGGACGCCGGAGACGCACAGGGAGGCCATGGCCGCGCCGGTCATGTCGATGTCGCTGGCGGCGGCGAGCGCGGCGGGATCTCCCTCGGCCTTGCTGAAGTTCCAGCCGCCGTCGTCGTGCTGGTTGGCGCGGACCGTGGCGACCGACTTGTCGAGGAGCGCCTGCGGCACCCGCTGGGCTCCGGCCTGGGTCTTGGCCCCGCCCAGCGAGAGCAGCGCGAAGACCGTGCCGTTGAAGTTGGTGGGCGTGCCCCAGTAACCGGGCGCGGAGTTCTGCCAGTAGGCGTAGGTGTCGGCGATCAGGTTGCGGCTCGCCGACACCCGGGCCGGGTCGATGCCCGCCGAGTAGGCGTTGATGATGCCGCGCTCGTAGTCGGTGACCACCGGCGACGTGCCCGGCCAGCCCGCGGCCGCGAGGTGGTTGCGGTAGACGGTGCGGGCGTTCTTGGTGGCATCGCCGCCGGGTATGACGTCGACGGCCGCCGTTCCTGCCGCGGCGAAGGCTGAGAAGGCCCATTCATTGGAGAGTCCCGCGCCCGCGTAGGAGCCGTCGGCGCCTTGCAGGGATCTGAGGTAGGACACGCCGTTCGTCTTGGATGTGGCTATCTGGGCGGGCGAGGCCGTCGCGGCGGCGGGCAGCGCCGTCAGGGCGAGGGCGGTGAGTGCGGCGGGCAGGGCCAGCAGCGTGCGGCGGGCCGCGTGGGTGGAGGTCATGGCGGGGTGCTCCCGGGAAGAGGGGGCGTCGGCCGCACGTCCCTCCGCCGGTCGGCGCCGAGTACGGGAGTGTACGAAGGGCCAGGCCAGGTGGCACGTGGCCGTCGCCCGAGCGCGTGGTGCGACGTCCTTGCTTGCAGGGCCGGTCGGGCATTCGGGCTTGTTCCGGCCCTCCGGCCGGTCCACACCGCTGCGCGTCAGCTCTGGAGTCGCACCAGATTCCCCCGCTCGGCAGCACGGGACGTTACTCGAACATCACAAGTCCCGCACACCCTTGTCACCTCATTCGTAACTGTGCTCTAATTCGCCCGAATCTAAGCTCAGCCACCAGGGGAAGCCGGTCGAATTCCGGCGCTGACCCGCAACCGTAGGTTCGCCGCGCATCTCAACTGCACGGCGGACGAGCCGGATTACCTGGTCTGGGGACAAGCACTGACGCCGTCGCGGACTACGGCGTGGTACGGACGGTTCCTCTGTGCGGGCTACGGCCCCGGACCGCCGGTCACGCACACCTCTGCCACGGTGAACGTCCAGGGGGCAGTGGTGGGGACCAGCAACAGACCGGGCCGGGGAATACGCGCGAGATGCGTCTCGCTGCTGTGCGCGGCCGCCTTGTCGGTGGGTGGTGGGGCGTTGACGCTGCACCACGCCACTCCCGCGGCCGCCGATCCGATGGCCAACTGCACCCCGTCCAAGGGGGCGGTCGTCGCGGTGGACTTCTCCGACTGGGGTGGTGGCCTCGTCCGCGGCTGCGACGCGAGTCCCACCACCGGCTACGACCTCCTGCACGAAGCCGGCTTCAGTACGGTCGGCACCGAGCACGACGGGCCCGCCTTCATCTGCCGCCTCGGACATGCCGAGTTCGACTCCGGCGGCCAGTACCCGACCAAGGGCGAGGAGGCGTGCAAGCTCACCCCGCCCGCGTCCGCGTACTGGTCGTACTGGATCGCACCACCGGGGCAGGACTACTGGACGTACAGCCCGCTCGGTGCCATGAGCCAGAAGCCCAAGAACGGCGCGGTCGAGGCGTGGGTGTTCGGGCCGACCGACCCGGACGGCGCCGGCGGCGGGCCCTCTTTCACGCCCGCCCAGGTCCGCGCGGGCGGCCAGAGCGATCCCGGTGACACCCCGCCCGACGTCGATCCCGGCGAGGTCGACCTGCCCGCGGCGCAGAAGTGGCTGAAGGGCAGGCTCACCGACGGCGACCACCTGCAGGACGAGGGCGCAGAGGGCCCCAATCTCTACCAGACGGCCCAGACCGCGCTCGCCCTCGCCGCCGCCGGTGGCGGCAGCGGGACGCTCGACAAGATGAAGTCCTATCTCGCCGCGCACAGCGACGAGTTCGCCTACCCGCAGGGCAGCGGCAAAGCGCCGAGCCCCTCGGGGGCCGCGCTGCTCGCTCTGCTCGCCGTGAGCACCGAGGGCGATCCGCGCTCCTTCGGCGGCCATGACCTGGCGGGCGATCTCGCCAAGAGCGCGTGCACCGAAGGCGGCACGTCGGGATGCGTCGCCAAGGGCGACTTCCCGGACGTGGGGGACGTGGAGACGCAGGCACTCGCCGTGCTCGCGCTCCAGCGCGCCGGGGTTCGTCCGCCCGCTGCCGCCGTCGCGCGGGTGGCCACCCATCAGTGCAAGGACGGCGGTTTCAGCCCCACGCTGATCCGCGACGGCGACTCCTGCAACTACAGCGACCCCGCCACCACGCCGTACGCGACGATCGCTCTCCAGCAGGCCGGCGGGCACTCCGAGGCCGTGACCAAGGCCCGCAAGAACCTGCGCGCCGCCCAGCTGCCCAGCGGGGCCTTCGGCGCCTACGCGGGTGTGGCCACCGGTGACGTCAACACCACCGGCAAGTCCGCCCAGGCGCTGCGTCTCCTCGGTGACACGAAGCGCGCGGACGCCGCGGTCTCCTGGCTGTCGCGGCAGCAGACCAAGGCGGGCGGGTTCGGCTCCGACGAAGGCGCGACCGAGCCGGAGATCTACCCGACGTGGAGCGCCGCCTTCGCCGGTGCCCGCACCAGCCTCGCCGCCCTCACCACCAAGCGGCCGGACCCGCCGCAGCCGCCGACCACCGATCCGTCGGACCCGGCCGACCCCTCCGACCCTCCGGGCACGGGCGGCCCGAACCCGCCCTGGGCCAAGGGTGAGGGCCCGGACCTGAAGAAGGGCACGGCCTACCTCACCGCCGGCTCCCGCCTCAAGCAGGGCCACTACTACGAGAACATCGCCGGGACGGGCTTCGCCGACTACGGCCTGACCATCGACGGCGCCTACGCCCTGGCGGCCACCGGCCACGGCAACAACGTGCTGCGCGGCATCGTCGACTTCCTCGACGACAAGGGCAAGGACGCTTCGTCGCCGGGCCGTACCGTCAACGACTGGACAGGTGTGGGTACTTCGCACGCCTCGGGCGGCTCGCTCGGCAAGGTGGCGGTGCTCGCGCAGGCTGTCGGCCGCGACCCGCGCGACTTCGCGGGTCAGGACCTGATCGCGGCGCTCGACAAGGCGGTCTGCAAGGCCCCGAGTCAGGCCCCGGACCGCAGCTGCCCCGCCAAGGGCGCCTACACGTACGCCCCTTCCGTGTTCTCGCAGTCCCTCGGCGTCATCGCCCAGCTGCGCGCCGGGGAGAACACGGCGGCCGCTGCCCCGGCCGCCTACCTGGCGAGCCTGCAGAAGTCGTCGGGCGCCTGGCCGAGCCTCATCCCCTCGACCGGCGACTCCGAAGTGGACTCCACCGCGATGGCCGCCATGGCCCTGGACCTGGTGAAGGACGCCGGCTCCGGAAAGGCCGTCGACAAAGCCCTGGCCTGGATCGCCTCCAAGCAGCTGACGGACGGCGGCTTCCCCGGCGCGTCGGGCAACTCGGTCAACTCCGCCGCCCTCGCGGTTCAAGGGCTGTCTCTGGACGCGGCGACGTACGGCGCCGAGATCAAGAAGGCCCGCAAGTTCCTGGCGAGCCAGCAGAACACGGACGGCGGCTTCAACGTGGCGGCGGACGGGCAGCGCGGCTCCGATGTCCGGGCGTCGACGCAGGGCCTGGGCGGAGCGGTGGGCACCTCGTTCGGCACGCTGGTTCGGGACCTGGACGGCACAACGCCTCAGTCACCCGGGCCTTCCACCGGCGGACCGTCCGGCAACGCCACGCCCGACATCGTCACACCGGGCGGCGACGGCTCGGGCGGTCCGGCTGACGGGACCTCACCGGACGGCGGCGCTCTCGCCTCGACCGGCGCGCAGGTGGCGGGCCTTGCCCTGGTCGCCGTCATCCTGTGCCTCGCGGGCTGGCGCACGGTCGTCGTTGCCCGCCGCCGCGCCGCCGCCACAGGAGGCCCTCAGTGATCGTCCGTATCCTGCGTACGTTCGCGAGCGCGGCCGGCGCCCTGACGCTGACCATGGCGGCACTGACCGCCACGGCCGGTCCCGCCTCCGCCGCGCCCAAGCCCATGGGGCAGTGCACCACCAGCAGGGGCGCCGTCCTCGCGGTCGACTTCAGCGACTGGGGCGGCCCGATCTTCCGCTCCTGCGGCACCACCCCCACCACCGGCTACGAGCTGCTCAATCAGGGCGGCTGGCGCACCACCGGCACCGGACACGACGGCCCGGCGTTCATCTGCCGGATCGGATACAGCGGCTACAAGGGCGGCAAGCAGTTCCCGGCTCCCTCTCAGGACGACTGCGTCCTGACACCGCCCGCCTCCGCCTACTGGTCGTACTGGCATGCCGACCCGGGCGAGAACGGCTGGGAGTACAGCCAGCTTGGCGCCATGCTCTACAAGCCCAAGCCGGGCAGCGTCGACCTGTGGATCTTCGGCGGCACGAACATCGAGGGCACGGAGGGACGACCGACCGTCACGCCCAACCAGCTGCGTGCCCGCAACGCCCGTCCCACCGGCGGCGCCGCACCGCAGGCGCCGTACGAGACGAAGGCGTCCAAGCCACTACCGCCGGGCGTCGACACCGGCCCGGCTCCCAAGCGGACGGCGACGAAGAAGCCCGCCGATCCGGCTCCTAAGCGCAGCAAGTCCCCGAAGGCCTCCGCGTCGCCCTCACCCTCCGATTCCCCTTCCCCTTCGCCCTCGGCGAGCGAGGAACCAGGCGGGGCCAAGGCCGCGCCACAACCGTCCTCGAAGGTCGTCGACGCGGCTCCGGCCGCCGACGCGGCGCACGACGCGGGCTCGTACGTACCGGCGGCCGTCACCGGCGCGCTGGTCCTCCTGGTCGGGGGCGCCGCCGCATACGCGGCAAGGCGTCGCCGGCGTACGGAGTAGGGCGGTGCGTCCCACCTCCTGCGTCGCGCGCTCGTCCGTGTCCGGCATGCTGCCCGGCGCGGACGAGCGGCGGCTGCCCCGCACCCTGCACCCGATGGCCTGGTGGGTGTGGGCCCTGGCCCTGGCCACCGCCGTCAGCCGGACCAACAACCCGCTGCTGCTCCTCCTCGTCCTCGCCGTTCTCGGCTACGTCATCAGCGTGCGCCGCACCGAGGCTCCCTGGGCGCGCGGCTTCAAGTACTACCTGTACCTGGCCCTCACGGTCGTCGCGATCCGCGTGCTGTTCCGCGCGGTCTTCGCGACCGGCATCACCCCGCACGACCACTTCCTCTTCTCCCTGCCGCACATTCCCACCCCCGATTGGTACGCGGGCATCCAACTGGGCGGCCGCGTCTCGCTGGAGGCCCTCCTCTCGGCCGCCGTGGACGGGCTGCGGCTGGCCTGCATGCTGTGCTGCATCGGAGCGGCGAACACCCTCGCCAACCCCAAGCGGGCGCTCCGCGTCCTGCCCGGCGCGCTCCACGAACTCGGCGTCGCCGTCACCGTGTCCATCAGCGTCGCACCCCAACTGGTCCAGAGCGTGCAGCGGGTGCACCGCGCCCGGCGACTGCGCGCGGGCCGCACCAAGGGTCTGCGCGCCCTGCGCGGGATCGTCGTCCCGGTGCTCGAGGACGCCCTGGAGCGGTCGCTCCGCCTGGCTGCCGCGATGGACTCGCGCGGGTACGGCCGTGCGGGCACGGCGACGCGCCGCTCTCGCCGCCTCACCGGAGCCTTGATGCTCTCCGGGATGTGCGGGCTGTGCGCGGGAGCGTACGGGCTGCTCGATGCCACCGCTCCCCGGCTGCTGGGGTTCCCCGCGATGGCGATCGGTGCGGCGCTGTGCGTGGCCGGGCTGCGTCTCGGCGGGCGGCGCGTCACGCGGACCACCTACCGGCCCGACCCCTGGCGGTTCGAGGAGTGGGCGGTGGTGGGCTGCGGTGTGCTCTCCGCCGTGCTGCTCTTCACCCACGTCGGATTCGACGCCGCCGAACTCAATCCGTCCATCTATCCGCTGAGCTGGCCGACCCTGCCGATGGTTCCGGCCGCCGCGATCCTGCTCGCGGGCGCCGCAGGGTTTCTCTCCCCGCCGCCGCTTCCCGTCACCGCCCCGCAGGCCGCACCCCGCGTCCCCGCGCGGCGCCCCGAGAAAGCCACCGCCAAGTGATCACCTTCGACCACGTCTCCGTGGTGTACGACGACACGGCCGAACCGGTCCTGCGCGATGTGGACCTCACCGTCGAGGAGGGCGAACTCTGCCTCGTCATCGGCCCTACGGGCATCGGCAAGTCCACCCTGCTCGGCACGGTCAACGGCCTGGTTCCGCACTTCACCGGCGGCACGCTGTACGGCACGGTGACCGTCGACGGCCGCGACACCGCCAGCCACCCGCCCCGCGAGCTCGCCGATGTGGTCGGCGTGGTGGGACAGGACCCCCTCGACGGCTTCGTCACCGACACCGTCGAGGAGGAACTCGCCTACGCCATGGAGCAGTTGGCGATCGCGCCGGAGACCATGCGCAAGCGCGTCGAGGAGACCCTGGATCTCCTCGGCCTGGCCGACCTCCGCAACCGCTCCCTGCACGAACTCTCCGGCGGACAGCAGCAGCGCGTCGCCATCGGCTCCGTACTGACCACCCACCCGCGCGTCCTGGTGCTGGACGAGCCGACCTCCGCACTGGACCCGACCGCCGCGGAGGAGGTCCTCGCCGCGATCACCCGCCTCGTCCACGACCTCGGCGTCACGGTCCTGCTGGCGGAGCACCGCCTGGAGCGGGTCGTGCAGTACGCGGACCGCGTTCTCCACCTTGCGGGAGGCGGGCGGGTCGAATCCGGCCCGCCCGCCGAGTTGTTCCGCACCGCCCGCGTCGCACCGCCGGTCGTCGAGCTCGGCCGCAGAGCGGGCTGGGACCCACTGCCGCTCTCCGTCCGGGACGCCCGTCGCGCCGCGGCCCCGCTGCGAGCCCGGCTGGCGGGCGCCCCCGTACCGCCCGCGCGACCACCGGCACCCGCGAAGGAGCGAGTGAGACTGCTCGACGCGCGCGGTGTCAGCGTCCGCTACCGGGGCCAGGTCCTGCCCGCCGTGCGCGAGGTCGACCTGGAGCTGCGTGGCGGCGAGACGGTGGCGCTGATGGGCCGCAACGGCTCCGGCAAGTCCTCGCTGCTGTGGGCGTTGCAGGGATCGGGGCATCGCACGGACGGGACTGTGCGCGTCAAGCCATGGGGTACGCCGACGACACAGCGCTCCGGACCCGCCCACGACCCCGGATCCGTCTCCGCCACACAGGCCCGCCGCCTGGTCGGGCTCATCCCACAGACACCCACGGACCTGCTCTACCTGGAGAGCGTGAAACAGGAACTCGACCAGGCGGACGCGGAGTCCGCCATCGACGGAACCGGGCCACGCGCGCGCGAAATACTGGACCGTCTGGCTCCCGGCATCGAGGGGAGCACACACCCCCGCGACCTTTCCGAGGGCCAGAAGCTCGCCCTGGTCCTGGCGATCCAGCTGTCCGCAGCCCCCGGTGTCGTCCTCCTGGACGAGCCGACCCGCGGCCTGGACTACCGCGCCAAGGCCCAACTCACCGACATCCTGGACACTTTGGCCGCCGAGGGCCGCGCCGTGGTGGTGTCCACGCACGACGTGGAGTTCGTCGCGCGAACCGCCGACCGGGTCGTGGTGATGGCCGAGGGCGAGACCGTCGCGGACGGGCCGGCCTCCGAAGTGATCGTCGCCTCACCGGTGTTCGCCCCGCAGGTGGCCAAGATCCTCGCCCCGCTCCCCTACCTGACCGTCGGCCAAGCCGCCGCCGGCCTGCCGGACGCCGAAGAGGGTGCAGCCCGGTGAGTGTCCCCGCACAGCTCCGCATCACCGCCATCCGCATCACGCCCCGCGCCGGCGTGATCATCGCCCTGGCCGCATGCGTCGGCCTCGTCGCCTTCTTCTGGCCGTTCGTGGTCGCCCCCGGCAAGTTCGGCTCCTCCTACGCGCCCCCACTCATCTTCGGAGCCCTGCTCGTCCTCGTACTCTGCGTGGTGATCTCAGAGATCGCCGAGGGCGGGATCAACTCCAAGGCGCTCGCCATGCTCGGCGTACTCTCCGCGGTCAACGCGGCCATCCGTCCGCTCGGCGCGGGCACGGCCGGCATCGAAACCGTCTTCTTCATCCTCGTCCTCGCCGGACGGGTCTACGGCCCCGGCTTCGGCTTCACCCTGGGCTGCACATCTTTGTTCGCCTCCGCCCTCATCACGGGAGGTGTGGGGCCGTGGATGCCGTATCAGATGTTCGGCTGTGCCTTCGTGGGCATGCTCGCCGGGCTGCTGCCCCGCGCCACAGGGCGGCGCGAGGTGCTGCTGCTCGCGGTGTACGGCTCGCTGTCCGGCTACCTCTTCGGCTTCCTGCTCAACCTCTCCTTCTGGCCCTTCTCCCTCGACCCCAACAGCTCCATCGCCTACCTGCCGGGCCTGCCCTTCACCGAGCAGTGGCAGCGCTACATCGCCTTCGACCTGGCCACGTCGCTGGGCTGGGACACCGGCCGCGCGGTCACCAACTTCATCTGCATCACCCTCGCCGGCCCCGCGGTTCTCACCGTCTTCCGAAGGGCCGCACGCAAGGCGCGATTCCAAGCCCCGGTCAGGTTCGCCGCACGACCCTCGCCCCGGTCGCCCGACACCGCACGCTGAACCGAACCCGTCCAGCGGTCGCAGAGCATCACGGGCGCGCTGATGCTGGACGGGGTCCTGATCCTGGGATGGATCCCACGCTGCTGTTCGTCAATGCCGGGATGGGCCGTCCCCGGTCTCGGTGGTCCAGCGCGGGTCGATGCGGCCCATCCACGCGTCTTGCTCGTCAGCAAGTGTCTGCCGCAAGGGAAGCGGGAGGAATCGGCAGGCGAAGGTGAGACCGGAGTCCTCTCCGTCGCCGTGGACGGCGTGCTCCCACGCGTCAGGGGTGCCTGCTGGTGCCCGGAGGTACAAGAAGGTGGTGCGCCGAGGCTGTCCCGTTTCGGGATGCGGCTTGTCCTCCACGGCGAGTTGCCGGACCACGGTGGCAGTCAGCAGACCGGTCTCCTCCGCTACCTCTCGAAGCACCGCATCCTCCACGCTTTCGCCTGGCTTGACTCCTCCCGCTGGGACTTGGGTGCCGGCCTCCGGCATACCGACGTGGTCGAAAACCAGGACCTCCGCGACAGCGCGATGCCGGATCACGTATGCGGCGACACGGCTTCTAGGAGAAGTCATCCCGGCATTGTCTCAGCGGTGGCTGTCAGGACCGCGCGGCCGAGGATGTGGCCGGCCATGGTGAAGCCGAGGGCGGCCGGGGTGGCGTCGGCGGGGACGCCGATGGTGTCGACGTCGAGGGCATGCACCACGGTGAAGTAGCGGTGCGGGCCGTGTCCGGCCGGCGGGGCGGCGCCGATGAAGCGGGCCGCGCGGGCGTCGTTGGGCAGCTGGAACGCGCCCCCGGGCAGGCCCGAGCCGGTGTCATCGCCGGCACCTTCGGGCAGCTCGGTGACGGTGGCGGGGATATCGGCGACCGCCCAGTGCCAGAACCCGGACCCGGTGGGGGCATCAGGGTCGTAGACCGTGACGGCGTAGCTCTTGGTGCCTTCCGGGGCGCCGCTCCAAGAAAGCTGCGGGGAGACGTCCTTCCCGCCGGGGACGCCAAAGAGGCCGGAGTATTGCTCGATCGACCAGGGGGCGCCGCCGGTGACGGTGGTGCTGACAACGGTGAAAGAGGCCGCCTCGGGGAGACGGGCAAAGGGGTCGTTGAAGCTCATGGTGTCGTTCCTCTCGGATGTGCTGTGGGGTGGTGGTGATGCGGTCGGCGGAGGTCCCGCCGTGGTGGAGCCAGGAGGCGACGTGGTCACGCTTCCGCTCACCACTGAGATCGACCATAACATTGATAATCGATTATTCAGCGGATCGTCTATTGTGTAGGCATGACTCAGACGACTCCCACCTCACCCCCGGCGGGGAAGCAGATCCTCTCCGAGCAGGTCTACGCACACCTGCGGGCCGCGATCATGCGCGGGGACCACGCCCCCGGCGATGCCCTCAAACCCCAAGACCTCGCTAAAGAGCAGGGCGTGAGCCTGGCCGTCGTGCGTGAGGCGCTCGTGCGGGTGGTCGGCGAGGGCCTCGCCGATCGGCTGCCCAACCGCGGCTTCGCCGTCCCGGCGTACTCCGACCGCCGATGGCAGGAGATCGCGGAGGCCCGCCGGACGATCGAACCGGTCATGCTGCGCATGGCCGTCGAACGCGGCGATGTGGACTGGGAAGCCCGCGTACGAGCCTCCCACCACCGTCTCACCCGCACCCCGGCGTACGTGGCAGAGGAGGGCGAGCACTACAGCAGCACATGGGCCGAAGCCCACCGCCTCTTTCACCGCACGCTGCTGGAGGGGTGCGGCAATCTCGTCCTGCTGGAGACCTTCGACCGGCTGTGGACAGCGAGCGAGCTGGCCCGCCGCTGGTCGGCACACCGCAACCCCGACCGGGACGGCGCCCTGGAGCATCGCCGGCTCGAGGAGGCCGCGCTCGCCCGCGACGCCGACACCGCGGCCGAGGTCCTGACCCAGCACCTCACCCAGACTGCGGCCGGACTGACCGACTGCCCCCACCACGAGCCCGGAGCCACAGCATGACGTCCATCGAGGCGAGCGCAGGCCGCCACTGTCACAATGCCGTCAGCCCCCTGCACGTGGCCATGTACTTCGCGCCGGAGCCGGAGGAAGAACTCACGGCACTAGGTCTTGAGCGCGGCCCCATGGTCTACCTCGCGGGCCGCGCCGCACCTCTCGGCACTGTCGCCGCGGGCACCGTCACAGCGGCGTTCTACAACTTCAACCATGAGCACGTACTGCGGTACATCCCCGCCGCGTGGACCGTCACCACACCGCAGAAGGCGCTCACGGCACGGCTGCGCGGCGCGGACCGGACGCTGCGGCGGATGCTCGGCAAGGAGGCCCTCACATCCAGGGAAGTGACCGAGGCGGCCGAACTGGCGCTGCACGCCACCGAAGCCTGCCGCCGGGAGGCGCGGCCGTTGTACGCCGCCAACGCCGATCTCCCCGTACCCGAGGAGCCGCACCTGGCCCTGTGGCACGCCGCGACGCTTCTGCGCGAACACCGGGGTGACGGTCACCTCGCCGCCTTGGCGATCGCCGGCCTGTCCGGCATCGAGGCGCTGGTCCTGCACAACGCCACCGGCACGGCACCGACATCGGCGCTGTTCATGCGGACCCGCGGGTGGTCCGCGCAGCAGTGGGACACCGCCCGGGACCAGTTGCGCGAGCGCGGCCTGCTGGACGAGGCAGGCGACCTCACGCAGGGGGGCACGGCCCTGCGCGGCGAGACCGAGGTGCTCACCGACCGCCTCGACGCCGCCCCGTACGACCACCTCGGCCCGGCCGCCACCGCACGCCTCACCGAACTGGCCGGCAGCTTCTGCAAAACCATCAGGGCAGCGGGCGCCTTCCCCGCGGTGCACTTCGGCAAGGGCTGAGCGTCGGGGAGGGCGGAGCGGGCATGACGATCGGACCGGTGACCGAACTCGGGAGCGGGGGCGCGTTGCGGTTGCCGCGCGCCCACGTCATGCCCATTTCCACCACGTAGGCGATGCGGCGGGCGCGGAGCGGGACGCGCACACCTGTTGCGGGACGCGCACACCTGTTGGAGGAGGCCGATGGTGGCGGCGTCCGCCAGAGTCCGGCCGGTCGCGGAACAGGTTGAGCTTGATCGTGCAGCCGTAGTGGGGCCGCCCACTGCCCTGCACGGCGACGTCGCGCCAGGTCAGAGGTACAGGCTGGGACGACGGCCATGGCGTCCAAGGGGCGGAATACGATCATTGCCACATGATCATCGGCTGATTATATTTCCAGAGACCAGTCCGATAGTGGCTCCCCCGCCCCGGCGGGGGCCGTGGTCTGCGGATGAGCCTCGCCGTACAGGGCTTCGTGATTTGGAGGATGTGTGCCTCGCGACCCTCGTTCGCACCGCCATACAACCGGCGGCCTCTCGGTGTCCCGTGACGGCGAGAAACCCGAAGAAGACGAATCCCGCCGACGAGTCGCGACAGCTCTGCGCTCTGCCATACCCGATGTGCTGGACGCCTATCAAGCCGGTCTGTTGCGAGTGGACAGTGTGCTGGCCGAGCGCTCGGATCTGTGGTCGTCGTGCCGGCGTCAGGCCGTGGCGATCATCGATGACTGCATCGCCACCCTGGAGCAGGGGGGCCTGCCGGACACCACCGCGGCGGAGGACTACACACGGCTTCTCGGTGTGAACCGAGCCCTGCAGAGGGTACCGGTCGCCGAATCGGTGCGAGCTGCCGAGCTGTTGTGGTCGGCCCTTCAGCCGACGGTCCATGCTGCCGTGGCGTCGGCGGCGCCGCAGCTGCGGTCGGTGATCTGGCAGCAGGTGAACGCGGCTTTCCGGGCCGCTTCTTCGGTGCGCCTCTACGCCGGAAGCAGAGGCTACGAAGAAACGCGCGATCAGATCCTCGCCCCTGCCACCCCCCACTCCCCTGAGACACAGCCGCGCACCAACCCCGCACCGACAGATGAAGAGGGGGGTGACTCCTCGGAGGAACTGACCCCGCGGGAGCGCCAGATCCTCGACGCGGTCGCCTTGGCGCTCACCAATCGTCAGGTTGCTTCCCAGTTGGACATCAGCGAGGGAACCGTGAAGCGCCACCTCTACAACATCTTCAACAAACTCGGGGCAACATCCCGGATGGACGCGGTACTGAAGGGCGCGGAGCGAAGGTGACCGCCCTCATGTCACGGGCTTGACCGCACAACCGGCTGAAGCGGCGCCGGGGTCACCGCGAACCCACTAGCGTCACAAGCATGACCAGGTTTGCGGCGTACTGCGTGATCATGAATGCCCGGTAAGCGTCCCGCCGCGTATGGCGATCGCGGCGCTCGGTGTGCCTGCCGCGCAAGCAGCGCACTGTCACCCACCCCGCGCCGAGAACCAGCGGGAGTGTGCCCGGCAGGACGGATGGCGCCCAGGTCCACGCGGCCACGGGGGCGCCGACACCGACGGTCAGGGCCCCCGCGACCGCGAGGCGTCTGGCGACGTGCACGCCGCGGGTGGCGGCGAGTGTGCGCCTTCCGGCCTCGGCGTCACCTTCCGCATCGCTGAAATCCTTCACTACGGCACCGACCAGGGCCATCCACGCGGCCATGGCGGTGGCGAACACCACGGCGGGGACGGCAAGGCCACCCCCGGCTGCTGCCGCGCCGCCCGCGTAGGACGTCCAGCCGAGGCCGAACACCACGACCGCGCAGGGCAGGCTCGCCCGCTTCGCCGCCAGGGGTGGCGCCGAGTACGCCCATCCCAGCGCGAGGAAGACAAGAACCCAGCCGATCAGTCCGCCACACAGAGCGGACAGCAGCAGGGCGACCAGTGCCGCTGTCAGCGTGACCGCGACGGCGCGGCGCAGCGGCAGGGCGCCCCGCGCGATCGGTCTGTCGGAATGGTTGCGGCGGTCCTCCTCCACGTCCATCACGCCGTTGAACAGGTAGGCGAAGACACTCGCGCACAACCATGCCGCCGCCCCTGCCAAGATCCGGGGGAGATCGAGTTCATCCTGCGTGGCGAAGGCCGTTCCCGTCGCGAACCGCAGCAGGAAGGCGATCTGCACGACGGGCCGTGCTTCTGTCCAACACAGGCGAGCGGTTCGCGCGGCGATGGAAATCTTTCCTTGCCTGCTCAACAAGCGCGCACGGTCCGGTATTTCGATGACAGCAACCATGTGCGGAGCGTAGAAGAGCTCCTTGCACGCCGGGGGGCTTCTACAACCAAGGTGGCAGTAGTTGAGCATCTGCCCGCAGCCGTCAGACGACTCTGGCCGAGGCAGGGTCGTCGGTCTCCTGGGCTGCCGGGGTCCGGCCGGCATTCGTCACGCCGTGCTCATGAGGGCGGCGGTGCTCGGCATGAGCCACGGCGCTTGCCGCAAGCAGCAGCAGCCCGACGGCGACAGTGCCCTGCACCGTGAGGGGGTAACCGAGAGCACCCTGGACGAGGTAGGCCAGACCGGGCTGAGCAGCGAGCAGAGCCATGGTGACCGTGGCCGACGTGCGTTGGGCACCGACCTGAAGGGCGTAGAGCGGAATCACCACACCAGCGAAGGCGACCAGTGCCGTCACCCCCCAGCCCAGCTGCGGCCGCTCGACGAATTGACCATTGAACAGGGGGAGCGCGGCGACCACGTAGGTCAGATGGAAGCGGTGCGCCATCACGACGGACGGCGCGACCCCGCGCTCCCCGAGCCGGCGGGAGAGCCGGGCGAGCACCGTGGCCCCGATCCCCGCGAGAAGGGCGAGCCCGGCGCCGACGGCGCTCGCGGCTGGGCCGGACTGCCAGGACGAGGTGTCCAGCAGGGAGGGCTGTACGGCTGCCGCGGTGACCAGGGAAGCGACGAGCAAACCCACCGAGCGGAGCCAGTCCGCGACGGGACGGATCTCCCCCGACAGCCGGGCGAGGATACTCGCGGCGACCGGACCGACGCCGGCCATCAGACTGGCCGCGAGCGCCGCCGGTACCCACACCAGCGCCACGTACAGGCCAAGGAAGGTGACCGCGCTGGCCACATTGAGCGCGGCGAACTGACGCCACGCACCACCAAGTCCTTTCGGCATTGGCTTACTTGAGCGGTTCTTGATCCTGCTCACTCGGTTGACCGCCAGGAAGAGCACAGTGCACCCGAGGAAGGCAAGCAGGGAGAAACGCAGGCTGTCACCGCTACTGATGCGGCCGGAAAGGAAAGCCTCGGCAGCCGCCTGCATCAGCACCGAGAACGCAATCATGGCAATGGCACGCATCGTCAGGCAGCCGCTCCTTGTTCTTCCCCGACGCCCCGCACGTCTGTCCCGACGTCGACCATGCGGTAGAAGGCGTGATCGTCCTCGAGGTGGTGGACGAACTCCAACGAGCTGTGGAGCAGGTCCTCGTCCTCGTGGACAAGGTAGGCGATGCCCGAGGCCCCGGTCGTCAAGGTCCGGTCGGGGATCGGAGCGCCGGTGGAGGGAAGCCTGTCGATGGAGTGGAAACCAGGCAGGCGGCGCAAGGTACGCGCACCCTGCACCGAGGCGAGTTCTCCGTCGCAGAAGCCTCGAAGGAAGAGCTTGGCGAGCGTGCGCCCCCCGCCATAGGGGAGGTCGAACCGGCGGGCGAACTCCTGCGGTCGCAAAAAGCGTTCGGCCACCAGGTGCTGATGGCTGTAGCCGAAGGCGGCGTGATACGGGTCGGGGGCCAGAGACGGTCCCATGATCCGGGAGTTGACCTCCACGAGGCGTGGTCCGGCGGCCGTGAGCATCACCTCCGTATGGGCGGCGCCTTCCTTGATGCCCAGGGCGTCCAGGCAGCGCAGGACGTAGTCGACGAGATCGCGCTCCCCCTCGTCGAGCTGGGGGCGGGAGAGGATGTGGCGCAGGACCGGAGCGCCGCCGATGGTGTCGATGCGTTCCCGGTAGACCTCCGTGACCAAGTGCCGGCCTGCCATGCTGACGGTGTTGACAATGTATTGAGTACCCGTCAGGTACTCCTGGAGCAGCAGGTCGGTGTTCGTCTCCCCCATGAGGTTGGACTTCAGCAACGTGGTCTCGAGGGCAGCGTGCGCTTGGGCGCGGCTGGTGACCACGGTGCAGCCGTCGCTTCCCGCGCTGTCACGCGGCTTGATCACCAATGGTGTGCCAGGAGCAGTGCCCCATGCGTCGAGTGCCTGGTCGAGTTCGGCGGCGGAGGCGATGGTACGGGTGCGGGCCGCCGGTATACCCGCGGCCTCCAAGGCGCGCACCATGAGCTCCTTGTCGCGGCGAGCGGCGGCCAGGTGCTGCTCGTGGTGCGGCAGACCGAGCACGTCGGCCAGTTCGTCGGCGAGCAGCACTCCTCGCTCACTCGCGGCGATCACCGCGGCGACCGGTTCGTTGCGCAACAGATCGGCCGCCTCCTGTACGGCGCCGGGGCCGGTCTGCGTCAGCAGGTGAGTGCGGGGCGCGGTGTCGACGGCGTGATCAGCGTGCAGGGCGGCCTCATAGAGGTGGAGGACGCGGGCGCCTTCCTCGCTGAAGGCGGCAGCGAGTTCACGGCCGGTGGAGACGGGGTCGACGAGTACGTACACGAGGATGCCTTTCGTAGCTGGAGGTCGTGCGTGTTTCGGGCGCCTGATGCGTTGGTGCGGCGTCCGATTGCGGGAGCGCTGCTGCCGGCCCTGCGGTTGGGGGGACGGGAGTGGCCAAACTCTGCGCCACCACGTCGGCCTGCGCTGCCGCGGTCCACAGGTAGTTGACGATGGCGGTGCGCCCCCCGGCTGCGGCTCCCACCATCCAGATCCGCTCCGAGGCGCCGCCGTCGGGTGACATGAGCCTCAGTCGGTCGTCGGGCAGGGGTGGAGCGCAGTCGGGCGAGCAGGCGGCGACGCCGAAGGCCAGGAGAGCCGGCCCGTGCGTACACACGGCGGGCGGCCGGTAACCGGACGCCGCGACGACGTGGGAGAAGTGCTCGGCAGCGCTTTCGGGGTGCCACCGGGCGTGCCAGCCGCCACCGGGCGCGGGGGTGAGGGACACGGGGGTACCTCGCCGTACCACGAGCCGCCCGGCGAGCCCGTGCTGCGCCAGAGTTCGGGCGCTGGCCACGGGGATGGCGGAGATGTGACGGGCGATCAGTGGACGGAAGCGCATGAGCAAGCTGTCCCGGTCGTCGCGGGGCCACCCTTGGGTCCAGTCGTTGACGGCTTCGATGAGTTCGGCGATGAGGGACTGCCAGGCGTTGGCGCCGGACTCGGTCTGCCGCAGTTCGGTACCGAGCCGCCGCAACGCATCGGGTTCGGTTCCGAACTGCTTGCCGAGGGCGGGCGGGGGCAACGGTGAGGCGGTCCGGACCGCGCGGATGAGAAGCCTGGTGAACGCGAGGTCGAAGCCTGGGGACCGAGGGTCCAGTTCGCGCAGCCCGGAAAGGAGCCCGGCCGGCCGGTCCGGGCGGCACAGCCGGTCCCGGACTGCGGGAAGCTCTCCCGACGGCGAGCACAGGGTGACGTGGCGTTGTTCTGCGCACAGCACGAGTGCGGCGTCGACCCCGGACAGTTTGGTACCCAGGACCAACGGCCTTGCGTCTTCCGCCAGTTCTCGCAGCCGGCCAGAGGGATAGGCGCCGGCCAGCAGGCCGGGATGGTCCGCGTATTCGCGGAGCGCGTCCGGCAAGCGGGGCTGGTCGCCGCCCACCGCCACCACCACGTCCGTGGCCTCCAGGGTGCTGCCGTCATTCAGGGTGACGAGGTATCCCCGGCCCGGCTCAGCGGCGGACCGCACCGTCCTGGCACGGCCTGTCATCTGACGCACCGCACAGCCGCGAGCCGTCAGCGTGCTCCGTGCCTGAGCGAAGCGCTCACGGCAGTACTGCCCGACCAGGGTCCGGGGCACGAAGTCCGACCGGCTCACCGGCCACCCGCGCCCGGCCAGGTAGCGCAGCAGGTCGGACTGCTGGCCCCGGTGCAATGAGGTGACGTCGACGGAGGTGTTGCAGCGCAGACGCGGATCGGCGGTTCCGAAGGCCACCCCGAATCCGACCGGCCGTGAATCGACGACTGTCACCGACAGGGGGCGGACGTCGGCATGCTGCGCAAGGTGGTGGAGCACCGCGGTGGCGGAGGCTCCGCCACCGACGACCACCAGGTGGCCACCGGTGCTCAGGGGACGACTGTCGCGGCTGTCGCGGCTGTCCACGGGGAGTGTGTCTCCTTCCTCTCAGGGGGCGGGTGTTACTCGCGCGAGGCGACGGTGCGCAGCCAGTCGGCGAACGCGGGCGTGGTCAGCAGATCGGAGTGGCCACCGGGGAAGGTGCGGCGGGCGCAGGAGCCGGTGGTCGCCGCGGCCCACTCCGCTGTGCCCTCGGCGGAAGTGAGCGGGTCCGCTGCCCCTCGCGCGGCGAAGACCGGGCACCGTGGGTGCGGCCGGGGTGCGTCACTGAAGTGCGCAAGCAGGCGCAGGTCCTGCATGGCGGCGTCCAGGACCAGGTCGCGCCATTCGTCGGACGGGTCCGGCAGCAGCCGCGGGTCGATGCCCTCCAGGTAGGCGGCAACGGCCGCCCGGTCGGAGCGTGCGGCCGGTGGGACGGCGAGCAGATGAGGCGCGTTGGCGCCGACGACGACCAGCGCGTGGACAGGGGTTTGGCGCCGCTCCAGTTCCGCCGCTGTGGCGTGGGCGACGTAGGCGCCGAAGCTGTGCCCGACCAGGGTCACCCGGTCAGCGGGCGGGTTCCGCGCCTGTTCCGTACACGCGTCGACGACCTCGGGGAACGTCGTGTCCTTGCCCGCGTCGCGCCCGAAGCGGCCGGGGTACCGGGCGATTCGGGCAGCGGGCCCGAGCTCGTCCAGGAGGGGTTTGAGTTCGCCGCCGAAGGATCCTGCCCCGGGCAGGATGAGCGTGCCGTGCGGTGTGGGGGGCACCGGTATCTCCGTTTCTCCCTGTCGGGGTCAGAGGGTGAGGCCCAGCTCGTCCATGATCATCGCGATGCTGATCGCGCTGATCCTGAAGTCCCACTTCCCTGTCTCGGCCGGCCCGTCCAGGCAGTCGGCCGTGAACAGGCCGGAGGCCTCGACCAGCGCACGCCAGTCCTCCCAGGTGCGGCTGCTCGTGATCGACTGGACGTCGTAGGCGGTGAAGCCATGTTTTCCGCGCTGCAGGACGGACTGCGGAACGATGCCTTCGTAGGCCGACCTGAGGCAGGCCTTTCCCTCGAAGTCGGCCATCTTCCTGGCGTCTTCGACTTGGAGGGCGAGTGAGACGACGGAATTGCCGAGGAACGGGTAGCGGCCTTCGACGGAGTGCCGCATCAGCATCGAGTCCCCGTGGTCGCCGAGCAGGTGGCCGGACATCTGGACGTACACATCGGCGATCGAGCGCAACTGCATACGGGAGAGCTGCCGCACCTCCTGGTCGGTGAACGGGATGAGCCGCGAGTGGTGGAACTCGTGGCCCGTCAGGGCCGCGCGTGCCCAGGGCGTGAGAAACCGCTCCCGTCGGCGTGCGACCTTGTCCCAGTCCACCTCCCAACCGAAGTCCGGTCGGCCCCAGGCCTGTTCGTTCTCCGCCCGGGAGGGACGCCGTGAGCGGGCCAGGCCATCGAACGCATAGGAGTCGTAGCCGAAGAACAGCTCGTCCGCGCCCTCTCCGGACACCACCCCCTTGATGCCGGCGTCTCGTACGCTGCCCGCGAGCATCATCGCGGCGACGTTATAGGTCTCCCGCTGCGGGTAGCAGCAGTGCCGGACCATCTCCTCGAACCGCGCGGTGATGTCGCTGTGATGGCAGGAGACCTGCTCGTGCTTGCTGCCGACCGCATGCGCCACCTCGCGCTGGAAGCGGCCCTCGTCGAGCCCGGGGTCGTCGAAGACCACCGAGAAGGTGCGGACCGGCTGGGCACTGAGAGCGGCCGCCTCCATCACGATGGCGGTCGAGTCGAAGCCTCCGCTCAGGTATGCCCCGATCTCCACGTCTGCCCGCAGTCGGTCCTTGACCGAAGCGCGCATCGCCTCCCGCAGCGCCACATCGGTGACGGCTCCGGCCACCGGGGCGAACTCGCCGTAACGCCAATAGCGCAGCGTCTGGCTTCCGTCCGCGTCGAAGCGGACGGCGCACCCCGGCGGGACGGCTCGGACCCCTTGCACCAGGGTGCGCGGAGCAACGATGTTGCCCAGCGAGAGGTACTGGTCGACGGCGCTCAGGTCCACCTTTCGCGGCCGGTCCACACACTGCACCAGCGGCTTGAGTTCGGAGCAGAAGTGCACCTGCGGGCCGACCTCGGTGTAGTACATGGGACAGATGCCGAAGCGGTCCCGGGCTAGGTAGAGCGCGTTGCGGGCGCGGTCCAGGACGACAGTGGCGAACTGCCCGTCGACCAGGTGCAGTCCCTCAAGTCCGTACCGTGCGAAGAGTTCCGGGACGACGGCGATGTCGACTCCGTTGTGTGGCTGGTCGAGCCCCATACGAGACTGCAGCTCACGAGCGTTGTATATCTCCCCGTTCGTCATGGCCACGTAGCGGCCGGTGCTGTCCTCCGCAGGCTGCCATCCGTCGGCCAGGCCGGTGAACCCGAGGCGACCGAGCTTGGCGCAGATCGTTTCGGTGTTCAGTGAGTAGGTCTCATCCGGTCCTCGGTGCACCTGCCGCTCGTGCATGGCCGCGGCCACGCCGCGGTCGGTGACACCGGACGGCGAGTATGTGCCGCACACACCGCACATGTTGGTCACACCCCCCGTTCACGCACGTGGTCGACCAGCACCTGCAGGTTCTCCGCCCGAAGGACGTCGCGTACGCCGGCGTCCATCCAGCCGAGGTCCTTCAGCTTGTTGACGAGGATGACCGTGGAGGCCGAGTCGCCGCCCAGGTCGAAGAAGTTGTCCTCCACGCCCGCGTCGGCCACTCCGGTCAGACGGCGCACCAGGGCGAGGACCTGTTCGGCCGCTCCGCCCTCGTGCCCCGCCGCGCCCGACTCTTGCCGGCGGGCCCGCAAGGCGTCCCGGTCCACCTTGCCGTTGCGGGTGTAGGGCAGGGCTTCGACCTGGTTCATCACCGAGGGGACCTTGTACGGGTCGAGCACCGCCTCCAGGTGTGCGCGAAGCTCGCGGGGGCTTGCCTCGCCCTGGTAGTAGCACACCAGGGCGTCGGCCGCGGAGGGATCGTCACTGTCGTACGCCTCGGCGTCCACCGCCGCTTCGACGACGGCGTCGAGCCGGCAGGCCGCGCTCTCGATCTCCCCCGGGTCAAGCCGATAGCCGCGCACCTTAAGCTGCCGGTCCAGACGCTCGACGAAGTAGTACTGGCCGTCGCGTACCTCGACGATGTCGCCCGTGCGGTAGACGCGGTCCTCGGGGCCCTCGCCGAAACGGCGCAGGCCCTGGGATGTGAGGTAGCCGATGCCTACGCTGGGCCCCGTGACGACCAGCTCACCGCGGATGGCGCCGCCGGTCCCTGTCGCGGGCCCGCCGGGCAGCTGGGCCACCTCCAGACCGCAGTCCCCCACCACCGCGCCCAGGGGCACGGCGTCGGTGCAGTCGTCGGGGTTCAGCGGGGCGCTCAGGAGGTTGCAGACGGTACTCTCCGTGGTCCCGTAGGCGTTGTGGAAGTCCGTGTGCGCGGCCCACTTGCGCACCACGGCGGGGCGGCAGGCTCCCCCGCCGTTGATCACGTGACGCAGGCCCATCGCGGCCGTCGGGTCTGTCGCGGTGAGGGCGTAGGGCGTGGTCTTCAGGTGCGTGACGCGGTACTTCTCCAGGGTCGCCTGAAGTAGGGCGCCCGGGCTGAGGTGTTCCTCACCAAGGACCACGAGGCAGGCGCCGGCGGTCAGCGTCCACAGGATCTCGGTGAGGCAGCCGTCGAACGTCAGCCGGGCGAACTGGAGCGTCCGGCTCTCAGGTCCCAGTTCCAGGGCGCGCACATGGTCGCGGATCACCCCGGCCAGGGGCGTGGCGCTGACCAGCACGCACTTGGGCTCACCGGTCGATCCCGACGTGTGGATGGCGTAGCCGACCCGGTCCTCGAGCGGAACGATCGCTCCGTCGGCCGGCTCGTGGGTGGCGCGCCACTGCGTGGGTGTGGGCACCAGGACGGGCGCGCTCGTCCCTGCGGAGGTCTCGGCGATCCAGTCCACACCGAGCGAGACGACCTTCGCGTGGTTGGAGGAGGCGCTGTCGCGTGGGTCGAGGAAGACGAAGGGGCGTTCGGCCCTGAGCGCGGCGGCCATGGCGACGATCGAGGCCGGGGTCCGGACGGCTTCGATGCCGATGAACTCGCCGGGCGAGGCGAGCGTCTGGAGCTCGTGGGTGAACTCGGCGACAAGGCTGCCGAATTCGCGGAAGGTGACGACGCCGTCGGCTGTCTCGATGGCGGGGCGCTCCGGATGGCATTCGATCGCCGCGGAAAGGGCGTCCGCCACGGAGGTGTGCTGTGCGCTCAAGGTCTCAGCCCTTCACGGTGTGGGACAGGGTGCCGACGCCCTCAACGAGCGAGCTGATCGTGTCGCCCGGCTCGATCACGGCCGCCCCGGGCGTGCCGGTGCAGATGACGGTGCCGGGTGCAAGGGTGCGTCCGGCGCTGAAGTACTCGACGAGGAAAGCCAGGTCGTACTTCATGTCCGACACGGGAGCCGAGGCGATGACCTCACCGTTGCGAACCGTGGAGACCCGCGTCGACCTCAGCGCCTGGTCGTCGAACTCGTCAAGGGTCACCACCTGGGGGCCCACGCTGCAGAACGTGTCGAAGCCCTTGGCCCACGGGATGTAGCGCGGGTTCTCCCGGATCACGTCTTCCGCGGTCATGTCCAGGACCGCGGTGACGCCGGCGATCACCGATCGCCACTCCTGCCCGCGCACGTTCTTGCACTCCTGGCCGACGACGAGCCCGAGTTCCGCCTCCGCAGTCACCCGGCCGCTCTGCGCGGGCAGTTCGATCTGACCTCCGTTGTCGATGAGGCAGCCCCTTGGCCGCAGGTACGAGCCGGGTCCGGAAGCGGGCTGCTGTGTGCTGAGGTCCTGGGAATGTCCCAGGTAGTTGAGTCCGGCTCCCCAGATGTCACCGCCGTCGACGACGGTGGCGGCCTCCTCCAGGCGTACGTCGAGCAAGTCGACGTCGGTCACCTGGTCAAGGAGTTCGGCGAGTTCCTGGCGTCGGGCGGCATCGAGGAGGTCACTGAGCCGGTACGGCAGCTGTCGGCCGGTGAAGGCGTCCAGAGCGGAGAGCGGGATCCAGCCGCCGAGGTGGGACACCGCTGTCCGCAGTCCGTTGTGGGTGTTGACTCGCGCAAAACGCATGGCGTTCCTCTCAAATGGGGTGGACGAGGGTTCAGGCCGCGGCGGTCTGCCGGGAAAGGTGCTGCGCGGCCGCTCGGATGTCGTTCTTCTCGGCGCTGCGCCGGGCCATGCCGACGGCTGTCTCCATCAACGGCGCTGGTTCGACGGCGAGTTCCTCGCACAGCTGGTCAATGAGCGGGAAGAAACCGGAGTGAATTCCGATCACACCGCCGAGAACCTGCATATTGCGGTCCTCGGGGAGGAGTTCCAGGTTGGTGCGGCAGAAGTGCGCCAGTTTGGCCAGTTCCTTGTAGTCGAACCGGTCCGATCCGAGAACGCGCATGATTCCGGCCAGCGATTCCGTCTCCGCGTTCCCGGCACCACGACCGATTCCGTCGAGCGTGCCGTCCGCGATGGTCGCACCCGCCTGGAATGCGGCGATGCTGTTCGCGTTCGCCATGCCCAGGTTGTCGTGCCCGTGGAATCCGACGACGGGGCAGATGTCCTTCGCCACGGTCACATACCGCTGCACGTCGTCGGGCATCATCGAGCCGCAGGAGTCGACCACATACAGGCCCGCCACGGCGGGGATGTCGCGCAGCAGCTCGGGCAGTTCCTGCGCGGGGGTGCTGCTGGTCTTCATCAGGTTGAGGTACACCTCGTCGCAGATCTCGGTGGCGCGCCGGAGGTAGTCGAGGTGGTCCGGGACCTTCTCGGGCTCCATGCCGATCCGTACGAACGACATGCCTTCCTTGCACAGGTCAGCGAGGGTTTCGAGCCGGCTGAACGCGGGCTGCGCGAACATGCCCCAGGGCGTGGTGGAGAGCTCTTGGCCGGCGATCTCGCACCATTTCGCCAGATCGATGTTGGAAGCCTTGATTCCGGACTGCTCCGCCTCGAACCCGAGGCCGTGCCCGATCTCGACCTTGTTGATGGGTGTCGCTTCCAGCCTACGGAGCAGCTTCCGGACGAAATTCTCGTCGAGTTGGAAGTCGACTGCGTAGGAACCGTCCCGCAACGTCGCGTCGAGAATCTCAAGCCGCCGCGACGAGAACGTCCGGGCAGGGGCTGCGTACATCTTGGTCCTCCGAAGCAGTGGGGAATGGATGCCAGATCACTGCGGATCTGCCACGACTTTGCAGCACGCGACGGCGTCCCCGGGGGGCGCTACAACGAAGGGCGGGCGGCAACACCGGGAGACGTACATCCTTCGATGCAATGCGGGGTGAGACCCACTCAACTGCCCTCTTCGGCCTTTACGTTCTGGGTGTCGAGTTCGCCGCTTCGCGAAAGATTTCGCATAGGGCGGCGGGCGTCCGGTCGGGACGCCCTTTCACGGGCTCTTCGGCCCTCACCCGTTCACGTTGGACCCCAGGAGGACAGATGCGCGCGACCGTGCTGGAGAACCTCAAAGGCGCACTGCCGGAGCACGATGTTCCGGCCGTCGAGGAGTGCGTCACCGAACTGTATGAAGCCTTGCCGCACCACGACGACCTCAGCCGGAACACGGTCATGGTCGCCTACGGCGGCGGTAAGGACAGCGCGTACGCAGTGGCGTTCGTCCGCGCGGTCCACCTGGCTCTCGCGGAGCGCCACGGAGCCACCTTCAACCTGAGGGTGGTCACCATGCGGCACGGCGGCATGCCCTACCAGGTGATGCTCAACATCGACGCCACGTACCAGGCTCTCGGTCTGTACGGGGATCGCGACGTGGAACTGCTGCTGATCGAGCGCGACCGCGTGGTCCCCTTCGACCGGGACCGCAGCATGCCGCACCGCCTGATCGCCTTTAACCGGACCGACATGCTGATGTCCGGTCACCGTACCTATGGCGACGGCCGGGCCACGTTCTGCAACGCCTGCAACCTGAACGTGGCCAGTTCCTTCGGCATCGCTGCCCGCCACGGAGCGGGCGTGGACCTGATCATCACGGGTGACTCACCGCAGGAGCAGCGGGACTACGCGGTGTGGATCCGACAACTGGCCCGCGGAGCGGGACAGAAGCCCGCCGACAGCAAGAAGCGCTTCCGGGGGACGCTGGAGACCCTCGACGGCCTGGCACAGGCCTACTTTCAGGAGATCCACGGCCGGGACAACAGCGACCGGGTCAAGGAGCGGGGGGTCACCTCCGACGTCCCCTCGGCCCTGGAGTTCTTCTCCATCTACGACTACACCAGCTACGCCTCGGGGGCGCACTGGCGGCTCCTCACGGACTTCCTCGGTTTCGTCTTCGACGAGATCGCGTTCAACTTCACCGAATCCGACTGCGCCAACCCCGCACTCATGGCCCACCTGCGCGGACTGCGGACCGAGCACGTCTATGGGCGCGGGTACGGCGAAGGCATTGCCCAGTACGTGGACTTCGCCCTGGAACTGATGCGCAAGAAGCACTTTCCCGAGCACCTGGTCGAGGAGATCGCGGCGCGTTACCGCACGGAGGAGGGCGTAGAGCGGATGCGCGAGGCGGCCACCCGCTACGCAGAGGATGCCTTCGGCCTGGACACCGAGCAGTTGGTCTGCATGGTCTACTCGCCCTTCGCCGGCCGCGCGGCGAACCTCCATGACTACCTGGCCGGGGAGTGCCCCGACCTGCTGGCCGAGGAGGACCGCCTCCGCGGGCTCCTGGCGGGCACGAACACCAGCGACTGGCTGGCCGCGCGCCTCGAGCGCCTCAGCGGCCTGAGCCTGACCGACCTCCGGGCGCTCCACGACGGTCCGCTGTGGTCACCCTTCGACGCCAAGGGCACGCAGTCGGGAGTCCTCCCCCTGGTCATGGACAGCGACCCGCACAAGAAGATCATCAGCGTGCAGCGCAACTCCACCGGTGGCGAGGTCCTGGACCGGGTCGCCGGCCGCTAGAAGCTGGAGGACACCGATGACATCCGACGCCAATCCTTCCACTCCGCCGGCGGGCTCACCCGCCGCTCCCTACCTCAACCTGCTCGTCACCATGGTGATGTTCGGCAGCGCGTTCGCCAGCTCCAAGGTGGTCGTCGGCGCGATGCCGCACCAGATGGCCGCAGCGCTACGGTTCGGCGGAGGAGCCGTACTGCTGATCGTGCTGGCCATCGCGCTGCGCCGTAAGTCCGCGCCCATCGGACGCACCGCCGCCCTCCGCGCGGGTCTGATCGGCCTGCTCGGCGTACTGGCCTACAACTTCTTCTTCTTCTGGGGACTGTCGCTGGCGCCCGCTCTCGACGGCAGCATCATCGTGCCCGTCCTGAGCCCCATCCTGACCACCGCGACACTGCTGCTCCTACGCCGTGAGAAGGCGTCATGGGCGCGCGTCGCGGGCCTGCTGGTCGGCCTGACCGGCGCCGCCGTCTTCCTGCTCGGGGTCGGCCACACCAGCAACCAGCGGCTCCTCGGTGACCTCGTCTTCGTCGCGGGCGCCGCCTGCTGGGCGGCGTACAGCATCTTGTCGAAGTCGCTCCTTGCCGGCATCGCCCCCCTGAGGGCGACGGCCTGGGGAACCGCCGTCGGCGGACTGGGACTTGTGGTCCTCGCGGCGCCGACAGCGGGCGACGTCGCGTGGTCAGCGGTCTCGGACCTGGCCTGGGCGAACGTTGTCTTCCTTGCGATAGGGCCGACCGCGATCGCCTACTTGTTCTACTACCGGGGGCTGCGCGACGTCAGCCCTTCCATGGCCACGGTCATGATGTTCACGGTGCCGGTGTTCGGCACGTTCTTCTCCACGGTCTTCTTGGGCGAGTCGTTCACCGGCGTGCAGCTGACCGGCACCGTGGTCATGCTCGCCGGAGCCCTGCTGGCCGTCCTGGGGAACACGCTTGTCGAGCGGACGGCCCAGCCGCGGGTCCCTGCCGACAGGCAGGCCGAGGAGGTGTCCTGATGGATCTCGCCCTCTCCGGCCGTACGGCTCTCGTCTGTTCGTCCACGCAAGGCCTCGGCGCGGCCATCGCCTCAGCCCTGGCGGCGGAGGGCGCCAACACCGTCGTGAACGGCCGGCACGACGCACGGGCGAAAGAGGCCGCCGCACGCCTGCCGAACGCCGTCGGCGCCGGGGCCGACCTGCTGTCCCCACATGGCCCGGAGGAACTCTTCAAGGCCACCGTGCATGCCTTCGGGCCACCCGACGTCCTCGTACTGAACGGTCCGGGGCCGCGACCGGCGCAGGCTACCGACGTCACCGCCGAGGACGTCGACAGCGCCTTCGAGACGAACGTGCGGCCCCACATCCGCCTGATCTCACTGGCCCTGCCCGCCATGCGGGCGCGCGGTTGGGGCCGCATCCTCGCGGTGGGGTCCAGTGGAATCGCCGCTCCCATCCCCCACCTCGCCCTGTCCAATCTGGGCCGGGCCGGTCTGGCCGGGTACCTCAAGACGCTGGCCGCCGAGGTCGCCGCGGACGGCGTGACAGTCAACCTTCTCCTGCCGGGGCGGATCAGAACCGAGCGCACCAGGACGGTCGACGCCGCAAACGCCGAACGCACCGATCGCTCGGTGGCGGACGTGGAACGGGAATCGGTCGCCGCGATCCCCGCCGGCCGCTACGGCCATCCCTCCGAGTTCGCCGCTGCCGCCGCCTTCCTGTGCGGCGCACCCGCCTCATACGTGACCGGGGTCGCCCTGCGGTGCGACGGCGGCCTCGTACGCGGCCTGTGACCCCCGCCCCCTCCCCCGCCATCTAAGGACAATTCGCTGTGCAGACCACCAGAGCCGAGATCACGAAGGCTCTCGCCGACACGGTCGGCGAGATCGCGGGCGTCTCCTCCGACGCAGTCCGCGAGGACAGCTCCTTCACCGACGACTTGGACGTCGACTCCCTGTCGATGGTCGAGATCGCCGTCGCCGCCGAGGAGCGATTCGCCGTCACGATTGCGGACGAACAAGTGAAGCACTTCAACACGGTCCGCGATGTGGTCGACCACATCGTCATGCACCACCCCTGATCGCCCTGCGGAGATCCTCGTGAACCACCTCGCACTGCCCCTGCCCGCCCCACAGGCGCCCTCGACGACATTGCGCTGCCAGGTCCTTGCGGCACTCCTCAACCGAATGGCAGTCCAGGACGGACGCACGCTCGCCTCCATAGGTCCGGTCGACCCGGCGGCCGCCCTTGCCCGTACCGCCACCGCAGCGGGCCTGACGGGCCCCGCCGAACCGTCGGAGCATGAAGCGATTCGCTACGTGCCCACTTCAGCGGCGCGCGATCGGGTCGGCTCCGAGCAGGACGGCACGTGGCCTCAGTCGACGGCCTCCCGCCATCGCAAAGCCCTGCGCCGAACTCCCGGAGCGGTGTTCACCTTCCCTGTGGAGGACTCAGATCCGGCCGAGGCGGCCCTGACCGTCTTCACCACGGACTGGTCGCCGACGCCGGCAGGCTGCGCCGTGGCCGTGCATCCCGGACACCCTCTGAGCCACGGTCTGCCGACCGGGCACACGTCCTCCTTCACGGGCCGCTACTGCCGTCATCCGCTCACCGGGGACCTGCTGCCGGTATGGACCGCCGGCTGGGTCGCACCGGAGTTCGGAACCGGGGCCGTCCTGGTCAACCCTGGTCACGACGCAACCGACCTGGCCTTCGCCCGCGAGGTCGGCCTGCCCGTGCGCTTCGCCCTGACCCCACCCGACCAGGGGGAGGCCCCCGGGCACTGGCCCCTGCCTCCACTGGCCGGAGGCGGGCGCGCCGTGCGGACCGGGTCCACCGACGGCCTCGACGCAGCCGTCGCCCAGGAGGAATACCTGCGGCTGGCCGCGGCCCACGGACTCGCCGTCAAGCACACGGACATCGGCACGGGCGCGTTCGCCGTAGCCGCCTTCGCCCCCGACGGCCCTCACAGGGCCCAATGGGACGGGGCGCGGCGCACCGTCTCGGACGCCGGCCCAGCCGTCCCCGTCCGGATCAGCTCCTCCCCCGTCCTCGCCGCCGCGGAGCCGGCAGTACGAGAGGCAGACCTGTGCGTCGTCACACCATCCTCCGACGCCGAGTCACAACTGCTGGCCCTGCGCCTGCTGCTCGCGGAACCACACTTGAGTCCAGCGCCACAACAGGCCCCCGATGTCCTGCTGGTGGGCCCCGTCGCAGGTCAGGCTGACAGCCTCGCGCGGGACGTCCTCGAGCTGGCCGTGCTGACCGGCGCCGACCCCGGGGAGACTCTCTCCCTCAAGGCCCAGCTGACCGAGACCGCGCAGCGCTTCCTGCGCACCCACGCCGAACTCGTCGAGTCCGCAGAGGAGACCGCGGGTGAGGTCGACGAGGCGACCCTCAAGGCCGCCGCCCAGATCAAGTCGGCGCTCCGACAACGAAACACCAAGCACGCGTTCACCCACCTGTACCGCATGCAGAAGTCCCTGGCGAAAACCCGGACACCACTCAGCGGTGCCCTCACCGTCTACGAGGCGCTCGTCCACGTCCTCGCAGGCCTGCCCGGCCGCCGTCCCGAAAGCCAACTCACCACAACCTGGCAACTCATCTGACAACCTCCCCCGTGGTCCCGGGGGTTCACGGCAGGCATGAGCGAATCGGCGCCCTCGACCATCAGGCCGATCAGCCTCGGCTTACCGTCGCGTGGTTGCACCGCGCGGGCGTTGCCGGCACCGGACCGCGTCGGGCGGTCAGAATCGTGAGTACGCCACAACGACCGGCAGGCCCCTACCGGGACACGCCCCACCTGCCCGGCACCGACAACGCACCATCCCTGCGTCTCCTGGTCAGCCCATCACCGTGCTCATCTGGGGTGATTCCACAAGGCCGCCGCCCCGTTGTCGCGGTTGTCGGCTTCTGACAGGCGCCCGCGATACCCACACGGAACGGAACGCGATGCCCTGCGGCCGTCCCTCGTTTCGCGAGTCCGCACGGCTCGACATCAGCAACGCCTGCCGGAAAGGAGCGCTCCGGACTGCTGCCCCGACGACGGCAACCGCAATGGTCAGCGCACCCGCACCCGCGGCTTCAGCGGTACGGGCGGCAGGTCCGGCGCAGGGATCCGGCCACCGTCGTACCCCTTCACCTCGCCGAAGCGCGAGCTGTCCATCCAGTCCGAACGGGCCTGCGCGATGTCCCCAGTGCTGCCGCCCGCTGGCGGTGCGATGTGCCCGGGTCGTACGGAATGTTCGAGGCCGAGGCCATAATCGCGGCCGAACTGGCTGACTGCACCGATCATCACGAGCTGCCAGAGAAGGTCGGCCATGGTGCGCGCGTAAGCCTCCCGGCCGACCGACAGACGCGACTTCACCCTTCCGCAATAGGGCTCCACGTTCACACGGTGGCAGGCGATGAGCGCTGCGGCGAGTTGTCTGCGCGGCTCCGGGTCACCATTGAACAGGCTGCGAACCCACGCGCGTTGCGTCGGCTCGAAGTCGACATGCTCCAGTTCCATGCGCCACAGCGCACGTGGAGCCGCGAGGATGTTGTCTGCCGCCTCCTCGATGCACATCGCGTCTCCCGCCAGGCTGGCCAAATCGACCATGGGCCCGCGAGTCGGCATCAACGCGACCAGTGGGCGCGCTTGCTCTCCCAACAGCAACCTGACGCTGTCGAAGGCCTTTCGCCGCCATACCGATCGACATGGCCAACCGAGTTCGAGCGAGATCCTCGCTCGTGAAGTGGATCCGTTTCACCGAGCGTCCCCCGTCGCTCTGCGTATTGATCGCACGCAGTGCCGCCCGTGCCTCGGTTACGACACAACGATGCATTAAGCCACGGCCGGACAAGGCACTTCCGAGATGCAATCTCGCCATGACCCGGCGGCGGTCTCATCCGCGTTCGATGATCCGAACCTGATCGCGTACGGCGGGCTGGAGCCGGTGGTGCGGCTGGCCGAGCGGTGCGGTCTGCCCGCGCTGGTCGGGGAGACGGACCCTAGTACGGCTGAAGGGGTTGGACTATCCGTTGTGTGCTTCAAGCTCGGTCGCCAGCGTCTGTTGGGTGGCCGCCCACGACGCCAAAAGCGCCAAATTGTCCGCGGTCGGTGTGCCCGCGGGTGCGGTGTAGATGTTGAGGTGCAGGCCGGGTTCTGCGGGCAGTTCCATGGACTCGACGTCCAAGTCGAGCTGGCCCACGATCGGATGGTGCATACGCTTACGGCCGGACCGGTGCAGCCGCACGTCCTGAGATGCCCACCGCTGCCGAAATAGCTCACTGCACGTTGACAGTTCGCCGACCAGGGCGATCAGCTCCTCGTCGTGCGGATTGCGGCCAGCTTCCATGCGCAGCTTCGCAGCCACGGCACCGGCGACTTGGTCGTAATCGACAAAAAAATCTCTGGCCGCTTCGGGCTTCAGATAGACGAACCGCGCTGTGTTCGCGGGCCGTCGCGAATCGGCCAGCACCGGTGAATACAGCGCGCGAGCAAGTTGATTCATGGCGAGCACGTCATAACGGCCGTTACCGATCCAGGCCGGCGCATCGGAGATCGCGTCGAGCACCTGCTGGAGCGTCGAGCGCACCCCCACGGCAGGCCTGCGCCGGCGTGGGCTGCGGGGCGCCCTCGATTGGCGCGCGAGGTGGAACAGGTGGTCGCGCTCGGCCTCGTCGAGTTGCAAGGCAGAGGCCAACGCGTCAAGCACTCCGTCGGAGGCACCGGCGAGGCTGCCGCGCTCCATGCGCACGTAGTAGTCGACCGATACCCCCGCGAGCAGCGCGACCTCCTCGCGGCGCAGACCTTTGACCCGGCGGTTGCCGCCGTAAACGGGCAGGCCCGCCTGCTCGGGTGCGATGCGGGCACGACGCGAGCTGAGAAATTCCCGGATCTCGGTGCGTGGATCCATCGTGGCCATCCCCCTACCATAGGCCCGTTCAGCCGTACTAGTCAGTGGCCCATGACAGGGGGGGTACCCGTTGCAGTCGTCGCGGTGCCGCCATCTACCGGGATGATGGCGCCCGTGAGGTAGGACCCAGCCCGGCTGGCGAGAAACACGGCGGCACCCGCCATGTCGTCGTCGCGGCCGAGCCGGCGCAGTGGGGCCGCCGCCGCGATCGTGTCGCCGATGGCATCGAGCGTGGCCCCCATCATCTGCGACGGGAAGACTCCCGGTGCTACCGCGTTCACCGTGACGTGCTGTGGGCCCAGCTCCCGGGCAAGCACTCTGGTGAGTTGGTGGAGTGCCGCTTTGCTGCTGGCGTACGAGTAGGTGGGCGCCTGGGCGACGTGGATGGCGGCGATACTGCCGATGTTGATGATCCGTGCCGGATCATCGGCGGTTCCCGCCCTGCGAAGTGCGGGAAGCAGTGCCTGCACCAGCCAGAACGGCGACTTGAGGTTGAGGTCGAGCACTGCATCCCAGGCCTCGTCCGGGAACGTCTCCAGCGGCTCGCTACGCATCGCTCCCGCGTTGTTGACGAGGATGTCCAGGCGTTCCGAGTCGGCCATGACAAGATCAGCGAGGCGCTGGCACTCGTCGTGCCTGGACAGGTCGGCGGGAATTGCTTGGACGTCGCCGAATTCGGATAGCAGCTGCTGCGCCTCCGCGCACGTGTCCGCGTTGCGTGAGCTGATGACGACGCGGGCGCCCGCCTGGAGAAGGCCGCGCGCAATCATCATCCCAATACCCTTGGTGCCGCCAGTGACAAGTGCGTACTTCCCACTCAGATCGAAAAGTTCTGTGTGAGTGGTGAATTGGTTGTCCGTCATTGGTGTCCGTTCCTTCTGTCGTGTCAGAATGCGCCGACACGGTCACGCATTCGGGGCGGCAGCTGAATTGAGCTGATGGAGGTAAAGCTGCAGTGCGTGTCCACGGAGTGCTGTCGGCGCTTTCGACTCACGCCAGGTTGACAGGCATTGTGCACATCTGGGAGACCCTGGTGATACAGGTACTGCCAGAACCCCCTTTCCTGATGCGCTGAGTCCAGATCACCCCGGCTTGATGCCGGATGAAGTGCCTTGTGACCTGCGATGATGGGATCTGCCTAAGACCACATCAGGCACGATCGACAAGGCACTTCCGAGATGCAATCTCCCCATGCGGCGGCGACGGTCTCATCCGCGCGGGCTGGAGCCGGTGGTGCGGCTAGGCCGTTTCGTTTGGATCATCTGATCGTTGGTCTGGGTGTGCCGTTGACTGACACGCAGTGGGCGCGGATCGAGCCGTTGTTGCCAGACCGGACGCCGCAGCGGGGTGGCCGGTGGCGGGATCATCGTGAGGTGATCGATGCGATCGCCTGGAAGTTCCAGACCGGATCGCAGTGGGTCCATCTGCCCGAGAAATACGGGAACTGGAGGGGCGTCTACAACAGGCTGCGGATGTGGGCCATCGACGGCACCTGGAAACGGGTGTTCACCGCGCTCATCGCACAGGCCGACGCCGAGGAAGACCTCAGCTGGGCCGTCTCAGCCGACTCCACTGTCGTGCGCGCTCACCAGCACGCAGCCGGGGCCCGCAAAAAGGGGCCCGGCCGGTGAGCCCGATGACAATGCCATCGGCCAGGCCGGACGTGGTCCTGGCCCACAAGGCGTACTCCTCCCGCGCGATCTGCGAGCATCTGCGAGCATCTGCGCAAGCGTGGAATCCGGGCGGTCATCTCCATTCCGGCCGATCAACGCGGCCACCGGCTGCGGCGCGGCAGTCGAGGTGGCAGACCACCCGCCTTCGACCGCGAGGCATACAAGCAGCGCAACACCGTCGAACGCTGCATCAACCGCCTGAAGCAGTGGCGGCGCCTCGCCACCCGCTACGAAAAGACCGCAACCATCTACCTGGCCGGACTCCACGTCGCCAGCATCTTTCTTTGGTCTGCCAGGCCAACGACTCAGGAGCAGGAGCGAACCGCATCGTCCCAGGCACCAGGGCTGCGGTAGTAATTCTTGTGCCCCGCGGCAAGCACGTGGCGCAGTTCGGCAAAGTGCGGGGTGTTCGCGGGAAGATCCAGTCGGCAGAGGAAGGCCAGTGCGGCAGTCGGCTCCACGTCGCCGTAGACGTCGTGGAAGCACGCCAGAAGGCCGCGGAAGACAGCCGAGTGCAGGGCAGGAAGCCGCATGGCGGTGCGATATGTCAGCTCCTTCACCGACCAGCGCACCGGGCCCGAACACTCCAGAACCCGACAGGCTCGGCGGAGCAGGGCTTCCGATCGCTCGACCACCACCCGGTCGACGTCGTTACCGAGAACCTCGGCGAAGGCCGTCGCGGAAGTGGCGTGATCCTCGAACCAGTCCACCCACAGCGAGTAGGTGACGGCTTCGGCGTCCCGGTCCGCCTCCAGCCGCTGACGGTAGCCGCCCCACAGTACGTCGACCGGCAGGGGACCCTCCGCACCCTCGTTCGCGAACCGGATCTCGCACGTGACCCAGTACTCGTCGAGGAGATCCAGCAGCCCGAAAGCCAACCGCACCTGGTCGGCTGCATCCAGGTCTTCGGCGAACACATCACCGGCCCAGGAGTGCGCCACCTGATTGGCGGTGAGCAACGCGTCCGGTTCCTCGTCGCTCACCCACCCGTCGCGCACCCGGCTGACGCCTTGATCAGCCAGCCAACGCCGTGCTGCCTCCTCGGCTTGCATCTCCACTCGGGAAGTATGACAAGCCTCGCAAGATCCGAACGAAACGTCCTAGATCTCGGTGTAGCGCAGGGCTCCGGTGATGCTGAGTCCGAACAGGTCGCATATGCGTCTGATCTCGCCGCCGGTGGCGTGGATCTCCTGGAGGATGCGGTCTTCGCGTAACGCCTGCACGTTGATGCGCAGAAGCCCCCTCGGGAAGGCCCGGCTCACTGCGGTGGCCCGCGGAGCCGTGCGCCGTTGATGAATAGGTGCGGGGAACAGACCGCGCGTTCCCTCGGGGAACAACTCGGCGTCGCCACTGCTGTCACGGGCCGCGCAAGCGCCGTTCTTCAGCATGCACCCGACATGGTCGCTCCGCGAAGAGGATCCAGAACTCGCTACCCGGGTAGCCGAGGGCCAGCTGTCGCTGGCCGGGGCGTGGGCAGAGCGCCGCGAACGCGTGGAAGAGGAGAAGCGACAGCGCCGGGTCGCCACACAACTGCTGTGCGAGACGCTCCCTTCCCTCGCCCAAGTCCGTGGCACGCGCACCTTCGCCCTCTACGACCCCGACCTCGCCTCGCCAGGGCGTGCGGGCGGTGACACGGGAGGTCATCGAGCACGCAGGCGACCATGCGCCCGCCGATCGCGCCATCGGCCACCGCCCGCCGGTATCCACTGTGTCGCCGTCTCGATCGAGCAGCCCCGCAGTCCGGACACGACACTTCCACCTCGCCGCGGGTGCGTGCCGCGATGCGCAACACCTCGTACTCCACGCTCACTTGCTCCACCAGCACCCCGGACAGGTGCGGCAACAGCATCTTCAGCAGGTCCTCACACGGCCCAAGTGTCCACGGAGGGGTGACGGAGCGTCACGAGCACAAAGAGGCACGACCGGTTACCCACGCGCAGCGGAACGCGATGCCGTGCGGCCGTGCCTCGTTTCGCGAGTCCGCACGGTTCAACGTCAGCAACGCCTGCCCGAAAGCGGCGGAGGTAGCCCAACGCGCGTCCGAGGCACACAGCGGCAACCCCATCTGATTACGTGTCAGTAGAGTCAGCATTGGGTCAGCATGAGGTTTGCCAGACCTGGCCACAGATGGTCAAACCCACGGTTCGCCGCGCGACTCGGAAGCCCCTTCGGCGAGCATGATCACTCACCCAGGGCTACCCGCATACGCCGTACTCAGGACCGCCCCAGGCTGCGGCCCTGACGACGGCAACCGAACTGGTCAGCGCACCCGCCCCCGCGGCTTCAGCGGTACGGGCGGCAGGTCCGGCGCAGGGATCCGGCCACCGTCGTACCCCTTCACCTCGCCGAAGCGCGAGCTGTCCATCCAGTCCGAACGGGCCTGCGCGATATCCTCGTTGGACCGCCCGATGAAGTTCCACCACATGACGAGCTCCTCGTCGAACGGCTCGCCGCCCAGGAGCATCAGGCTCGCGTCCGACTCGGCGTGCAGCGGGAGTTCGGTGCGGCCGCAGCCCAGGTACAGCATCGAGCCGGGCACGACGGGGACTCCGTCCACGCGGGTCTCGCCGGACATGCACAGGACCGCGTACTCGAAGTCCGGGTTCAGGGGCAGGCGTACGTCCGCGTCGCGGGTCAGGGTGAGGTCGGCGCCGACGATCGGGGTGTAGGTCGTGCCGGGTGAGGTGGTGCCGTCGACCGTGCCCAGGATGAGGGTCGCCGTCAGGCCGGGGGCCGTGACCAGGGGCAGTTGGGCGTGGTGCTCGAAGCGCGGGTCGGTGTTGCGGTGGACGTCGGGCAGCGCGACCCACAACTGGGCGCCGTGCAGGAGGCGGGCGTGTGACCTGGGGCTCTCCTCGGAGTGCGAGATCGCCCGTCCCGAGGTCATCAGGCCGAGTTCGCGGGGGCGGATCGTCTGGAGGCTGCCCGTGGAGTCGCGGTGCAGGACCTCGCCTTCGTGCAGCCAGCTCACGGTCTGCAGGCCCATGTGCGGGTGGGGTCCCACCTGCATGCCGGGCTCGTCGGCGATGTCGTCGGGGCCGTAGTGGTCCACGAAGCACCAGGCGCCGACCATGCGGCGGCCCAGGTTGGGCAGCAGGCGGCGGACCTCCGTGGACTCGCCGAGCTTGACCTTGCGGGGGCTGAGGAGTTCGCGGACCGGCTCGGCGACGACGAACCCGCGACCGCCGCACAGGGACGGGACCGCCTCACGATCAAGATTGCTCATGTCGCACAACCTAGACCCGTGGGGCGCCGGCCGTCAGGCACGCGCCCCGGTCATTCCCGAGGAAGTGGGCAGGGCGCCGGAGTGCTGGGGCCGGGCCCCGAGGCGTGGCTTGGTGGAATATTCAATCACCTAGGTCCGTTGGACGCCTCGAAGGAGGCAACAGTGGACATCACGTACTACGACCACGGAACCGCGGCGGAGCGCTGGGAGCGCGCGCGGCAGTTCTTCGACGCCAAGGAGTACGCCACGGCGGCGCGCATCCTCGCCGCCCTGGCCGACGAGGTACCGGAGCAGGTCGCCCCGCGTCTGCTGCTCGCCCGCGCCTACTACCACTCGGCGCAACTGCGGCGCGCGGAGAGCGAGTTGCGTACGGTCATCGCGCTCGACCCCGTCGAGCAGTACGCCCGGCTGCTCCTGGGCCGCACGCTCGAACGGCAGGGCCGGGACACGGACGCGGCCCCGCACCTGCGGATGGCCGCGGCCCTCTCGGGCGACTTCGCCCAGGCCTGATCCAGGGCCATGCGCGGGAGCGGCCCGCGCATGGCGCGATCTCACCCCACCGCCTCCGCCAGCGCCACACCCACGAGGGCCGCGCCGAGCGCCGCCACCACACCGGCCACGACATTGACCGCCGCGTAGAACCGGGCACCGCCCTCGGAGAGCCGCAGCGTCTCGTACGAGAAGGTCGAGTACGTCGTCAGGGCGCCGCACAGGCCGGTGCCGAGGAACAGTTGGGTGTGGGAGGCGGTGGCGCCCGCGACGGTCGCGCCGGTGAGCAGGCCGAGGACCAGGCTGCCCGCCACGTTGACCGTGAGCGTCCCCCACGGGAAGACCGTGCCGTGCCTGGCCTGCACGGCGCGGTCGGTGAGGAATCGCAGCGGGGCGCCGATCATCGCGCCCGCCACCACGCAGAGCCAGTTGGCCAGTTGGCTCATGGCCGCCCCCACGCCACGACGCGTCGCGTCGCCCACGCCGCGCTCCACACCGCCGCGAGGGCCGCGAGCAGCGTCAGTCCCAGATAGGCCAGGCCCGTGCCGGCGTGGCCGGCTTCCACCAAACGCTCGATGTCCACCGCGTAGGTGGAGAAGGTGGTGAAGCCGCCCAGTACCCCGGTGCCGAAGAAGGGGCGAAGGAGGCGGTGCGACGACGTCCGCACCTCGGTGAGGAGCACCATGAGGACGCCCATGAGCGCGCATCCGACGACGTTGACCAGGAGTGTCGTCGCGGGGAAGGTGCCGGGGGCGGTGGGCCAGATCAGGGACGCTCCGTAGCGTGCCGAGGCGCCGATCGCGCCGCCGACGGCCACGACCGCCACCACGGGCCACACGCCGTGCTCTCTCACCTGCGCGAAATCCCCTCAACCGGGTGGAATCAAGAGATCGCCACCGAAGATCACCCTCAGGCTAGCCGCCCGACGGCGTGTCCCGCAGACCGAGGCGCAGGTGCTCGACGTGGAAGAGCGCCTGGTCGAGGAGTTCGGCGACGTGGTGGTCGTAGAGGGCGTAGATGACGGAGCGGCCGTGCCGTTCGCCGGTGATGAGGCCGAGGTTGCGCAGCAGGCGCAACTGGTGGGAGCAGGCCGACTGCTCCATGCCGACCGCCTCCGCGAGATCGCCGGCAGCGCAGGGGCCCTCCTGCAGACGGGCGAGGATCAGCAGCCGCGAGGGGGTCGCCAGGGCCTGGAGGGTGGCGGCGACGTCGGCGGCCCCCACGCTGTCCAGGCGTTCCCGCGTGGTGGCGGTGCTCTTGTCGTCGACTCCGTGGCCCATGGCGTCATCCTATCGATGACACATGAAAAGCTGTTCATTCGTTCCTGTACGGTGTGGGCGTCGCCGTTCCCCAGCCCGTGAAGGGTTCCTTCGCCATGCCCACTACCCTGCTGACCCGCTCCGACCAGGGATCCTCCGCCGGTTTTGCGGCGGCTCCCCGCCGCCGCACCCGCGTCCTCGCGCTCGCGGAGGCCCGCTGGGCGGCGGCGGCCACGGCCGCGTTCCTGGTCGCGCTGCCGCTCCAGCTCGCGGGGGCCGCCTCGTGGACGTGGGGTGCGCTGTACGCCGTCGCGTACGTCGCCGGGGGCTGGGAGCCCGCGCTCGCCGGGCTGCGTGCGCTGCGCGGGAAGACCCTGGACGTGGACCTGCTGATGATCGTCGCGGCCCTGGGCGCGGCCTCGATCGGGCAGGTGATGGACGGGGCGCTGCTCATCGTCATCTTCGCCACGTCCGGCGCCCTTGAGGCCCTCGCCACCGCCCGCACCGCCGATTCGGTGCGCGGCCTGCTCGACCTCGCGCCCGCCACGGCCACGCGGCTGGGCCACGGGGGTGGTGAAGAGGCCGTCGGCACGGCCGAGTTGAAGGTCGGCGACGTCATCCTCGTACGGCCTGGTGAGCGGGTCGGCGCGGACGGCGAGGTGCTCGACGGTGCCAGTGACGTCGATCAGGCGACGATCACCGGGGAGCCGCTGCCGGTCGCCAAGGAGGCGGGGGACGAGGTGTTCGCGGGCACGCTCAACGGGGCGGGTGCGCTGCGGGTGCGGGTGGGGCGGGACGCGGCGGACTCGGTGATCGCGCGGATCGTGGCGATGGTCGAGGAGGCGTCGGAGACCAAGGCGCCCACGCAGCTGTTCATCGAGAAGGTCGAGCAGCGGTACTCGCTCGGCATGGTCGTCGCCACGCTCGCCGTGTTCGCGGCGCCGCTGGCGCTCGGCGACGACCTGACCGGGGCGCTGCTGCGGGCGATGACGTTCATGATCGTGGCCTCGCCGTGCGCGGTGGTCCTTGCCACGATGCCGCCGCTTCTCTCGGCGATCGCGAACGCCGGGCGGCACGGCGTTCTGGTCAAGTCCGCCGTGGTGATGGAGCGTCTGGGGCAGGTGGACGCGGTCGCCCTCGACAAGACGGGCACCCTGACCGAGGGAACACCCCGGGTGACCGCCGTCCACGCGCTCCCCGGCGGGGGCCTGACCGACGACACCCTGCTCGCCCTCGCGGCGGCGGTCGAGCACCGCAGCGAACACCCGCTGGCCCGCGCCGTCGTGGGCGCGGCGCGCGCTCGCGGTCTCGGCCTTCCGGCGGTGGCGGACTTCGCGTCGGCGCCGGGTGTCGGGGTGAGCGCCACGGTCGCGGGTGCGGCCGTGGCGGTGGGGGCTCCGGGGCGGCTGCTGGGCACCAGGCCGACCGATGACGCCCAGGACGCTGCGAGCACCGAGGCTCTCGCGCACGTACGTCAGTTGGGCGAGGACGGTCAGACCGCCGTGCTCGTCCTGCGCGACGGCGTCCCCGTGGGCGTCCTGGGCATCGCCGACCGCCTGCGCCCGGACGCGGCGGCCACCGTCACCGCCCTGGAGTCCCTGACCGGCACCGCCCCCATGCTGCTCACCGGCGACAACGCGCAGGCCGCGGCCCGGCTCGCGGCGGAGGCCGGCATCGGTGACGTACGGGCCGGGCTGCTGCCGCAGGACAAGGTCGCGGCGGTGCGGGAGGCGCAGGGCGCTGGCCGCAAGGTCCTTGTCGTCGGGGACGGCGTCAACGACGCGCCCGCCCTCGCCGCGGCCCACACCGGCATCGCGATGGGCCGGGCCGGATCCGACCTCGCCCTGGAGACCGCCGACGCGGTCATCGTGCGGGACGAACTCGCCACCGTGCCGAAGGTGATCGCCCTGTCCCGGCGCGCCCACGGCCTCGTGGTGCAGAACCTGGTGATCGCCGGGGCCTTCATCGCCGTCCTGGTCACCTGGGACCTGATCGGCACCCTCCCGCTCCCGCTCGGCGTACTCGGCCACGAGGGCTCCACCGTGATCGTGGGCCTCAACGGGCTGCGGCTGCTGCGGGAGGCGGCGTGGCGGGACGCGGGGGCGGGCGCGGGCGCCTGAGCGGACGGTCCGTCGGCGGCGGCTGCGGTTCTCGGCTCAGGCGTGAGGCCTGGGCCCCAGACCTCACGCCCCAGACCTCACACCTCACGCCTCACAGCCGCCTCACAGCCGCCTCACGCCCCACGCTTCAGCGCGGGATGCGGCTGCGCGACCTTGCCGCCGCTTCCAGGACGCGGCACGCGCGTACCGCGCCGACTACCCCCGATACGTCTCCAGCAGCCGCAGCCACACCTCGCTGACCGTCGGGTACGCCGGGACCGCGTGCCAGAGGCGGTCGATCGGCACCTCTCCCGCGATCGCCACCGTCGCCGAGTGGATGAGTTCGCCGACGCCAGGGCCCACGAACGTCACGCCGAGCAGGACCTCGCGGTCGAGGTCGACGATCATGCGGGCCCGGCCTTCGTAGCCGTCCGCGTAGAGGCCCGCGCCCGCCACGCCCGCCATGTCGTAGTCCACGGCCCGCACCCGGTGGCCCGCGGCTTCCGCCTCGGCGAGGGTGAGGCCCGCCGATGATGCCTCGGGGTCGGTGAAGACCACCTGGGGTACGGCGACGCGGTCGGCGGTGGCGGAGTGCGCGCCCCAGGGGTCGGTCTCCAGGAGAGGGACGCCCTGGGCGCGGGCGGTGATCGCGGCGCCGGCGATGCGGGCCTGGTACTTGCCCTGGTGGGTGAGGAGCGCGCGGTGGTTGGCGTCGCCCACCGCGTAGAGCCAGCTGCTGCCCTGCACCCGCAGGCTGTCGTCGACCGGCAGCCAGGAGCCGGGGTCCATGCCGATCGTGTCGAGACCGATGTCGTCGGTGCGCGGGGCGCGTCCCGTGGCGAAGAGGATCTCGTCGGCTTCGAGGGTGTCACCGCCGCTCCCGCCGGTCAGGGTCGCGGTGACCGTGCCGTTCTCCCTCCGCACGGCCGTCACGGAGACGCCGGTGCGCACGTCCGCGCCCGCCTCCGTCAGCGCCTTGGCGACCAGCTCCCCGGCGAACGGCTCCATCCGCGGCAGCAGCCCGTCGCCGCGCACCAGCAGCGTGACCTGCGAGCCGAGCGCCTGCCAGGCGGTGGCCATCTCCACGGCGACCACGCCGCCGCCGACCACCGCGAGGCGGCCCGGCACGTGGTCCGCGCTGGTGGCCTCGCGGCTCGTCCACGGCTTCACCTCGGCCAGGCCCGGCAGGTCGGGCAGCGCGGCGCGGGTGCCGGTGCACACGGCCACCGCGTGGCGGGCGGTGAGGGGCTGCTCGGTTCCGTCGGTGCCCGTGACGCTCACCTGGCGTTTCCCGGCGATACGGCCGTGTCCGCGGTAGAGGTCCAGGCCGATCGAATCCAGCCAGCCCACCTGGCCGTCGTCCTTCCAGTGCGAGGTGTAGTCGTCGCGGTGCGCGAGCACCGCCGCCGTGTCCAGGGGACCCTGCACCGACTGGCGCAGTCCGGGGACCTTGCGGGCGTCCGCTCGGGCGATGACCGGGCGCAGCAGCGCCTTGCTCGGCATGCACGCCCAGTACGAGCATTCGCCCCCGACGAGTTCGCTCTCCACGATCGCCACGCTCAGGCCACCCGCGCGGGCCCGGTCGGCGACGTTCTCCCCCACGGGACCGGCGCCCAGCACCACTACGTCGTACGTTTTCGAATCCGTCATGCCTGCCAGTGTGGTCGCAGGTGTGCGACGTGGCCACATGGGTACGCGCGCGGAACGAGCACGGGTGAGAGCGTGGAATACGTGCAGCGCCCGAGCCGTTGTGCACAGCGGCTTCGACCGACAGCAGTAAGACAGCAGGAAGAGGTAACACCATGAGCAGCACGACTGTGGAGCTCACCAAGGAGAACTTCGACCAGACGGTCACGGACAACGAATTCGTCCTGATCGACTTCTGGGCGGAGTGGTGCGGTCCGTGCAAGTCGTTCGCGCCGGTCTACGACAAGGCCGCCGAAGCCAATCCCGACATGGTCTTCGGCAAGGTGGACACGGAGGCGCAGCCCGAGCTCGCTCAGGCCTTCGGCATCCAGTCGATCCCGACGCTCATGATCGTCCGTGACCAGGTGGCCGTGTTCGCACAGCCCGGCGCGCTGCCGGGAGAGGCGCTGGAGGACGTCATCGGGCAGGCCAGGCAGCTGGACATGGACGAGGTCCGCAAGTCCGTCGCCGAGGAGCAGGCCAAGGCTCAGGCGCAGGAGCAGCAGTAAGGAAGCCCCCACACGTACGGGTCAGCTGGACTCGCGGTGCACTGCCGTCGCACCGAGCACGTCGTGCACCTCGGGCTCCATGCCCGGGTCGCGCACGACCCGGTCGACGAGCTCCGCGAGCTTCTGACCCGACGGCAGCTCGATGCGGACCGTGCTGAGCCGCGGCCGCAGGAGCCTGCCGAGCATCAAGTCGTCGGCGCCGATCATCGCCGTCTCCTCGGGGACGGCGATGCCTTCGTCCTGGAGCGCCCGCATCAGGAGCATCGCGAACTCGTCGTTGTACGTGAAGACCCCGTCGATGCCCAGGGTGCGCCAGCGTGCCGCGAGCCGGGCCGCCGACTCCTCGTCGTAGGCGAGGGGCAGCTCGGTCATGGTGGCGTCCGGGCCGTACTGGGCCAGCGTGCCGCTGACGCCCTCGGCGCGCGGGCGCGCGAAGGGCTCCAGGCCCGCCTCCTCGGGGATCACGACACCGATGTGGCGCCTTCCGCGCTCCAGGAGGTGCGTGGCGGCGCACCGGCCCACCAGGCGCTGGTCCATGAGCAGGGCGTGGGCGCCCTCGGCCCGCTGCGGGCCGATGGTGAAGACGGCCTTGGCGCCCGAGCGCTTCAGGACGCTCACGCCCCGCGCGCCGAGCCCCGAGGCGTCGGGGGCCAGGACCGCGACCGGGCGCAGCTCGGCCCAGGCGCGGGCCGCCTCCTCGCCGGTCAGGCCGAGGCTGCCGTACTGCACGACGGTGTAGTCGAACCGGCTGAGCGCCCACTGGAGCTCGTTGAAGAACTCGCTGAAGAGCGGGCCCGCCGGGATCTGCGGCGTCGGCATCAGGACCACCCGGGTGTGCCCGGCGCGCAGGCTGCGGGCCGCGGCGTGCGGGACGTACCCCAGTTCCTTGGCGGCCTCGTGGACACGGCGGCGGGTGGGCTCGCTGATGCGGACGGCGCTCGTGTTGTTCAGGACGTACGAGACCGTCGCGCGCGAGACCCCGGCCAGGCGCGCCACGTCGGCGCTCGTCGGCACGGAGTACTGCGCGGGTTGCTGTTGCTGTGCGCTCTTGTTCGGTATCTGCACCATGGCGGGGCTCATCTTTCCAGACGGCGCGCAAGCGCTCCCAGGCGGGCGGCCGGGCGCACCCGGCCTGCGTCGGGGCGCTCCGGGCGGTCCGTGCGCGGCGTGAACTGCCCCGCCCTCGTACCGCGTTCCCGCCGCGCCCGTTAGCGTGCGGGCACCTGTCCGTCGATCAAAGGTGCCCCCACATGACTGCCGACCGTGCTGACGGCCTCGCGGCCACTGCCCGTGCGCTGGCCGCCGGAGACGTGTCCTCACGTGCGCTGACGGAGCGGACGCTGGCGCGGATCGAGGCTTCGCAGCCCGTGCTCAACGCCTTCAAGCTGGTGCGCGCACAGGCCGCGCTCGCCGAAGCGGACGCCGCCGACCGGGAGTTGGCCTCGGCGGACGGGTCGGCGCGACCGCTGCTCGGCGTGCCGCTCGCGGTGAAGGACGACACCGACATAGCGGGCGAGCCGACCGCTTTCGGCTGCCGGGGCGACTTCCCGCCGAAGAAGGAGGACGCCGAGTCCGTACGCAGGCTGCGGGCGGCCGGAGCCGTGATCGTCGGCAAGACCAACACGTGTGAGCTGGGCCAGTGGCCCTTCACGGAGGGGCCCGGCTTCGGGGACACCCGCAACCCGTGGCACACCGGTCACACCCCCGGCGGCTCGTCCGGCGGCTCGGCGGCCGCGGTCGCCGCGGGTCTGGTGCCCGCCGCGCTCGGCTCGGACGGCGCGGGCTCGGTGCGGATCCCGGCGGCCTGGACCCATCTCGTCGGGATCAAGCCGCAGCGCGGCCGGATCTCGACATGGCCCTGGCCCGAGTCGTTCAACGGCATCACCGTCAACGGCCCGCTCGCGAGGACCGTCGCAGACGCGGCCCTGCTGCTCGACGCGGCGAGCGGCAACCACAGCGGTGACCTGCACAAACCGGCCGCCATCAGCGCGTCGGAGGCGGCGACCCGCGATCCGGGGCGGCTGCGGATCGCCCTCTCCCTGCGCATGCCGTTCACCGCGACCCCCAAGCGTCTGCATCCCGTGGTGCGGCGCAAGGTCATGGTCCTCGCGGACCGGCTAGCCGCCCTCGGCCACGACGTCGAGGAGGCCGACCCTCGCTACGGCCAGATCGGCCTCGACTTCGTGCCGCGCGCCACGGCCGGGATCACCGACTGGGCCCGCGAGGTCCCCGACCCGCACCTGCTCGACCCGCGGACCAGGGAGGCGGCCCGCCTGGGCCGCCTCCTCGGCGGCGCCCCGCTGCGCCTGGCCAGGCGCGCCGAAGCCGTGCTGCACCGACGGGTGGGCGCGATCTTCTCGACGTACGACGTGGTCCTCACGCCCACCACCGCCACTCCCCCGCCGCGCGTGGGCACGATGGCCGCACTGAGCGGATGGCGCACCGACCGGGCGATGATCGCCGCCTGCCCCTACGCGTGGACGTGGAACGTCCTTGGCTGGCCCGGCGTCAACGTGCCCGCGGGCCGGGTGGGCGACGGCCTGCCGGTCGGCGCGCAGCTGCTCGGGCCCGCGGGCGGCGAGCCGGTCCTGGTGTCCCTCGCGGCGCAGCTGGAGGCGGACCAGCGCTGGTACGAGCAGTGGCCCGCACATCCCGCGCAGGCGTCATGAGCGGCGCCCGCGAGCCCCTATGAGCTCTTGGCGAGGGTCGCCCACAGCGCCGGGTCCTCGAAGCCGATGGCCCACAGGACGGTGTGGCGTACGCCGTACTTGCGCAGCACCGGCAGGTGCGCGGCGGTGCCGCGCGCGTCCTGGTACCAGACCGTGCGGTTCTTGCCGCCTTCCTTGTACGTGAAGTGCGGCGTGCCCGACTTCGGGTCGATGCGGTAGGGCGCGCCGACCCGGCGGCGCAGGGCCTCCGCTTCCTTCCAGGTGACGTGCTTGGCCCGGCCGCGGCTGCCGACCTCCCAGTCCCAGCCGTAGCCGGGCAGGCCCATCTCCAGTTTCGCCGCGGGGACTTCGGCGGTGGCGTTGCGCAGGATCTCCTCGTACCAGGCGGGCGACGACAGGGGGCCCGGAGGCCCCTGGGACCAGTGCTGGTCGTAGGCCATGATGCGCAACCGGTCGGCGGCGGCGCCCAGTCGGCGGTAGTCCCAGACGCGTCCGCTGATCCGTGTCTTCGGCGAGACGGTGATGACGCACTGCTTGCGCAGCGCGTGCAGCCGCGCGCACAGGTCGGCGACCATCGTCGCGTACCCCGCCCCCACCTTCTTGTAGGCCAAGTCGCCGGTGGGCGCGATGGACTCGTAGTCCAGGTCGATGCCGTCGTACGCACGGCTCCTGACGACCCGCAGGAGTTCCTCGACGTGCTCCGCGCGGCGGGCCTTGTCGGTGACGACGGCCGCGAGCGCGCCGGGCCGCATCCGCTCCATGACGGTCGGCACGACCTTGATGCCCGCCTTGTGGAGTCCGTCGATGACGCGGCGCGAGCCCGCTCCGGTGTGGTTCGCCACGCGTCCCGCCGTCTTGGCCTCGTACCAGAAGGGGCTGACGGTGTGCAGTTGGTCGGCGTGGCGCAGGGCGTCCTTGTACGCGGCTTCCTGGTCCCAGTAGGGAAGCCACCCGGAGACGGTGCGCGGTGGCGGCGCGAACCGCTCGGCGGGCTCGGTGGGCTGAGGGAGCGTCGGGGCAAGTGCCGTGCCGCAGAGGGCGAGGACCGCGGTGATCCGGGCTCGGCTGAGGTGTCGTCGTGGCGCCATGGACCGAGCCTGCGGTCCATCGGGCGGACCCGCTCTGCGGGTTGGGCCAGACAGGTTCTACGGTGTCCCGCGTGACTGCCAACACCGATGACCAGCAGATGTCCGCGCACCCGGGCCGCACCGGCCGCACCGCGACCACCGAGGCCGAGCCGCGCGAGGTCGGCCAGGTCCAGACGACGTACGCCCCCGCCCACGACGGCGATCCCGACCCCGGCGAGATCGTCTGGACCTGGGTTCCCTACGAGGAGAACGACGGGCGCGGCAAGGACCGTCCCGTCCTGGTCGTCGCCCGCGAGGCGCGCGGCACGCTGCTGGCCGTCCAGCTCTCCAGCAAGCAGCACGCGGACGAGCGGGACTGGGTGCCGATCGGCAGTGGCCCTTGGGACCGCGAGGGCCGCGACTCGTGGGTCGCCGTCGACCGGGTGCTCCGGGTGCACGACGAGGGCATGCGCCGCGAGGCGTGCGCGCTGGACCGGATGCGGTTCAACCTGGTCGTGCGGCGCCTCCAGGAGCGCTACGGCTGGCGCTGAGCGCGGTTCTCCGCGCCCCTGACGGGGCTCTCGAACCCCGCGCCGAACGCCTCCTCGAAGGCGGTCCGCGTCACCGCGCCGCGCGTGCGGTCGAGCACCCCGAAGACGACGTGCTCGAAGTACCCGTGGAACCGGCCGCCTTCACCGAGCGGCGCCCGGAACGCCTCCGCCACGTCGGCGGGGTCGTTCTGGAAGACCCCGCAGCCCCACGCGCCCAGCACGAGGCGGCGGTATCCGCAGACCACGGCGGTCTCCAGGACCCGCTGCGCGCGAGCGGCCAGCGCGGACGGCAGCTCCTTGGCGCGCTCGGGACTCCGGCGCAGCACCACGCCCGCGTTCGGCGCCGCCGCGGTGAGGAAGCCGACCCTGTACGCCTCGTCCTCGCCGAGGAGCCGTCCCCGGTCGTCGCGGAAGACCGGCACGGCCGGGGAGTGGATCACGCGGTCGCTGTAGAAGGGGTCGCGGTGGTCGCGGTGGTACTCGTAGAACTCCCGGGCCGAGCGCACGCACGTGTACAGCGCCGAGGCCCTGCACAGGGCCTCCTCCTGCGCCTGCGCGCCGTTCAGATAGCCGCCGCCGGGATTGCGCGCGGAGGAGAAGTTCAGGGCCGCCACCGGGCCGCCCTCCGCGCCCACCAGGCGGCGCGCGGCCTCCAAGCTGCTCTCGCCGGTGACCTCGACTACCGTGGACATCAGCTCGGGCGGCGCCACAGGAGCCATGGACAGGGCCGCCGGACCGAACATCCGCGTGCCGGAGCGCGCGGCGTCCACCGCATCCGCGATCACCACGTCGCGGCCATCCGCAGCCGCGTATCGGCCTGCCGCCACGATCTCCTCGGTCTGTCGCGCGATGCCACGCAGTCGCGCACTCATGCCCGCTCCCCCGCCCCGACCTCCGCGGTTCTGTCCCCCGTCTCGCACATGAACGCATCGTGAGCTCTCGCCGACGCCCGCCGCAACAGAATTCTCTGGCGTCGGACTGGCCTCAGGGGCACTCTTGTGCGAACGGCCGACAGGGTCTTGGGTGGTACGAGCGCTGCGACCAGGTCGGCTCGGATCACCCGTCCCGAGTCGGCCGGGTGGTCCACAACAACCGCTGGACCAGGCAGAACTTGAACAGGAGGACCCCTGCATGCCCGAGGGCGACTGTACGACCTACCGCGCGAAGTACGGCACCGCGGTATCCGAGTCCGAGGCGGAGGCGCTGGTCACCGGCATCTGCTTCAAGACCGGACCGCCGAGCATCACCGGTGTCGAACTGGAATGGCTGATCCACGAGCCGAACCGGCTCCATCTGCCCGTGTCCCCCGCCCGCCTCGAAGCGGCCTACGCCGCACTGCGGGCCCTGCCCCTGCACTCCCTGATCACCGTCGAACCAGGCGGCCAGCTGGAGCTCAGCTCGCTCCCCGCCGCCTCGCTCATGGAGTGCGTATCCGCCGTATCGGCCGATCTCTCCCTGGTACGCGACCGCCTTGCCACCCTTGATCTGACGCTCACCGGGCTCGGTGCCGATCCCTGGCGCCCGCCGTCCCGCATCCTGCACCGGCCGCGGTACGACGCGATGGAGTCCTACCTCGACCGCACGGGTCCGGCGGGCCGCCGCATGATGTGCTCCACGGCCTCCGTGCAGATCTGCCTGGACGCCGGACACGAGGAGCCGGGCCCGCTCGGCTACGGAAGGCGCTGGCGGCTCGCGCATCTGCTGGGTCCGGTCCTGGTCGCGGCGTTCGCCAACTCGCCCGTCCAGGACGGGCGTTCCACCGGCTGGCGCTCCACGCGGCAGGCCGTGTGGGCGTCGATCGATCCGGGCACGTCCGGCGCGCCGTCGATGGACGCGGAGCCGCGTGCGGCCTGGACACGGCACGCCCTGGACGCTCCGGTGATGTTCATCAGAGGGTCCGATGACGAACCCGGCGGACCCAACGGGCCCGCCGCCCCCTGGACCGTGCCGGAGGGGCTCACCTTCCGCACCTGGACCCGTTCGGGCGGGCCGCGTCCGCCGACGCGCGACGACCTCGACTATCACCTGACCACGCTCTTTCCGCCCGTACGCCCGCGAGGCCATCTGGAGCTGCGGATGGTCGACGCACAGCCGGGCGCGGACGGCTGGATCGTGCCGCTCGCCGTGACCAGCGCGCTCTTCGACGACCCGCAGGCCGCCGAGACCGCCTACCGCACGCTGAAGCCGCTGGCCGAGCGCGCCTGCCCGCCCGGTGCGCCCGCGGCGCCGCGCAGCCCGCTGTGGCTGGACGCGGCCCGGCACGGTCTCGCCGATCCGGAGCTCCGCGAGGCCGCGGCCGCCTGTTTCGCCGCGGCGGCCGACGCGCTGCCCCGGATGGGCGCGAGCGCCCAGGTGCAGGCAGTGGTCGCCGCGTACGCCGAGCGGTATGTCGCGCGGGGCCGCTGCCCGGCCGACGACCTGCTCGACGGGCACACGGACGGCCACCACTACGACCACGAGCACGAGAAGGGCATCCTCCGATGACCGGAACCGTCAGCGATCCCGATGCGCTTCGCCGGCGCGCCCTGGCGGCGCTCCTGGCCGCCAGGGACCGCACCTCGCTCCTCACCACGTGCGTCGAGGAACCGGAACTGACCGCACAGCACTCGCCGTTGATGTCGCCGCTGGTCTGGGACCTGGCGCACATCGGCAACCAGGAAGAGATGTGGCTGCTGCGTGCGGTGGCGGGCCGTGATGCCATGCGGCCCGAGATCGACGGCCTGTACGACGCCTTCGAGCACCCCCGCTCCGAGCGGCCCAGCCTGCCGCTGCTCGCGCCCGCCGAGGCCCGCCGGTACGCGGCCGAAGTGCGGGGGCGCGCACTGGACGTACTGGAAAGCACGCCCTTTCGCGGCTCGCCGCTGACCGACGCGGGCTTCGCGTTCGGCATGATCGCTCAGCACGAACAGCAGCACGACGAGACGATGCTGATCACCCATCAGCTGCGTTCGGGTCCCACCGCGCTCACCGCGCCGGACCCCGCGCCCGCGCCGCCCTTCAACGGGCCGTCCGAAGTCCTCGTGCCGGGCGGCCCGTTCACCATGGGCACGTCCACCGAGCCGTGGGCCCTCGACAACGAACGGCCCGCGCACCACCGGCTGGTCCCGCCGTTCCACATCGACACGACGCCGGTGACCAACGCCGACTACCAGCGTTTCATCGCCGACGGCGGATACACGGAGCAGCGGTGGTGGACCCCGTCGGGCTGGGACATGGTGCGGGGCAACAGCCTCTCGGCGCCGCTGTTCTGGCGCCAGGAGGGCGGCCGGTGGCTGCGTCGGCACTTCGGGACCGTCGAGGCGGTGCCGCCGGACGAGCCGGTGCTGCACGTCAGTTGGTACGAGGCGGACGCGTACGCCCGCTGGGCGGGCCGGCGGCTGCCCAGCGAGGAGGAGTGGGAGAAGGCCGCACGGCACGACCCCGCGAGCGACCGCTCGACGCGCTACCCGTGGGGCGACGCGGACCCCACGCCGGAGCACGCGAACCTCGGCCAGCGCCATCTGCGCCCGGCTCCCGCGGGCAGCTACCCGGCCGGTGAATCCCCGCTCGGCGTACGCCAGTTGATCGGCGATGTGTGGGAGTGGACGTCCAGCGACTTCCTGCCCTATCCGGGGTTCGCCGCGTTCCCCTACCGCGAGTACTCGGACGTCTTCTTCGGCGGCGACTACAAGGTGCTGCGCGGCGGGGCGTTCTCCGTGGACGAGGTGGCGTGCCGGGGCACGTTCCGCAACTGGGACCATCCGGTGCGGCGGCAGATCTTCTCCGGGTTTCGCACCGCACGCGACGCGGACCCGACGGAGACCGTCTGATGTGCCGTCATCTGGCCTTCCTGGGACCGCAGGAGCCGCTCGGAAAGCTCATCGTGGACCCCTTGCACAGCCTGTTCCGTCAGTCCTGGGCGCCGCGGCAGCAGCGCTACGGCACGGTCAACGCCGATGGCTTCGGAGTGGGCTGGTACGCCGAAGGGGACCCGGTGCCCGCTCGCTACCGCCGCTCCGGGCCGATCTGGGGCGACCAGTCCTTCGCGGACCTCTCCCGGGTCGTGCGGTCCGGGGCGCTGCTCGCCGCGGTGCGTGACGCGACCGAGGCGGGCGCGGACGGGGAAGCCGCGGCGGCGCCGTTCGCCGCGGGGACCTGGCTGTTCAGCCACAACGGCGCGGTCAGCGGATGGCCGCGCTCACTGGCCCCGGTGGCCCAGCGCCTGCCGTCCGCGGAGCTCCTCTCCATGGAGGCGCGCTGCGACTCGGCCCTGGTGTGGGCGCTCGTCCTGCACCGGCTGCGCAGCGGCGACGACGAGGGCCAGGCCCTCGCGGACACCGTCGTCGAGGTCGCGGAGGCGGCGCCCGGATCACGTCTCAACCTCCTGCTCACCAACGGCGAGACGATCGCCGCGACCGCCTGGGGCGACACCCTCTGGTACCTCGCCGAACCGGGCCGCCGCACCGTCGTGGCCTCCGAGCCCTACGACGACGATCCGCACTGGCGGCAGGTGCCCGACCGCACCCTGCTCGCCGCAAGCCGTACCGATGTCCTGCTGACCCCGCTCAAGGAGCCCACCGCGTGAGCCCGTTCCAGCTGACCCGCACCCTGCCCGCGGACACCACCGACGCCGCCCTGCGCGCCGACGTCCTGCACGGCCTCACCCACAGCCCCAAGACGTTGCCGCCCAAATGGTTCTACGACGCGCGGGGCAGCGCGCTCTTCGACGAGATCACCACGCTCCCCGAGTACTACCCCACGCGCGCCGAGCGGGAGATCCTGCAGACCCGCGCCGCCGAGATCGCCGGGGCGACCGGTGCACGCACGCTGATCGAGCTCGGTTCGGGCTCGTCGGAGAAGACCCGGCACCTGATCGACGCGCTCCCGGGCCTGCACACGTACGTCCCCGTGGACGTGAGCGAGAGCGCGCTCATCGGCGCCGCGAACACCCTGATCGCCTCGCGCCCCTCCCTGAACGTGCACGCCCTGATCGCCGACTTCACCCGCGGCCTCGCCCTTCCCGGCACGCCGGGCCCGCGTCTCGTCGCCTTCCTGGGCGGCACGATCGGCAATCTGCTGCCCTCGGAGCGCTCGGCGTTCCTCGCGTCGGCGCGCACCCTGCTCTCGCCCGGTGACGCGCTGCTGCTCGGCACCGACCTGGTGAAGGAGGAGTCGGTGCTCGTCTCCGCGTACGACGACGGGTCGGGCGTCACGGCCTCCTTCAACAAGAACGTCCTGCACGTGATCAACCGCGAACTGGGCGCGGACTTCGACCCCGACGCGTTCTCGCACGTGGCCGTCTGGGACCGCGAGCACGAGTGGATCGAGATGCGCCTGCGCTCGCTGACCGCCCAGACGGTGAAGATCCCGGCGCTCGACCTGGCGGTGGACTTCGACCGCCACGAGGAGATGCGCACCGAGATCTCGGCGAAGTTCCGGGAGGACGGCGTGCGGGCCGAACTGGCGGCGGCGGACCTGGAGCTGACCCACTGGTGGACGGACGAGAGGGCGCGCTTCGCGCTGTCGCTGAGCGTGGCGCGCTAGGGACCGTGACGCGGGTTCGTGAGAGTCACGGCCCGCTCACGTCCAGTTCCCGGGTGATCCGGCGCGAGGCCGCCTTGGCTTCCGTCGCCGGGTCGCCCCCGCCGAGCACCTTCGACATGTACGCCTTGATGGGGTTGTCCGCCTCCACGGCGGCCCACTTCGGCGAGGCCGGTGTCGCCCGGCCCTGCGCGGCGCCCGCGGCCATCGCGGCGACTCCCTCCTCGTCGGAGACGGCCGCGGCGAGAGTCGTCTTGTTCGGTACGTAGTTCATGGTCCGGGCCAGGTCCTTCTGCCACTTCTTGCCCGCGAGAGCCTCGATCACGGCGACGGCGCTCTTGCGGTCGTCCGTCTTCCCGCGCACGACGAGGTCGGATCCGCCGGTGAAGACGGCGCCCGGCTTCGCCGCCGTCTTGCCCGGGATCGGGAAGTAGCCGAGTTTCCCCTTCAGTTCGGGGTTCGCCTTCTCGATGGCCCGCGCCGTCCCGGGCACGGCGACGATCTGCGCCACCTCGCCCTCGGCGAACACCCCGGCCTGCGGCGGGTGTTCCTCGTCCGCGTCGCGGGGGCCCTCGCCCAGCGCCTGCAGTTTCCGGTAGAACTCCATGCCGCGCAGGGCCGCGGGCGCGTGCAGGCTGCCCTGCCACACGCCTCGTGACCCCTTGGCCTCCGTGGCCAGTTCGCCACCCTCGTCCCAGATGAATCCGGCCAGGGTGTACCAGTCCTGGCCCGCCAGGTAGATCCCCTGGTCGCCGCCGGAGTTGAGCCGCTGGGTGTCGGCGATCCACTGCGCGCGCGTCTTCGGCGGCTGCTCGATCCCGGCCCGTGCGAAGAGGTCCTTGTTGTAGATGACGACGCGGTTGGCCGCGTACCAAGGGATGCCGTACTGGCTGCCGTTGTACCGGCCTGGCTCGGCGAGGCCCGGCAGCCAGTCCTTCATGCCGAGGTCGCGCGCGGACTCCAGGGTGAGGTCGTAGAGCCCGCCCTCGTCGACGTACTGGGCGACCTGGGTATTGCCGACCTCGATGACGTCGGGCCCGTCCTCGGCCTTGAGCGCCGCTTTGACCTTGCCGCCGATGCCGGTCCACTCCTGGAGGCGTATCTCCAGGTCGATGTCGCCGTTGCGCTTCTCGAAGTCGTCCGTGAACCGCTTGATGAACTCCTCCGACGCGCTGCCCCGCATGAGCCACACGGTGACGGTCCGCTTCTCCTGCCCGTCGCCCGGCAGGACGCCGCATCCGGCGAGCAGCGTGGACGTGGCGAGGACGAGGGACACGGACATGGCGGCGCGGCGGTGCGGTTTCACGTGGGTCACTTTCTGCCTGCGGACAGGGAAGGTCGGCCCGACGTGGGGGGAGAGCTGGTGGCTCGAACGGGTACGGCTGGATTTTGGTCTGTACCAATGGGCCGGTCAAGGGGGAACGGCGCCGGCATCCCAGATTCCGGGGCCGTCGGCGGGGTGAACTCGTGCCCACCGCCTCGCGCACCGCCGCGTGGTGGGGCACGGTGGAGTGGCCTCACCCCACGGCTGTGAGGTCACCACACGGCGGAGAGGAACACCCTGATGTCCGACCACACCTATCGGGTCACCGAGATCGTCGGCACCTCGCACGAGGGCGTCGATCAGGCGATTCGCAACGGCGTCGCCCGCGCCTCGCAGACGCTGCGCTCGCTCGACTGGTTCGAGGTCACCCAGGTGCGCGGCCACATCGAGAACGGCGAGATCGAGCACTACCAGGTGGGCCTGAAGGTCGGCTTCCGCCTGGAGGACGGCGACAGCGCCTGACGGTGGGGCGCCGACGGCGCCCCACCCCACCGCAGGACGGTCACGTCCGCCCCTGACGCTCCTGGGCGTCCTTCAGCGCGGCGGACGTGCTCGCCCAGCGTGCCCGTACGACCTTGAAGCCCGCGCGCTCGGCCTCGTCGCACACCAGCTCGTCGTCGTCCACCAGCATCCGGACCTCGCGGGACCTGGCGATCTGCTGGAGGATCTCCAGCTTGGTGCGGCGGGCCGGGCGCCGGTCGTCGCCCCGGCGCATCCAGATCCGCCCCTCGGGAAGCCCCTGCGCCGCGAGCCACGCCACGGTGTCCTTGCGGCACCGCTCGGGCCTGCCCGTGAGGTAGGCGACCTCGCACTCCCGCGCGCTCCGCAGAGCGAGGGATACGCCCTGCTCCAGCGGCGGGTCGTCCGGGGCCGCGGCGAAGAAGGCGTCCCAGTCCCGCGGCGCCCGCTCCAGGAAGCGCTGGCGGTGCGCGGTGTCCGCGAGCGTGCCGTCCAGGTCGAATACGGCCAGTGGCCTGCTGTCGTCCGTCACGCGCCCAGCGTAGGCAATCCCCCTGACGGTCACGCATCGACCTCGGGGCCTACTCCCGCGGCCCTCGATAGGTTCTGCCCCCGCGACGCGGTAGCGCAGTCGGCGAATCGCCGGGAGCCGCGATCGTCTCGGCGGCCAGGTGCAGCTCCGCCCTGACCGTCGCGGAGGACAGGTCCAGGCTCAGGAGGCGGCCGCACTTGTCCAGCCAGGCGGTGAGGGTGGTCCGGTGCAGCCCCAGCTCGGCCGCGGCGGGAGCGGTCCTGCCACGCTGCCCCAGCCAGCACCTCAGTGCGGTGCGCAGCCGTGGGTCCAACGGTGCGAGCAGGGTGGCCGCCCAGCTCTCGGCCCGGTCGGAGCCCAGGAGTTCGGGGGGCAGCGGCGATGCGGGAAGGCGTACGGACGAGGCGGCGGGTTCGGTCGGCGCCGGGGCCCGCAGCGCGAGCAGCAGCTGCGCCTGGACGGTGGGGCCGTCCAGTTCGGCCGCGAGCAGAGCGCCGATGCCGCGCAGCCGTGAGCGGACCGTGCCCTCGGACACGTCCAGGGCCGGCGCCGCGGCCTGGGCCGAGCCCGCCCTGAGCCAGGTCTCCAGGGTCCGGCGCTGCTCACGGTCCAGGGGCTGCAGCACGGCGGCCGACCAGGCGGCGAGGCGGTCCGTGGGCAGGACACGGAGCAACCCGTGCGCCCCGAGACCGGCCGCGGGGACGAGACTGCCGACGGCTGCGCCGTTGCGCGCGGCCCCGGCCTCGTCCCACGCGGTGGGGATCATGTCCAGTGGCGCGGGGTCCGCCGCTCCTCCGGTCAGTTGGTGGCGCTCGGCGATCCGGGCGAGGAGCGGGAGCGCGGGGGCGGGTTCCTCCTGCGCGCCACGCGGGTTCGCGCCATGGAGGGCGGCCACCACCAGTTCCGCCCCGTCCAGGCCCACCAGCATGCGGACGTCGCCGAGGGGTACGCCGGAGCGTGCCGCTCGCCACAGGGCCTGGTGCGCGGTGGGTACGTCGCTGCCGGCGAGGCGGTACACCGTGGCGTGCGTGGCGGTGCTGCCGCCGAGGACATCGGTGGCGAGGCGATGGTGGCCGCGCCGCAGGAGGTGCAGCGCCGCGCTGTGCAGCCGCTGCTCGGCGCCGCGCGTCTCGTCCGCCTGCCGGGCCCGCACCAGCAGCAGGTCGACGGTGATCTGCGCGATCAGGGCCGTGCGGGGAGCGGGCGTCGCCTTGCCGGGGCCGAGGACGAGGACGGCTTCGGCCACCTGCTGGACGGTGAGGTGCGGATGGGCCCGGGGGTGCGCGGCGGCACGCACCGCCGCGGGCCCGGCGGTGTGCGGGTGGCTGTGCACCGCGCCTGCCACGGGGTTCACCAGGGCCGCCCAGCCGTCGGCCAGGACGGCGGCCTCGGTGATCAGCGCGGCACCGGACCGGCCGGCCGCGCGCGTGAGCCGTCGCGCCCATTGGTAGGGCGTGTTCTCGACGGGGGAGGCGGGAGCGGGCCCCGCACGGTCCTGCGCGCGGCCCGCCCGGCTCGTCGTCACGGAATCCGTGCGACGGCGCCCCATCCCGCCCGCTCGGTGGTGCGGTCCGTGTTGGCGTCCGGCCGCCAGTTGGGCCAGGAGACGAAGCCGGGTTCGACCAACTCAAGTCCCTCGAAGAAGGCGATCGTCACCTCCGGCTCGCGGAAGATGTAGGGAATCGCGCCGGAGTTGTTGTACTCCTCCTGCACCTTGCGGTGTTCCTCGTCCGACGCGGTGGAGTGGCTCAGTGCCAGATAGCTCCCCGAGGGAAGCTTCGCCACCAGGCGGCGTACGAGAGACAGGGCGTCGTCCCAGTCGACGATGTGGCCCAGGACGTCGTTGATCACCAGGGCGACGGGCCGGGTCAGGTCCAGGGTCTCGGCCGCGCCCCGCAGGACCGCGTCCGTGTCACGCATGTCCGCCAGCACATAGGCGGTGGCACCCTCGGGGGTGCTGGTGCGCATCGCGTGCACGTGCAGCAGGACGAGCGGGTCGTGGTCCACGTAGACCACCCGGGATTCGGGGGCGATGCGCTGGGCGACCTCGTGGGTGTTGTTGGCCGTCGGCAGTCCGGCGCCCAGGTCGAGGAACTGGCGGATCCCGGCGTCCCGCGCCAGGTGGCTGACGGTGCGCCGCAGGAAGTCCCGTGACTCGCGGGCGAATTGCTCGATCAGCGGATATCTGTCGCGATAGGCGTCCCCGGCCTGCTGATCGGCGGGGAAGTTGTCCTTGCCGCCCAGCCAGTAGTTCCAGACACGCGCGCTGTGGGCGACGGAGGTGTCTATCTCCGGGGGCAGCTTCGTCGGTTCGGTCACACCAGTTCCTCTTTCGACTTGTGGGGGTGGGGCGCGGCGGTGCAGGAGTAGTCGAGGAGCATGAGATAGGCCGTCACGGTCTCGTGCGCGTCCCAGACGTCGGCCGTGCCGGGCAGGCCTCCCTCCCGGACGACGTGGTCGGAGATCTCCGGCACCTCGACCCGGTACACGGTCAGCGGCGGCTTGCCGGTCATGGCGTGCGCGGGCCCGTCCAGCGGGTGGATCTGCAGGGTCACTTCAGGCCGCTCCGCGGCCGATTCGAGCGACTTCCGCTGTCCGGCCATGGTCTGCGCATCCCCTACGCGCGTGTGCAGGGCCGTGGCCGACATCAGTGCCCAGACGCGCGTCTGCTGGGCACCCAACCGCTCTTGACGTTCCATCAGGAAGTCGGTGCGCCGGTCCTTGGCCGCGGGAGACAGATCCGGGCGCAGGACGTCGTCGACGGCGCGGGCATAGGCCGGGGTGCGCAGCAGGGCGGGGACGAGCGAGGGGTGCCAGGTCCGGATGATGCTGGCCGCGGACTCCACGCTCATCAGGTCGAGCTGCCAGGCGTCCATGACGGCACGCCACGGGTGCCACCAGCCGGGGCGGTTGGCGGCCGCCAGCTTCCCGAGGAACTCCCCGGTCTCCCCCGGGCCCGCCCCGTACAGCGACAGGAGGGTGGAGACCTGGCCCGCGTCCAGGGACGTCTGGGCCTGCTCGATGCGGCGGACGGTCGCCGAATGGGCGCCCAGCGCCTCGGCCGCCTGCTGGAAACTCAGCCCCGCCGATTCACGCAACGTTTTCAGCCGGGTGGCCAGAACGAGATGCGCGACGGTCCGGCCGGATCGCTCGCGGGCCACAAACACCTCCCCCCTTCCCGCACTTACCGCAACTTGTGGATCGTGCACACTCTGTACCTTGCAATCGTTGCGCGCAACCCTTTGTATGTCCTTATTCCCTATGCTGAAAGCCCAGGACCGGGCCGAGAGAAGGAATGATCAACTATCCGTGAGAGCACGTAAGTTGAAATCAAAAGCAGCTCGCCCGGTTCACGCGGAACCACCACCGAGCGGCGAGCGGTACTTACAGCGAATCCACGATTTTTTCCACTTATTGAACGGTGAATGGCATTGGGACATCCTGGTGGCCTTGAATGACGGACCGCTGCAGTACACGGAACTTTTGAATACGGTCCGTGCGCAGACCCCCATCAGCAACTGGCCGGGAAATGCACACCATTTCCTCCAGGAGGGCATGCTGAGCCAGACCCTGCAGCGCCTGAGGCAGGGAGAGCTCATCGAACGCGAACGGGCGATGGACTACCCGTACGTCACGACGTACCGCCTCGCCCCGCCGGCCCGGGAGCTCCTGACGGTCATGGTGCCCGCCGCCCAGTGGACCGAGACGCACTCCGCCATCGTGGCCCGCGTCCAGGGGCTGCGGCAGAGGGTGCCCGAGGAGTAGCCGCCTCTGAGCTGCGCCCCCAGGCCTCCCGTCTCCCGCCTCCGCGGCGACCAATATCACTTTGCCCGCTCCCCGCACGTCACGGATCATGGAGAGGACAGCGGAGATCAGAACGCGATCCCCACCCGGCGAAGGGATCTCGTGTGGAAGCGACCCGGTTCTCCGTCCTCGACCGTTCCCGCACCCGCGAGGGGCACGACGGTCCCGAGGCGCTGCGCGACACCGTGCGCCTGGCCAAGGAGCTCGAAGCCCTCGGGTACCACCGCTTCTGGGTCTCGGAGCATCACGCGGTGCCGGGCGTCGCGGGTTCCGCGCCGACCGTCCTCGCCGCCGCGGTCGCCGCCGCGACGCGCACCATCCGGGTCGGCACCGGCGGAGTGATGCTGCCGAACCATCAACCCCTGATCGTCGCCGAGCAGTTCGGGGTCCTGGAAGCGCTCTTCCCCGGGCGCATCGACATGGGGCTCGGCCGCTCGGTGGGCTTCACCGACGGGGTGCGCAGGGCCCTGCGCCGGGACAAGCACGACGCGGATGACTTCGCGGCGCAGCTCACCGAGCTCCTGGGCTGGTTCCGCGGCACGTCGGACACCGGAGCGCACGCCCGCCCGACCGAGGGCCTGACCGTCCCGCCCTTCGTCCTGGCCATCGGCGAGGGCGCCACCATCGCGGCACGGGCCGGGCTCCCGATGGTCATCGGCGACATCCGGAGCCGCGAGAAGATGCTCCGCGGCATCGAGCACTACCGCACGTCCTTCCGGCCATCGGAGTGGTCCAGCGAGCCCTACGTCGTCATATCGGGCACCATCGCCGTCGCCGGGACGCCCGAGGAGGCCCGCCGCCTGCTGATCCCCGAGGCCTGGTCGATGGCCTATTCACGCACTCACGGCACGTTCCCGCCCCTGCCCCCGGCCGAGCGCGTCGAGTCACCGGCGACGACGATGACCGAGAAGGAGCGCGGCTTCTACGAATCCGGGCTCGTCGGCCACATCCACGGCACGGAGGAACAGGTGGCGGGCGAACTGGAGACGCTGATCAAGGAGAGCGGGGCGCAAGAAGTGCTGGTCACGACCAGTACGTACGACCGCGAGGGCCTCCTTGACTCCTTCCGGCGCCTGGCCCGGGTCGCGGGTCTGTCCGGGGCCTAGAATCGTGGGGTTTGCCCCCGAGGCACCCGAGTCACCCGAGCCGCGTACGGAGTCCGCCCATGCACAGCCCCCACGATCCGTTCGTACGTGTCCGGGGTGCCCGCGAGCACAATCTGCGGGACGTCGACGTGGACGTCCCGCGTGACGTCCTCGCGGTCTTCACCGGCGTCTCCGGCTCGGGAAAGTCCTCGCTCGCCTTCGGGACGATCTACGCGGAGGCCCAGCGACGCTACTTCGAGTCCGTCGCCCCGTACGCCAGACGGCTCATCCACCAGGTGGGGGCGCCGAAGGTCGGTGAGATCACCGGTCTGCCCCCGGCGGTCTCGCTCCAGCAGCGACGCTCGGCGCCCACGTCGCGCTCATCGGTGGGCACGGTCACCAGCCTCTCGAACTCGCTGCGCATGCTCTTCTCCCGCGCCGGTACGTATCCCGAGGGCGCCCGGCGGCTCGACTCGGACTCCTTCTCGCCGAACACGGCCGCCGGGGCCTGCCCCGAGTGCCACGGCCTGGGCCGCGTGCACCGCACGAGCGAGGAGCTCCTGGTCCCGGATCCGTCCCTCTCCATCCGGGAGGGTGCGATCGCCGCCTGGCCCGGCGCCTGGCAGGGCAAGAACCTGCGGGACGTGCTCGACGCACTCGGCCACGACGTCGACCGTCCCTGGCGCGAGCTGCCGCCGGCGGACCGGGAATGGATCCTGTTCACCGACGAGCAGCCGGTGGTGACGGTGCACCCGGTGCGGGACGCGGGCCGCATCCAACGCCCGTACCAAGGCACGTACATGAGTGCCCGGCGCTATGTGATGAAGACGTTCTCGGACTCCAAGAGCCAGCCGCTGCGCGCCAAGGCCGAACGGTTCCTGGCGGGCGCCGACTGCCCGGCGTGCGGCGGCAGCAGGCTGCGTCCGGAGGCGATGGCGGTCACGTTCGCGGGCCGCACGATCGCCGACCTCGCCGCGCTTCCCCTGTCGGAACTGGCCAAGTCCCTGGAGGGCGGCTCGGTTTCGGAGGCGGCGCGCGTCCTGTCCGAGGATCTCCTGGCCCGCATCGCCACGATCACCGAGCTGGGCCTGGGCTATCTGAGCCCGGACCGGTCCACGCCCACCCTCTCCACGGGCGAGCTCCAACGGCTGCGCCTGGCGACCCAGTTGCGCTCCGGGCTCTTCGGCGTCGTGTACGTCCTGGACGAGCCGTCGGCCGGTCTGCACCCGGCGGACACGGAGTCCCTGCTCACCGTTCTCGACCGGCTCAAGGCCGCGGGCAACTCGGTCTTCGTCGTGGAGCACCATCTCGACGTCATGCGCCACGCGGACTGGCTGGTCGACGTGGGTCCTGACGCAGGTGAGCACGGCGGCCAGGTCCTGCACAGCGGTCCGGTCGCGGACCTGGAGAAGGTCACTCGGTCCGCGACGGCCCGCTTCCTCTTCGGCCGCGAACCCGCTCCGGCACGCCCGGTGCGCACCCCGCGCGGCTGGCTGAAGGTCGGCCCGGTGAGCCGGCACAACCTGCGCGACGTGAGGGCCGAGTTCCCGCTCGGCGCCTTCACCGCGGTCACCGGTGTCTCCGGTTCGGGCAAGTCCACGCTCATCGGCGAGGTCACCGAGGACCTGGACGGCGTGGGGCGTCTGGTGTGCGTCGACCAGAAGCCGATCGGCCGCACGCCCCGTTCCAATCTGGCCACCTACACGGGCCTCTTCGACGTCGTGCGCAAGGCCTTCGCGGCCACGGACGCGGCGCGCTCACGGGGTTACGGCGTGGGCCGGTTCTCGTTCAACGTCGCGGGCGGGCGGTGCGAGACCTGCCAGGGCGAGGGGTTCGTGAGCGTGGAGCTGCTCTTCCTTCCCAGTACGTACGCACCCTGCCCGGACTGCGGGGGTGCGCGCTACAACCCCGAGACCCTCGAAGTGACGTACCACGGACGGAACATCGCGGAGGTGCTCGACCTGACGGTGGAGGCGGCCGCCGAGTTCTTCGCGGACACCCCGGCCGTCGCCCGCAGCCTGCGGACCCTCCTCGACGTGGGCCTGGGCTATCTGCGCCTGGGCCAGCCCGCCACGGAGCTGTCGGGCGGCGAGGCCCAGCGGATCAAACTGGCCAGCGAGCTGCAGCGCGTCCGGCGCGGTCACACGCTCTACCTCCTGGACGAACCGACGACCGGACTCCACCCGGCGGACGTCGAGGTCCTGATGCGCCAGCTGCACGGCCTGGTCGACGCGGGCCACTCGGTGGTCGTCGTCGAACACGACATGGCGGTGGTGGCGGACGCGGACTGGGTGATCGACCTGGGTCCCGGCGGCGGTGACGAGGGCGGTCGCGTGGTCGCCTCGGGGCCGCCCGCGGTGGTGGCGCGGGCCCAAGGGAGCCGGACGGCGCCGTATCTGGCGCGGGCGGTGGCCGGGGGCCGATGAGGTTGGTACACACCAACTCCTTGACGGCGCCCGCGAGTCTGCCTTAAATCAAGTACTGAACAAAGCGTCGGGGTTGATCGCCCGCCGCGTTCAGTTCCCGATGTCGTGTTGTCATGCGCATGCCTCAGCACTCCCCCCACCCCTCTCGCCACCCCCACGTGAAGCGATGTGATGACAGTGCACTCCTCTTGGCGCCGCCGTGCGGCGTTCTCCTCCGTCGCCCTGGCCTGCTGCGCCTCGGCCCTGGCCGGGCTGCCCTCCGGAGCGTCGGCGGCCCCCTCCCCCGCCGGTTCCACCGCGGCCGCCGCGACCTTCACCGACGACTTCAACGGCGCCGCCGGCTCCGCGGTCGACGGCGGCAAGTGGCAGATCGAGACCGGCGACAACGTCAACAACCACGAGCGGCAGTTCTACACGTCGGGCAACAAGAACGCGGCCCTCGACGGCCAGGGCAACCTGGTCATCACCGCCCGCAAGGAGAACCCCGAGAACTACCAGTGCTGGTACGGGCGTTGCGAGTACACCTCGGCCCGGCTCAACACCTCGGGCAAGTTCACGCAGACGTACGGCCATGTCGAGGCCCGGATGAAGGTGCCGAAGGGGCAGGGCATGTGGCCCGCGTTCTGGATGCTCGGCGCCGACATCGGCAACGTCGGATGGCCCCAGAGCGGCGAGATCGACATCATGGAGAACGTCGGCTTCGAGCCGGGCACCGTCCACGGCACGCTGCACGGCCCCGGCTACTCGGGCTCGGGCGGCATCGGCGCGGGCTACACCCTGCCCGGCGGCGAGGCCTTCTCGGACAAGTTCCACACCTTCGCGGTGGACTGGTCGCCGAACAAGGTCACGTGGTCCGTGGACGGCAACGTCTACCAGACCCGCACCCCCGCCGACCTGGGCGGCAAGCAGTGGGTCTTCGACAAGCCCTTCTTCCTGATCCTCAACCTCGCGGTCGGCGGCTACTGGCCCGGCGACCCGGACGGCAACACGACCTTCCCCCAGCAGCTCGTCGTCGACTACGTCCACGTGACCACCAACAACTAGGTGGCGCGGACTAGTTGAGGCGCGCGAGCAGGTGCGCCGCCTCGCGGGTCGCCGGATACAGGTCCAGGTAGAGCCCGTAGAGCTGGTCGTAGACGGTCGAGGTGGTGGCATCGGGGGCGACCACCTCGACCGTCGGGTTCCAGTGCGCGATGTCGCCCGGCCCGGCGAGCCCGGCACCGACCGCCGCGAGGAACGCGTCGCCGTACGCGGCACCGGTGGTGTGGCGCGGCAGATGCTGCTCGCGCCCGGTCACGTCGGACACGATCCGGGTCCACAGCGCACGGGCGCCACCGCCGACCGCGACCAGGCGTTCGGCGG
>NZ_JBHUZJ010000020.1:0-115373 GCF_042667685.1 Streptomyces sp. NPDC057302 | reverse complement strand
GGCCTGTGCCCACCGCCGAGCGGTGGGCACAGGCCCTTCTTCGTCGCTGAGTTCGCGGCCTCACGCCGCGTCGGGGCCGTAGACCTCCACGCTGTCCGAGACGCGTCGTACGTGGATGCAGTCGCCGGGACACTCCTTCGCCGAGTCCGCGACATCACGCAGAAGCGGCAGCGGTACGGGCGTTGTCGCGCCGGGCGTCTGCAGGAGTTCGTCGTCACCGCTCTTCACATAGGCCAGACCGTCGATGTCCAGCTCGAAGACCTCGGGCGCGTACTGCGCGCAGATCCCGTCGCCGGTACAGAGGTCCTGGTCGATCCAGACCTCCAGGAGATCGCGGCCCTCGGGGCCGGTCCCAGCTTCGTCCTGCACGGTCATTTCTCCTGCCGATCGCTGCGTCGGGCGAACCAACTCGAGGGCAAGTCGGGCCAGCCCTGACGGGTGTTGAACGCTTCGACGATACAACCGCCCGCTTTCCGATGTTGTTGGGTGGGTATCCACCTGGTGTGAGGGAGAGCGCAAGGGTGAAGATCGGACACACCTCGACCGTCTTTGTGATCTAGGGGTTTCAATCGACACCCACCCAGGTAGGGTCTGGAAGCGTCCAGCTCCCCTTGGAGGAGGTGAGGACCGTGGCAGCACACGACGACGACATCAACCGCGGCATCCGGCCGGGGCGAGGGTCTGACGACCCCGCCGGTCAGGTTGCCTATCTCGAGCAGGAAATCGCCGTCCTGCGACGCAAGCTCGCCGACTCTCCGCGGCATACGAGAATTCTCGAAGAGCGGATCGTCGAGCTGCAGACCAATCTGGCCGGCGTGTCCGCGCAGAACGAGCGGCTCGCCAACACGCTCCGTGAGGCCCGCGACCAGATCGTGGCACTCAAGGAGGAAGTCGACCGGCTCGCGCAGCCGCCGGCCGGCTTCGGAGTCTTCCTCGTGGCGAACGAGGACGGCACGGCGGACATCTTCACCGGGGGCCGCAAGCTCCGGGTGAACGTCAGCCCGAGCGTGGAGCTCGAAGAGCTCAGGCGCGGCCAGGAAGTCATGCTCAACGAAGCGCTCAACGTGGTCGAGGCCATGGAGTACGAGAGCGTGGGGGACATCGTCACCCTCAAGGAGATCCTCGAGGACGGCGAGCGCGCCCTCGTGGTCGGGCACACCGACGAGGAGCGGGTGGTCCGGCTCGCCGAACCACTCCTCGACGTCACCATCCGCCCCGGCGACGCACTCCTTCTCGAACCCCGCTCCGGGTACGTCTATGAAGTGGTTCCCAAGAGCGAGGTCGAAGAGCTCGTCCTCGAAGAGGTGCCGGACATCGGCTACGAGCAGATCGGCGGTCTGGGCAACCAGATCGAGCTGATCCGCGACGCGGTCGAACTGCCCTACCTCTACCCGGACCTCTTCAGGGAGCACGAACTGCGGCCGCCCAAGGGCGTCCTGCTGTACGGGCCTCCCGGCTGCGGCAAGACGCTGATCGCGAAGGCGGTCGCCAACTCCCTTGCCAAGAAGGTCGCCGAGGTGACCGGCGCGGCACAGGGGAAGAGCTTCTTCCTCAACATCAAGGGCCCCGAGCTCCTGAACAAGTACGTGGGCGAGACCGAGCGTCACATCCGCCTGGTCTTCCAGCGTGCGAGGGAGAAGGCGAGCGAGGGCACCCCCGTCATCGTCTTCTTCGACGAGATGGAATCCCTCTTCCGCACCCGCGGATCCGGTGTCAGCTCGGACGTGGAGAACACCATCGTCCCCCAGCTGCTCGCCGAGATCGACGGCGTGGAAGGCCTGGAGAACGTCATCGTCATCGGCGCCTCCAACCGCGAGGACATGATCGACCCCGCGATCCTGCGGCCCGGACGACTCGACGTCAAGATCAAGATCGAGCGCCCCGACGCCCAGGCGGCGAAGGACATCTTCGCCAAGTACCTCACCGAGCGGCTCCCGCTGCACGCGGACGACCTCGCCGAGCACAGTGCCGACCGGCGCACCACTGTGGACGGCATGATCCAGTCCGTCGTGGAGCAGATGTACGCGGAGTCCGAGGAGAACCGCTTCCTCGAGGTGACGTACGCCAACGGCGACAAGGAGGTCCTGTACTTCAAGGACTTCAACTCCGGCGCCATGATCGAGAACATCGTGGGACGCGCCAAGAAGATGGCCATCAAGGCCTTCCTCGACGCCGACCAGAAGGGCATCAGGGTCTCTCACCTCCTGCAGGCTTGCATCGACGAGTTCAAGGAGAACGAGGACCTGCCCAACACCACCAACCCGGACGACTGGGCCCGCATCTCCGGCAAGAAGGGCGAACGGATCGTGTACATCCGTACGCTCGTCACCGGAAAGCAGGGCGCGGACACCGGACGCTCCATCGACACGGTGGCGAACACCGGTCAGTACCTGTAGAAAACAGGGCGGCTGCGGGTGTCCTTCGTGGGTACCCGCAGCTGTCTGTTTTTCAATGAAGGCAATGATCTCCCCACCAGCGCAAAGGCGCTCTAGGCTCTTCGGTACCGCCGAGTCGCGCAGTGCGGGGACGGGCACCGCACACGCACCGGAGAACCAGCGGTACTTGAGCGCCGCACCCGAATGGGAGCGCCGCCGGGCAAGGAGGGCCGCATGACCGTACGGCGAGTAATGGGCATCGAGACGGAGTACGGCATCTCCGTCCCCGGCCACCCGAACGCCAATGCCATGCTCACCTCGTCCCAGATCGTCAACGCCTACGCCGCGGCGATGCACCGGGCGCGACGCGCCCGCTGGGACTTCGAGGAGGAGAACCCGCTGCGGGACGCACGGGGCTTCGACCTCGCACGTGAGACCGCCGACGCCAGTCAGCTCACCGACGAGGACATCGGCCTCGCCAATGTGATCCTCACCAACGGGGCGCGCCTCTACGTGGACCACGCGCACCCCGAGTACAGCTCACCCGAGGTCACCAATCCCTGGGACGCCGTCCTGTGGGACAAGGCGGGCGAACGCATCATGGCGGAGGCGGCCGAGCGGGCCGCGCAGCTGCCCGGCGCCCAGCCGATCCACCTCTACAAGAACAACACCGACAACAAGGGCGCCTCGTACGGCACGCACGAGAACTACCTGATGAAGCGGGAGACCCCCTTCTCGGACATCGTGCGCCACCTGACGCCGTTCTTCGTGTCCCGGCAGGTCATCACCGGCGCCGGCCGCGTCGGCATCGGCCAGGACGGCCACGAGCACGGCTTCCAGCTCAGTCAGCGCGCCGACTACTTCGAGGTCGAGGTGGGCCTGGAGACCACCCTCAAGCGGCCCATCATCAACACCCGGGACGAGCCGCACTCCGACGCCGAGAAGTACCGCCGCCTGCACGTCATCATCGGCGACGCGAACCTCTCCGAGATCTCGACGTATCTGAAGCTGGGCACCACGTCCCTGGTCCTCGCCATGATCGAGGACGGCTTCATCGCGGTGGACCTCGCGATCGACCAGCCCGTGCGCACCCTGCACCAGGTCTCGCACGACCCGACGCTCAAGCGCCTGATCACGCTCCGCAGCGGCCGCACACTCACCGCTGTCCAGCTCCAGATGGAGTACTTCGAGCTGGCCCGCAAGTACGTGGAGGAGCGGTACGGCTCCGACGCGGACGAACAGACCAAGGACGTCCTGGCCCGCTGGGAGGACGTACTGGGCCGTCTGGAGAGCGATCCGATGAGCCTCTCCGGAGAGCTCGACTGGGTCGCCAAGCGGGAACTCATGGAGGGCTACCGCCGCCGTGACAGCCTCGACTGGGACGCGGCGCGGCTGCACCTGGTCGACCTCCAGTACGCGGACGTACGGCCCGACAAGGGCCTCTACAACCGTCTGGTGGCACGCGGCAAGATGAAGCGCCTTCTGGAGGAGCCACAGGTCGAGCGCGCCCAGACCAAGCCCCCGGAGGACACGCGCGCGTACTTCCGCGGCCGCTGCCTCGAGCAGTACGCGGACGACGTGGCCGCGGCCTCGTGGGATTCGGTCATCTTCGACCTTCCGGGCCGTGACTCGCTCCAGCGGGTGCCCACACTGGAGCCCCTGCGCGGGACGCGGAACCACGTCAAGGAGCTCCTGGACCGCTGCCGTACGGCGGAGGACCTGGTTCGGGTGCTCTCCGGAGGCTGAAAGACCCGGCGTGTGGGAATCATCGAGGTGGTGCCCGGACGTTGCAGTAACTACGGGGCCGATGTCAGACCTGGCTTATAGGGTCTGATCAAGTGCATCGAACCGAACGAGCGGGGTGAGGTAGATGGCGACCAAGGACACCGGCGGCGGACAGCAGAAGGCGACGCGTTCCACCGAGGAGGTCGAGGAGCAGACAGAGGAAGCGCAGGGCTCCGAAGACCTCAAGGAGCGCCAGGAGAAGTTGAGCGACGACGTGGACTCCGTCCTCGACGAGATCGACGACGTCCTGGAGGAGAACGCGGAGGACTTTGTGCGCTCCTTCGTTCAAAAGGGCGGCGAGTAGTTCCGCCTCTGTTCTCAAGGTTGAAGTGAGGGTTGCTGGGTTGGTCGAAGCCCGGCGGGGGAGAACCCGCCGTGCTTCGGATGACCTGGCGACGCTCTCGATCGGACCCGAACCGATCTCCGTGAACGCTCCAGCCGTTCATGTGGATCACCGCCACGAGGCGGGTAGGGTCCCTGGCGTACGGTGCTTCAACTGCAATTCGGCCGTCGGCAAGTTGGGAGACGATCCCGACACTCCGCGTCGGGCCGTCACTTATCCGGAAGGAAACGCGTGGAAGCCAACACTCGTAGCACCGGGCGTCTGCCGGCTGCCTTCCTGACGCCTGGTTCCTCGTCCTTCATGGACTTTCTGTCCGAGCACCAGCCCGACATCCTGCCGGGCAATCGGCAGCTGCCGCCCACCCAGGGTGTGATCGAGGCGCCGCACGGCACGACGATCGTGGCGACGACGTTCCCCGGTGGCGTGGTGCTCGCCGGTGACCGCCGGGCGACCATGGGCAACGTCATCGCGCAGCGCGACATCGAGAAGGTGTTCCCCGCCGACGAGTACTCGGCCGTGGGCATCGCGGGCACCGCCGGTCTCGCCGTGGAGATGGTCAAGCTCTTCCAGCTGGAGCTCGAGCACTTCGAGAAGGTCGAGGGTGCCACGCTCTCCTTGGAGGGCAAGGCCAATCGCCTGTCGACGATGATCCGGTCGAATCTGGCAATGGCCATGCAGGGCCTCGCCGTTGTCCCGCTCTTCGCGGGGTACGACGTGGACCGCGAGAAGGGCCGCATCTTCTCGTACGACGTCACGGGCGGCCGTTCCGAGGAGCACGGCTTCGCGGCCACCGGCTCGGGTTCGGTCTTCGCGCGCGGCGCGATGAAGAAGCTTTACCGCAACGACCTGTCGGAGCAGGAAGCGACGACGCTCGTCGTGCAGGCGTTGTACGACGCGGCGGACGACGACTCGGCGACAGGTGGTCCGGATGTCGCCCGCAGGATCTACCCGATCGTCACCGTGATCTCCGACGAGGGATTCCGGCGGTTGGGGGACGAGGAGTCTTCCGAGATCGCCCGCTCGATCCTTGAGCGGCGCATGGAGCAGCCCGACGGCCCGCGGGCCTCGCTGCTCTGATCGATCCGTATTCGCCACTGACTGAGTCACTGACAGAAAGGGACGGATAGCCGGTGTCGACGCCGTTCTATGTCTCACCCCAGCAGGCCATGGCCGACCGGGCGGAATACGCCCGCAAGGGCATCGCCCGTGGTCGCAGCCTTGTTGTGCTGCAGTTCGCCGATGGCATCGTGTTCGTCGGCGAGAACCCGTCCCGTGCGCTGCACAAGTTCAGCGAGATCTATGACCGGATCGGCTTCGCGGCCGCCGGCAAGTACAACGAATACGAGAACCTGCGGATCGGTGGCGTGCGCTACGCCGATCTCCGTGGATACACCTACGACCGTGACGATGTGACGGCCCGTGGGCTCGCGAACGTCTACGCCCAGACGCTGGGCACGATCTTCTCGAGCCAGGCGGAGAAGCCGTACGAGGTCGAGCTGGTCGTCGCGGAGGTCGGGGCCACGGCTGACAGCGATCAGATCTACCGGCTGCCGCACGACGGTTCGATCGTGGACGAGCACGGTTCGGTCGCGGTCGGCGGCAATGCCGAGCAGATCAGCACGTATCTCGATCAGCGGCATCGTGACGGGATGACGCTCGCCGAGGCGCTGAAGCTGGCCGTGCAGTCGCTGTCCCGCGACACGAACGGCAGCGAGCGGGAGATCCCCGCGGAGCGGCTCGAAGTGGCGGTCCTCGACCGTACGAGGCCGCAGCAGCGGAAGTTCAAGCGGATCGTCGGACGCCAGCTCGCGCGACTGCTGGAGGGCGGTGCGTCGGCCCCCACGGACGCAGATTCCGACAACGAGGAGCCGGACACGGAGTCCGGTTCCGCCTCCGACCCGGGATCCACCGAGAAGTAGTTCGGTTCGACGTACGCCCCGTGTTCCGGCCACCAGGCCGCAGCACGGGGCGTACATGCGCGTGGCGGCTAAGCCCGACGGGCGGCGGTGGCCGTCGAGCCGCGGATCACCAGCTCGACGGGGAGGGTGTCGGGCCGCGGCGCGTGCCCGTCGAGGACGGCGAGCAGGGACGTCATGCCGCGTTCGCCGAACTGCTCCGCCGGCAGCCGCACGGTGGTGAGTTCGGGTTCCACGGCGGTCGCCAGGGTGAGGTCGTCGAAGCCGGTCACCGAGAGGTCCTCCGGGACGCGCAGACCCAGGCGGCGGGCCGCCTTGCAGGCGCCCGCGGCGAGGATGTCGTCGTCGCAGACGAGCGCCGTGGGGCGGGGCCCCGGCGCGCTGAGGGCGGCCTCGGTGGCCGTACGGGCGTCGTCGACGGTGAGGAGTGCCCGGACGGTGCGTACGGCCGCGCTGGTGCCCCTCAGCGCCGCCGCGAGGGCGTCCGAGCGTACGTCGAAGGTCCAGGACTCGACGTCGGCGGCCAGATGCAGGAAGTCGCGGTGGCCCAGGGCCAGCAGATGCCCGGCCGCCTGGCGCATGCCGTCGCCGATGTCGAGGTTCACGGTGGCCGCGCCGAGGCTGCCCGCCGGGTCGCTGTCGAGCATGACCAGGGGGAGCGCGTCGCCCTGGATGGTGGCGAGGGCGTCGGACGCGATGGAGGAGGCGAGGATGCCGTCGAGGGCGGCGCGGCTGGAGTCGAAGGGGTCGCGGGCGGGGCCCATGCCGTCGGGGGAGGGGTAGAGGACGACTCCGAAGCCGTGTTCGGCGGCGACGCGGGCGGCTCCGGTGTAGACGCGGGCGAAGAACTCGTTGGTGAGGGCGGGCACGACGAGGAGGGCCGTCCTGGTGCGGCCCAGGCGGAGGTTGCGGGCCGCGAGATTCGGCCGGTAGCCCAGGTCGCGTGCCGTGTCGCGGACGCGCTCGGCGGTGCGTTCGGCGACCCGGCCGCGCCACTTCTCGCCGAACACGAGGGAGACGGTGGCCTGGGACACCCCGGCGGCCCGTGCGACGTCGCGGCTCGTGGGGCGCGGCCCTGCGGCCTCCTGCTGTGGCCCGGCCACTTCTGGTACCTCCCAGGTCGGTGCCGCGGGGCTGCGATCGGGTGGACCCGCGGTGAGCGCTCATGGTACGTATGACGCTCGAAGTTATACGTAAAACCTCGGTGCGACGGCACCGCGGAAGGGGCGGGAAGCATGGCTGCCGGATACGCGGAGATCCTCCGGACGAGATACGCCGGGCGGCTGCTCGCCGGCACCCTGGTGGGCCGGCTGCCGAACGCGACCGCCGCGATCGCCATCGTGCTCTTCATCCGCGCCGAGGGCGGCACGTACAGCCTCGCCGGTGGTCTCGCCGCGGTGTATGGCGTGGCCAACGCGGTGGGCCAGCCGCTGCTCGGCCGCCTGGTGGACCTCCACGGGCAGCCGCGCGTCCAGCTCCCCGCGGCGCTCCTCTCCGCCCTCGGCATGGCGGGCTTCGCCTTCACCGGGCCCGACTCGCTCGGCCTCGCGTACGTCGCGGTGGGCGCGGCCGGTCTCTTCACCCCGCCCCTGGAGGGCGGCCTGCGCGCACTGTGGCCGAACGTCCTGGGCAAGGAGGAGCAGGTGCACACGGCGTACGCCATGGACGCCATCGCCCAGGAAGTCATGTTCACCGTCGGACCGTTGCTCGTCACGGGCTGCGTCGCGCTCTGGTCGGAGCAGGCCGCGCTGCTCGTCGTGAACGTCATCGGCGTGCTCGGCGCCCTCTCCGTGGTGATGTCGAAGCCCTCGCGCGCGTGGCGCTCGGCGCCCCGGGAGGCGCACTGGCTGGGCGCGCTGCGCTCACCCGGGCTCATCGCACTGCTCGGCGCCTTCCTCTTCATCGGCATGGCGCTCGGCTCCATCACCGTCGCCGGTGTGTCGTACGCCGACGGGCACGGCGGCGACGCGGTCTACGGCTGGATGCTGGCGGCGCTGGGCCTCGGCGCCCTCGTCGGAGGATCGGTCTACGGGGCGCGGCAGTGGGCCGGCGTACCGGAGAAGCGGCTCACCGTCCTGGTGGCCCTGCTCGCCCTCTGCTACTGGCCGTTGACGCTGACGCCGGACGCCGTCGCCATGACGGTGCTCGCGGCCGTCGCGGGAGTCTTCCTGGCGCCCGCGCTCGCGTGCGCGTTCATCATCGTCGACCGCCACGCCCCGCGCGGCACCGTCACCGAGGCGTTCTCCTGGCTCGTGACGACGTTCACGGTCGGCGCGTCGCTGGGGACGGCCGCGGCGGGTCCTGTCGTCGAGTGGGGCGGGACCCGGTGGGGCTTCGCCGTCCCGGGACTCGCGGGAGTCGCCGCGCTGCTTGTCCTGCTGGCCACGGCACGGGCGCTCGCGCTGCCCGCAGATTCGGCGGTTGTTGCGGGTTCATCGGAAAATGATCGAAACGGTGCCGTCGAACCCGGTTTCAGGGCAGGGCATCAGGCGTAATGTTCAGTCATGGACCGCCGCATTTTCGGGCTGGAGAATGAGTACGGCGTCACGTGCACGTTTAGGGGACAGCGCCGTCTGTCGCCTGACGAGGTGGCGCGCTACCTCTTCCGCCGTGTTGTCTCATGGGGCCGCAGCAGCAACGTCTTTCTGCGGAACGGCGCCCGCCTCTATCTTGACGTCGGGTCACATCCGGAATACGCAACACCGGAATGTGACAACGTGACCGAGCTGGTCACGCACGACAAGGCGGGCGAGCGCATTCTGGAAGGCCTGCTCGTCGACGCCGAACGCCGCCTGCACGAGGAGGGAATCGCGGGCGACGTCTATCTCTTCAAGAACAACACCGACTCGGCGGGAAACTCCTACGGCTGCCACGAGAACTATCTGGTGGCCCGGCACGGGGAGTTCTCGCGGCTCGCGGACATCCTCATTCCCTTCCTCGTCACGCGACAGCTGCTCTGCGGCGCGGGCAAGGTGCTGCAGACTCCGCGCGGCGCCGTGTACTGCGTCTCCCAGCGTGCCGAGCACATCTGGGAAGGGGTCTCCTCCGCGACCACCCGCTCCCGGCCGATCATCAACACCCGCGACGAACCGCACGCGGACGCCGAGCGCTACCGCAGGCTGCACGTCATCGTCGGTGACTCGAACATGTCCGAGACGACCATGCTCCTGAAGGTCGGCGCCACCGACCTCGTCCTGCGCATGATCGAAGCGGGCACGGTGATGCGGGACCTGACCCTGGAGAACCCGATCCGGGCGATCCGCGAGGTCAGTCACGACATCACGGGCCGCCGCAAGGTGCGCCTGGCCAGCGGCCGCGAGGCCTCGGCCCTGGACGTGCAGCGCGAGTACTACGAGAAGGCCGTGGACTTCGTGGACCGCCGCGGCATCCGCACGGGCACGGTCGAGCAGGTCCTGGAGCTGTGGGGCCGCACCCTCGACGCGATCGAGGCCGAGGACCTCGACCGCATCGGCACCGAGATCGACTGGGTCATGAAGTACAAGCTCATCGAGCGGTACCGAGCGAAGAACAACATGACCATGTCGCATCCCCGGGTCGCGCAGATAGACCTCGCGTATCACGACATCCACCGCCGTCGCGGGCTGTACTACCTCCTGGAGAGGAAGGGCCAAGCCGCCCGCATCTGCAACGACTTGAAGATCTTCGAGGGCAAGTCGGTGCCGCCGCAGACCACCCGCGCGCGGCTGCGCGGCGACTTCATCCGCAGGGCCCAGGAGCAGCGCCGCGACTTCACCGTCGACTGGGTGCACCTGAAGCTCAACGACCAGGCACAGCGCACGGTGTTGTGCAAGGACCCCTTCCGGTCGGTGGACGACCGGGTGGAGAAACTGATCGCCGGTATGTAAACCCTGATACAGGAGATGCGTTGCGGGAACGCAACGCGGGGCGCCGTACGTTCCTCGTACGGCGCCCTTCTCCATGCGTAGAGTTGCGCGCACGCCAACCGACAAGATCGACCGATACGAGGCCCCCACCGTGCGCCGACGCTCACTTCTCCTTGCTGTTCCGGCCGGCCTGCTCACGCTGGCCGGGTGTGGTGACGACAAAAAGGCCGACAAGGCCAAGTCAAGCGACACCCCGTCCCCCTCCAACTCGTCCTCGGCCGCGCCGACGGCGAAGATCGTGGACGGGCCGCTGCCCGAGATCACGAAGGGGACGAAGTTCGGCCAGAAGCCGACCGTCGCGAAGGGGTCCGGCAAGCCGTCCTCCGACCTCGCGGTCAAGACGCTCGTCGAGGGCAAGGGCACCGAGGTCAAGAAGGGCGACTACCTCCAGGCCAACTACCTCGGCCAGATCTGGGCCACGGCGAAGGTCTTCGACAACTCGTACGACCGCGGCAACCCCACGGTCTTCCCGATCGGCACCGGACAGGTCATCCCCGGCTGGGACCAGGCCCTGGTCGGCAAGAAGCTCGACAGCCGCGTGCAGCTCGCGATCCCGCCGAAGATGGGTTACGGCACCGAGGGCAACAAGCAGGCGGGCATCAAGGGCAGCGACACGCTGGTCTTCGTCGTCGACCTGGTGGGCACCTTCAGCGCCAAGAGCTCGGCCAACGGCAAGAAGGTCGCACAGTCCAACATCGACCTCCCCAAGGTCGGCACGAACACGGACGGCAAGGCCCCCTCGGTCGACGTCCCGAAGAAGGACGCCCCGACCAAGCTCGTCGCGACCTACGTGCTCGAGGGCGACGGCGAGGAGATCAAGGAGACCGACAGCCTCCTGTGCCAGTACAAGGGCGTGCTGTGGGCCGACGGCAAGGAGTTCGACTCCTCGTACAAGAGCGGTCAGCTCGCCTCGTTCCAGCTCGCGCAGGTCGTCAAGGGCTGGGCGCAGGGCCTGACCGGCAAGAAGGTCGGCAGCCGCGTCCTGATCGTCGTTCCCCCGAAGCTCGGTTACGGCGACCAGCCGCCGCAGGGCAGCACCATCAAGAAGGACTCCACGCTGGTCTTCACCGTGGACATCCTGGCAAAGATGTAACACTGTCCCGGCTGGCCATTCGTATCAAAGCAGGAGCATGTGACGTGAGCATCGAGAAGCCCGAGATCGACTTCCCCGACGGTCCGGCCCCCAGTGAACTCGAGATCGTGGAGATCTGGGAGGGTGACGGCCCGGAGGCCAAGCTGGGCGCCACCGTCAAGGTTCACTACGTGGGCGTGGCCTTCTCCACCGGTGAAGAGTTCGACGCCTCCTGGAACCGCGGCACGCCGCTCCAGTTCCAGCTGGGCGCCGGTCAGGTCATCGCAGGCTGGGACCAGGGCGTCCAGGGCATGAAGGTCGGCGGACGCCGCCGGCTGACCATCCCCGCCCACCTGGCGTACGGCGACCGCGGTGCCGGTGGCGGCGCCATCGAGCCCGGCGAGACGCTGATCTTCGTCTGCGACCTCATGGGCGTCTGAGCGACGACTGGGTCCAGGGTCTGATCAGACCTGCCCACCGAGGGTCCATGCCTGTTCCGGCATGGGCCCTCGGCTTTTCCCACGACACCCCGGGGCGGTACGGTCGGCGGTCGGAAGCACTGTTGAGAAAGGGCGTCGATGGCCATTGCCAAGGCCGAGCGGCTGATGAACCTGGCGCTGTGTCTGCTGGGGACGCGGCGTCCGCTCAGCAAGCGCGAGCTGCGCGAGTCCATCGAGGCCTATCTGGAGGCGGGGTCCGACGACTCCTTCAACCGGATGTTCGAGCGCGACAAGGACGATCTGCGCGAACTCGGCCTGGTCATCGAGACGGTGGAGAACCTCGACGGCGAGGTGGGTTATCTCGCGCGCCGCGACAGCAACCGCCTCCCGCCCATCACCATCGACGCCGAGGAAGCCGCCGCGCTCGGCCTCGCGGCCAAGGTCTGGCAGCAGGCACGCCTCGCCGGAGCCGCCAGCGGCGCCCTGCAGAAGCTGCGCGCCGCGGGCCTGCCGGAGGACCTCGACCCGTACGGCACGCACAGCGCGCTCGAACCGCGCATCCCCGTGCACGAGGCGTCCTTCGAACCGCTGATGCTCGCCTGCCGCGACCGCCGCCCCGTCGTCTTCGACTACCGCAAGGCGACCGCGGCCCGCCCCGAGCAGCGCCACGTCGAGCCGTGGGCGCTGGAGTGCTGGCGCGGCCACTGGTACCTCGCGGGCTGGGACCGCGACCGCGGCGCCGAGCGCGTCTTTCGGCTCTCCCGCATCACCGGGAAGGTCCGTGCCCGCGCCGGCAAGTTCACCGCCGAGATCCCCGATGTGGTCACGGTGCGCGAGACCGTCGCGAGCTGGGCGGGGGAGAGCGCCGACCGCTCCGCGCTGATCAGACTGCGCAAGGGCGCGGGCTACCCGCTGCGCGCCAAGGCCGCCCAGATACGTGAAGTGGGCGAGGGGTGGGACGAGTTGGAGATTCCGTACGGGCACGGGCTCGACGCCTGGCTGGTGGAGTTCGGACCCGATGTGGTGGTCCTGGAGCCCGCGGAGCTGCGGGCCGACGTGGTGGACCGGCTGCGCGCCGTGGCCAAGGGCTGAGGGGACGTACAGACCATGGCCTCGAACGCCATCGACCAGACCCGGCGGATGCTCTCCCTGGTGACGTATCTGCGTGAGCGCCCCGGCGCCCACGTACATGACGTCGCCCGTGCCTTCGGGATCACCGAGGACGAGCTGATCTCCGACCTGGACGTGCTGCCGCTGTGCGGGACCAGCTTCCGCGGCGGCGACCTCCTGGACATCGACACCGACGGCGACCGCATCTGGTGGCACAACCCGGACGACGTGGCGGCCCCCCTGCGGCTCGCCGCCGACGAGGCCACCGCGCTCCTGGTGGCCGCCCGCGCGGTCTCCACGCTGCCGGGGCTGCGCGAGAGCGACCGGCAGGCGCTGGTGCGCGCCACCGCGAAGCTGGAGACGGCAGCTGGGGAGAACGCGGGCGCCAGTGCGCGCCTCTCGGTGACCTTCGAGTCCGAGGGCGGCGTCTTCGCCGACGTCGACCGCGCCATCTCCGAGCGGCGCAGGCTCTGGCTGCGCTACTACTCACCCGCACGCGACGAGCTCACCGAGCGCGAGGTCGACCCGATCAGGCTCTTCGCCGTCGGGCACACGTACATGGAGGGGTGGTGCTACCTCTCCGAGGCGCGCCGCACCTTCCGCCTCGACCGGGTGGCCGAGATCAAGATCCTGGACGAGCCGTCGTCGCCGCCCGAGGTCGAACTGCGCGACCTCTCCGAGGGGCTCGTGCAGCCCGCCGCCGAGGACCCCGAAGTGGTCATCGAGGTCGGCCCCGGCGGCCGCTGGGTCGCCGAGTACTACCCCCACGACAGCGCCGAGGAGCTCCCCGACGGGGGCCTGCGGATCACGCTGCGCACCCCGGACCCCACCTCGCTGCGCAGGCTCGCGCTGCGGCTCGGCGGGGACGGGCACATCGTCTCCCCGGTGGATCTCGCGGACAGCGCACGGCTGGCGGCCCGAGAGGCGCTCGCGGCCTACGACAGAGGCCCCGACGGGTCGTACGACAGGCAGGAGCAAGGGCGTTGAACACCAGCATCATGTCCGAGATTCCCGGAATGTCGAGAATCGCTCCTGTGCTCTTCAAGGCCGCCTGCCCCGACTGCCGCGCCCGCTTCGAACTCTCCGCGGGCTCCCTGCGGCTGGCCATCGGCGCCTCCGCCCGCACCACCTTCTACTCGTTCACCTGCCCCGAGTGCGACACCGCGGTGCGCAAGCCCGCGGGCGAGCGCATCGTCGAACTGCTCACCGGCGGCGGGGTGCGGACGCTGCGTCTGCACTCGACCGTCTAGGCTCGGCGCATGTTCTGGGCGATGCTGGCGATTGCCGCGGGGTTCTGTGGCCTCGCCGTGCTCGGCGTACTGGCGATCAGGGTCTTCATCGAGGCGCAGCGCCTCAGTGTCCAAGTGACGGAGACCACACAGCGGATCAACCGCGCGGCGGAGGATCTCGAAGCGGCGGCGACGGGTGTGGCCCGTGCGGGCCGAGATGTCCTTTAAATCCTGTGAAACCCGCTGGTGCCACGGAGACGCGCATCGACACCGCGGCCTGTCAACTTCCCTTGTCCGGCAGGTACGCTGCTGAAGTGGCCCGGAGTTGCGAGGCGCGGGCCGCAACTGGGAGTACGCACAGGGATTGCCCTGCGTTCACCCCTGAGCGTTACGATCGCTGCCAGCACGGTGGCCGGACAGCAAGTCCGGCCTGTCCGGCAGCCCCGCCCCTGCCGCCTCGGTGAGAAGGTAAAGACCTATGTTCGGAAAGATCGGCGCCCCCGAGATCATTCTCATTCTCGTCGTCATCGTTCTGCTGTTCGGCGCGAAGAAGCTTCCCGACATGGCCCGGTCGCTCGGCAAGTCCGCGCGGATCCTCAAGAGCGAGGCGAAGGCGATGAAGACGGACGGCAAGAAGGACGAAGCCGCCCCGGCCGACCCGCCCGGTGACCCTTCCGCCGCCCAGCCGCGCACGATCCAGGCCGCGCCCGGCGACGTGACGAGCTCCCGCCCGGTCACCGAGCCCACCGACAGCACGACTAAGCGCTGATCCAAGGCCGGCGACGGCCGGCCTGCCGCACGAGATGAGGACGTGGGTTGCTCAAGTCTGCCCGCAAGAAGGAACAGGATCCCGAGGGGCGGATGCCGCTTGCGGAGCACTTGCGCGAGCTCCGCAACCGGCTCGCGAAGGCCGTGCTGGCCATCATCGTCGTCGCGATCGTCGCTGCCTTCTTCTACAAGGACATCATCGAGTTCTTCACGAACCCGATCCTGAGCTCCGTGGGCTGCGATTCCAGCTTCGCCGAGCTGGCGGACAAGGGCGGCGAGGAGACCTGCGCGCGCATTGTGCTGAACGGTCTGATCACGCCGTTCACGCTCGCCCTGAAGATCTCCCTGATGGCCGGTGTGGTGCTCGCGTCGCCGGTCTGGCTCTACCAGCTGTGGGCGTTCGTCGCCCCCGGCCTGCACAAGAGCGAGAAGAAGTACGCCTACGGCTTCGTGGGCGCCGGCTTCCCGCTGTTCCTCGGCGGCGGGTACTTCGCGTACAAGACGCTGCCGACGATGGCGCGCGTGCTGCTCGACTTCTCGCCCGTCGGGGTCGACAACCAGCTGCCGCTCGACGAACTGATCGACCTGGTCACCCGCATGGTGATCGTCTTCGGCCTCTCCTTCGAGCTGCCGCTCCTGCTGGTGATGCTGAACCTCACCGGGGTGCTCACCGGCAAGCGGATGCTCGGCTGGTGGCGCGGGATGATCATGGGCATCACGGTCTTCGCGGCCGTGGCGACGCCCAGCACGGACCCGCTGACCATGATGATGCTCGCCGGACCGATCTGGGTGCTCTACTTCGCGGCCACCGCCTTCTCGCTCGCCAACGACCGGCGCAAGGCCAAGATCGAGGCGAGTGGGCCCGATGACGACGAGGCGTCCGACCTCGACCTCACCCCCGAGGACGTCGGCGAGATCGAGCCCGTGTCCGCGAACCGTGCGCTGCCCGAGCAGGCGAGCGGCGACGGCGCGAACCGAGATCGGGTAAACGGTTTCGACGACGTGACCTGACCTTGTATGGTCCGGCCGTGACCAGCGAGATCACCCTCTTCGTCAATCCCACCGCGGGACGCGGCCGGGGCGCCCACGCGGCGCAGCCGGCCGCTTCCGCGTTGCGGGCCGCAGGATTCTCCGTGCGCACGGTCATCGGCGAGGACTCCGCCGACGCGCTGCGCCGGGCCCGTGACGCCGTCTCCGCCGGTACGCGCGCGCTGATAGCCGTCGGCGGTGACGGCATGGCCAGCCTCGCGCTGCAGGCCGTCGCGCAGACCTCGACGCCCCTGGGGGTGATCGCCGTGGGCACCGGCAACGACTTCGCGCGTGCGCTCGGGCTTCCGGTGCGCGACCCGGCCGCGGCGGGGGCGGTCGTCGCCGACGCGCTCCTCGCGGGGCGCACCCGCGACGTCGACCTGGGACGGGTGGGCAAGACGTGGTTCGGCACCGTGCTCGCCTCCGGCTTCGACTCGCGGGTCAACGACCGGGGCAACCGGATGCGCTGGCCCACCGGGCGCTTCAAGTACGACCTCGCGATGGCCGCCGAGCTGGCCGCCTTCAAGCCCGTCCCGTACCGCATCATGCTGGACGGCGGCCGGGTCCACGAGGTCCGCGCGACGCTCGTCGCCGTCGGGAACGGATCGTCGTACGGCGGTGGCATGAAGATCTGCGCGCGGGCCGACATGAGCGACGGTCTCTTCGACGTCACGGTCGTCGGCGACTGCAGCCGCACCACGCTCCTGAAGGTCTTCCCGCGGGTCTACAAGGGCACGCACCTGGACCACCCCAAGGTCACCGTGTTCCGGGCCGCGAAGGTGGAGCTCGCGGCCCCGGACGTCACCGGGTACGCGGACGGGGAGCAGCTCGGGCTGCTCCCGCTGACGGCGGAGTGTGTGCCGGGGGCCGTGCGGGTACTGGTCCCCGAAGGGCCGCTAGCGCCGTAAGCCCGTAAGCGTCGTAAGGCAGATAATGATCGTCCGTTGTCAGTGGTGGCCGGTAGTCTCGAAAGCACGATGACAGAGGACCTCTCACCGGCCGAGCGGTACGCGGCGGCGCGCGAGCGCGCTGTCGAGCAGGCCACCGCACTCGCTGGCTTCCGCGAGATGTACGAATTCGGCCTCGACCCCTTCCAGATCGAGGCCTGTCAGGCGCTCGAGGCGGGCAAGGGTGTGCTCGTCGCCGCCCCCACGGGCTCGGGCAAGACGATCGTCGGCGAGTTCGCCGTGCACCTGGCCCTGATGCAGGGCAAGAAATGCTTCTACACGACGCCCATCAAGGCGCTCTCCAACCAGAAGTACGCCGACCTCTCCAAGAGATACGGCGCGGACAAGGTCGGTCTGCTGACCGGCGACAACAGCGTCAACTCCGATGCGCCCGTGGTCGTCATGACCACCGAGGTCCTGCGGAACATGCTGTATTCGGGCTCGCAGTCGCTGCTGAACCTCGGCTATGTGGTGATGGACGAGGTGCACTACCTCTCCGACCGCTTCCGTGGCGCCGTCTGGGAAGAGGTGATTATCCACCTCCAGGAGTCGGTGACGCTGGTCTCCCTGTCGGCGACCGTCTCGAACGCCGAGGAGTTCGGCGACTGGCTGGACACCGTGCGCGGCGACACGCAGGTGATCGTCTCGGAGCACCGGCCCGTGCCGCTGTTCCAGCACGTCCTGGCCGGGCGCCGGATGTACGACCTCTTCGAGGAGGGCGAGGGCCAGCGCAAGGCCGTCAACCCCGACCTCACGCGCATGGCGCGGATGGAGGCCAGCCGTTCGTACAACCCGCGCGAGCGCCGCAAGGGCAAGATGGTCCGCGAGGCCGACCGCGAGCGTGAGCGCAGACAGCGGTCGCGGATCTGGACCCCGGGCCGCCCCGAGGTCATCGACCGGCTCGACTCCGAGGGCCTCCTACCCGCGATCACCTTCATCTTCAGCCGCGCGGCCTGCGAGGCCGCCGTGCAGCAGTGCCTGCACGCGGGACTGCGGCTGAACGACGAGGACGCGCGGATGCAGGTGCGCGAGATCGTCGAGGAGCGCACGGCCGCCATCCCGGACGAGGACCTGCACGTCCTTGGCTACTACGAATGGCTGGAAGGCCTGGAGCGTGGCATCGCCGCGCACCACGCGGGCATGCTGCCGACCTTCAAGGAGGTCGTCGAGGAGCTCTTCGTGCGCGGCCTCGTGCGCGCGGTCTTCGCCACCGAGACACTCGCCCTGGGCATCAACATGCCCGCGCGCAGTGTGGTGTTGGAGAAGCTCGTCAAGTGGAACGGCGAGCAGCACGCGGACATCACCCCCGGCGAGTACACGCAGCTGACCGGCCGTGCCGGGCGGCGCGGCATCGACGTCGAGGGCCACGCGGTCGTCCTGTGGCAGCGCGCCATGAGCCCGGAGCACCTCGCGGGACTCGCCGGCACGCGCACCTATCCGCTGCGGTCCAGCTTCAAGCCGTCGTACAACATGGCGGTGAACCTGGTCGACCAGTTCGGGCGCCACCGTTCGCGTGAGCTCCTGGAGACGTCCTTCGCGCAGTTCCAGGCCGACAAGTCGGTCGTCGGGATCTCGCGCCAGGTGCAGAAGAACGAAGAGGGCCTCGAGGGCTACAAAGCCTCGATGACCTGCCACCTGGGCAACTTCGACGAGTACGCGCGCCTGCGCCGCGAGCTGAAGGACCGGGAGACCGAGCTCGCCAAGCAGGGCGCCAGCCAGCGCAGGGTGGCCGCGGCCGCCGCCCTGGAGAAGCTCAAGCCCGGTGACATCATCCACGTGCCGGCCGGGAAGTACGCGGGCCTCGCGCTCGTCCTGGATCCGGGGATTCCCGCGGGACGGGTCAACGGCCACCGGGGCTTCGAGCACCAGGACGGCCCGAGGCCGCTGGTCCTCACCGCCGAGCGGCAGGTCAAGCGGCTGGCCTCGATGGACTTCCCGGTGCCGGTCGAGGCGCTGGAGCGGATGCGCATCCCGAAGTCGTTCAACGCGCGCTCGCCGCAGTCGCGCCGGGACCTGGCGTCCGCGCTGCGCACCAAGGCCGGGCACATCGTTCCGGAGCGGCACCGCAAGGGCCGCGCCGTCGCGGCCGACGACCAGGAGATCGCCCGGCTCCGTACGGAACTGCGGGCGCACCCCTGCCACGGGTGCGACGAGCGCGAGGACCACGCGCGGTGGGCCGAGCGCTACTACCGCCTGCGGCGGGACACCGTGCAGTTGGAGCGGCGGATCGAGGGGCGCACGAACACCATCGCGCGGACCTTCGACCGGATCGTCGCGCTGCTGACCGAGATGGACTATCTGCGGGGCGACGAGGTCACCGAGCACGGCAAGCGGCTGGCCCGGCTCTATGGAGAGCTGGACCTCCTCGCGAGCGAATGCCTGCGCGAAGGCGTGTGGGAGGGGCTCAGCCCCGCCGAACTGGCCGCGTGCGTCTCGGCGTTGGTGTTCGAGGCCCGGATGGCGGACGACGCACTCGCCCCCAAGCTGCCCTCCGGGAAGGTGAAGGCCTCCCTCGGCGAGATGGTGCGGATCTGGGGGCGGCTCGATGCCCTGGAGGAAGAGTTCAAGATCAACCAGGCGGAAGGGGTCGGGCAGCGCGAGCCCGACCTCGGGTTCGCCTGGGCGGCGTACATGTGGGCTTCCGACAAGGGCCTCGACGAGGTGCTCCGCGAGGTCGAGATGCCCGCGGGGGACTTCGTGCGGTGGTGCAAGCAGGTGATCGACGTCCTCGGACAGATCTCGGCCGCCGCTCCGCGTGAGGGGTCGACCGTGGCGAAGAACGCCCGCAAGGCCGTGGACCAGTTGCTGCGGGGTGTGGTGGCGTACAGCTCGGTCGGCTGACGGAAAGTGGGGGGCGGGCCCGGGGGAGAGTCCGACCCCCGGGCCCGCCCTTTTGCCTACGCCGCCGTGCTCGCCCGGGAGGCGTCCCGCTTCGCCACCTCGTCCCGCACGATCGGGATCACGTGCCGCCCGAAGTCGATCGCGTCGTCCAGAAGGTCGTAGCCCCGGGCGGAGAGGATTTCCACGCCCAGGTCGTAGTAGTCGAGGAGGGCCTGGGCGACCGTCTCCGGAGTGCCCACCAGGGCGGTCGAATTGCCCGCGCCGCCGGTCTCCGCGGCCGTCGGGGTCCAGAGCGCGCGGTCGTGGCGCTCACCCGAGGCCGCCGCCGCGAGCAGGCGCCGGGAGCCCGAGTTCTCAGGATTCGTCAGCGGATGGCGGCGGGACAGGGGCGCTCCCGCCTTGCGGGCCTTGATGCGGGCCAGGGTCGCGTGTGCCTTCTCCCAGGCCAGTTCCTCGGTCGGCGCGATGATCGGGCGGAAGGCCACCTGGATCTTCGGGACGTCCGTGCGCCCGGCCGCCTTCGCCGCCGCCCTCACCGACTCGATCTGCTCCGCGGTCTGCGCGAGCGGCTCGCCCCACAGGCAGTAGATGTCCGCCTCGGCGCCCCCGGCCTCGTACGCGGCGGGCGACGAGCCCCCGAACGAGACGCGCGGATGCGGCTGCTGGACCGGGAAGGTGTCGCTGACGAAGTCGTTGAAGCGGTAGTGCGCGCCCTCGTGGTCGAACGGCTCGTGCGAGGTCCACGCCTTCTTGATGATCTGGATGGCTTCGCGGGTGCGCGCGTACCGCTCGTCCTTGGCGTGGAAGTCGCCCTCGCGCTGCTGCTCGTGGTCGTTGCCGCCCGTGATGAAGTGCACCGCCAGGCGGCCGTCACTGATGTGGTCCAGGGTCGCGAAGGTCTTCGCGGCGAAGGTGGGGTACGAGACGTTCGGGCGGTGCGCCACCAGGATCTGGAGCTTGTCCGTGCGGGCCGCTATGTAGGCGGCGGCGGGGGAGGGGTCGGGGGATCCCGATCCGTAGGCGAACAGGACACGGTCCCAGCCGTGGTCCTCGTGGGCACGGGCGAGCCGGAGCGTGTAGTCCTTGTCGAAGGACACGCCCGAGCGCGCGGTGACTTCGGAGCCTTCGTTGGTCGCGGCGATGCCGAGGAACTCGACGGGCATGGCGGGGTCTCATCTCAACTGGTCGTGGTGTGCGCTGACTTGGAAGCAGTCAGAAGCAACACGACGCGGACCACACGCGACCGAAGTCGATGTGGTCGCGCGTGACGAGACGCAGCTGAGGGCGCATGCGCCCAAGGGAACAGCCCTTCATGCAGAGCGTCAACCACGGCTGTGCCGTGCCCATTCCCCGGCTTGTTCCCGAACGTACGACGAGGCGAACGGGGGTCGTCCGGAGCCGTGTTCCCGCCTGTTCGACCCCGTCACTCCACGTGTTCGAATGATCGCCACGCGTGTAAATGGAGCCGAGTGTATGCCTGTCGGCAAGGCGGCTGCAGAGGGTTGCTGAATATGACTCGACGATGATTCCGGCGGACTAAGCTCGCCCGGAGCGCGGCGAGTTGAAACGAGTTGCGATAGATTCGCGCGCTTGTTCCCAATTCTTTCCATAGTTCGCATACGTCTACCGTGCTCAACTCCCCGTAAACTCCCCACATTTCATGGCTTCAACCCCCATTCCTCCCCCAAGACAACTGTTCAGAGGGCATACATGGTGAGTGTTCAATCGCCTCCCGGTGGCCGAGAAATCCCTTACGCACGTGTGCTGTTGCTGCCCGCCATGCTGATGGCCGCGGCGACCGGAGCCGCCGTCGCCGCGGTACCGGAACCCGCCCGCATCGCGGTGGGCTGGTGCGGCGCGATCGCGACCCTCGTGGTCGTCGCGGTCGGCGCCGAAGCAGCGCGCCGCGGCCGGACCATCCGGGAGTTGCACACGCAGTACGCGCGGCGGCTCGCGTTCCTGGAGCAGCGCATCGCGTCCCATGACGACGAGACCGTCCGCCTGGGCAGGGAGATCATCCCCGAGGCCGTCTTCCGGCTGCGGCAGGGCGAAGCCCCCTCGGAAGTGATCCGCAATCTCGTCGACGGCGACGAGTCCTTCTCCCAACTCCCGCAGTCCCAGCGCAAGATGCTCCGCAACGTCCTGGACACCCTGGACACCGGAGAGGCGATGCGCGAGTCCTCGCAGCGCGCCTTCGTCAACATCGCCCGGCGCGTCCAGGTCATCGTCCATCAGCAGTCCGCGGAACTGCGCGAGATGGAGGAGTTCCACGGCCGCAACCCCGAGGTCTTCGACGACCTGCTCCGCATCGACCACGGCACGGCCCTGATCGGCCGCCTCGCCGACTCGATCACCGTGCTCGGCGGCGCCCGACCGGGACGCCAATGGCCCAAGCCCGTACCGCTGTTCAGCGTGCTCCGCGGCGCGATGTCCCGGATCCTGGAGTACCAGCGCGTCGACCTGCACTCGATCGCCAAGGTCGCCATCCGCGGCACGTCCGTGGAACCGCTCATCCACGCCTGCGCCGAGCTGCTCGACAACGCCACGCGCTACTCGCCGCCGCAGACCCGCGTGCACGTCACCGCGGTCGAGGTGCAGACCGGCATCGCCATCGAGATCGAGGACGGCGGCGTCAGCCTCAGCGAGGAGGCGCGGGCACGGGCCGAGCGCATGCTCGCCCAGGCCCAGGCCGGCATCGACCTGAACGACCTCGGTGAGACCCCCCGCCTCGGCATGGCCGTCGTGGGCCGGCTGTCGCAGATGTACAACCTCCAGGTCTCGCTGCGCCAGTCCGCGTACGGCGGCGTCCGCGCGGTCCTCATCGTCCCGCGCGAGATGATCACCACGGGACCCGCACCCGGCCTCGCGCACGGCATCGGCGCGTCCGCGGTGCCCCGGGTCAACTCCGACGGCAGGCCCATCGAGGAGACCCAGGGCATCCGCCGCAAGAAGCCCCGCGTGATGACGGCGGGACCGCCGCTCTCCAAGTCGCTCGCCGCGGCCATGGAGGACGACATCCCCGAGGTCACCGAGTGGACGTCAAACGGACTGCCGCAGCGCCGCAGCCGCGTCCGCACCCCGCTCGCCGAGCGGCTCGCCCAGGAGGCCGCGGACGAGAAGTACGCCAAGCAGCGCGCCCAGTACGCCCCGCAGGGCACCGCACCGGTGGCACCCGAACCGGCGAAGAAGGAGGAGAAGGAGCCGGGCCTCTGGATCGAGGCCTTCATGAAGGGCGTCAACGGCGACGATTCCGTGGACGACGACCCGTTGTTCCCCAAGGGCCACAGCGAGAACGACCACGGCACCCCCGACGGTGCCGACAACGCCGACGAGGGGGGCTGGAAGTGATCCAGCAACGGGCCAATTTCGACTGGATGCTCAAGGAACTCGCCGACGGCGTGCCGCAGACCCGGCAGATCGTGGTGCTCTCCGCGGACGGCCTGCGCATCGCACGCTACGGCGGCGACCCCGACGCCGCCGACCGGATCGCCGCCGCCTGCGCCGGACTCCAGTCCCTGGCCGCCGCGGTCGCCACCGAGATCCCGCACGCCGACGGCGGGATGCGCATGGTGATCATCGAGGTCGGCGGCGGCTACTTCTATCTGATGGCCGCCGGAGCGGGGGCCTACCTCGCCGTGCTCGCCGACGAGACCGTCGACGCGGGTCTCATCGGCAACCGCATGCGGGACCTGGTCGTCCGGATCGGCGCCCACCTGACGAGCCCGCCCCGGCGAGACGGGCAGGCCGTATGAATCCTCCGCACGGCGAGAACCCCTCCCACCGGGACGACCCTCCCCGGGACGACCCACCCCAACGGGAACGGCGCAGCCCGGAGAATCCCGAGCGGCTCTACATCCTGACCGGCGAGGACACGGAGAGGGCGCCGCTCGACCTCGTCACGCTGATCGTCGCGCACGGCGAGGCGGCGCCCACGGCCCAGCCGGAACACTCCGTCGTCCTGCGCCTGTGCACGACGCCGCTGTCCGTCGCCGAGCTGTCCGCCTATCTCGCGCTGCCGTTCAGCGTGGTGACCATCCTGCTGACGAACATGCTCGGCGCGGACCTGGTACAGGCACGCGCGCCGATCGTCCGCTCCACGCTCCCCGATCGTTCCCTTCTCGAAGCGGTGATGCATGGACTTCAAAAACTCTGACACGATCACCGGCCCCAGCAGCGAGGACGTACTGCCGCACACGGCCACGGCCGCCGTGAAGGTCGTGATCGTGGGCGGGTTCGGGGTCGGCAAGACGACGATGGTCGGCTCGGTCAGCGAGATCCGTCCGCTGACCACCGAAGAGACCATGACCCAGGCCGGCATCGGTGTCGACGACAACTACGGCTCCGAGACCAAGACGGCCACCACCGTCGCGATGGACTTCGGCCGGATCAGCATCTCCGAAGAGCTGGTGCTCTATCTGTTCGGCACCCCCGGCCAGGAGCGCTTCTGGTTCCTGTGGAACGGCCTCTTCGAAGGGGCGCTCGGCGCGGTCGTCCTCCTGGACACCCGACGCCTCGAAGTCAGCTTCGACGTGATCGGCCGCCTGGAGGAGCGCGGTGTGCCCTTCGTCGTCGCCGTCAACGACTTCCCCGACGCGCCCCGCCACCCGATGGACGCGCTGCGCCACGCCCTCGACCTGGACGAGGCGGTCCCGATGGTGAAGTGCGACGCCCGGCAGCGCGCATCGAGCCGGGACACCCTGCTGACCCTCATGCGGTACCTGCACTCCCTGTCTGTGGCCCGCGTCTGACACCTCATCTCATCCGCAACCCCGGAGCGACGAACGTGACGACCCCTTCCCACTCCCACCCCGGCATGGACGACCCGGCCATGCCCCCGCCCGGCTGCCCCGCGCACGGTCTCGGCGCCGGCGGTCTGCGCAGGCTGTTCGGGCCCGAGGCGGACACCGACCTCTCGGGCCTCTACGAGAAGCTGCGCGCCGAGCACGGCGCGGTGGCCCCGGCCCTGCTCCACAACGACGTACCCATCTGGGCGGTCCTCGGCCACAGCGAGAACCTCCACATGGTGCGCACCCCCTCGCAGTACACCCGCGACTCGCGCCAGTGGCGGGCCGTCCAGGACGGCACCATGGGCGCCGACCACCCGCTCGCCCCCGTCGTCACCTGGCAGCCCATGGCCAGTTTCGTGGAGGGCGACGAGCACCAGCGGCTTCGTGGCGCGGTCACCGGCGCCATGGCGGGCCTCGACCACCGGGGCATCCGCCGCTACATCAACCGCTACAGCAATCTCCTGCTCAACGACATCTGCCAGAACGGCCGCGCCGACCTGGTGAGCGAGTTCGCCGAGCATCTGCCGATGATGGTGATGTGCCATGTCCTGGGCATGCCCGAGGAGTACAGCGAGCGGATGGTGCAGGCCGCCCGGGACATGCTCCGGGGCACCGAGACCGCCATCGCCAGCAACGAATACATCATGGACGCGCTGATGCGCCTGGTGGCGCGGCGCCGGGTGCAGGCCGAGGAGGACTTCACCAGCAACCTCATCGCGCAGCCGCAGCAGCTGACCGACACCGAGGTCGGCGCGCACCTGCGGCTCGTGCTCATCGCCGCGTACGAGGCGACGGCCAACCTCATCGCGAACGCCCTGCGCATGGTCCTCACCGACCCGCGCTTCCGCGCCCAGCTCAGCGGCGGCCAGATGACGGTCCCCGAGGCGGTCGAGCAGTCCCTGTGGGACGAGCCGCCGTTCAGTGCCATGGTCGGCTACTTCGCCAAGCAGGACACGGAGCTCGGCGGCCAGCAGATCAAGGCGGGCGACGGTCTGATCTTCGGCATCGCGCCGGGCAACGTCGACCCCGTGGTCCGGCCGGATCTCGCCGCCAACATGCAGGGCAACCGCTCCCATCTGGCGTTCGGCGGCGGACCGCACGAGTGCCCGGGGCAGGACATCGGCCGCGCCATCGCCGAGACGGGCGTGGACGCACTGCTCATGCGCTTCCCCGACGTGGAACTCTCCGTCGAGGAGCATGAGTTGAGGTGGACCTCGTCAATTCTCTCCGGGCATCTGGTCGAGCTCCCGGTGCATTTCGCGCCGCGGCCTCCGCAGGACGTGATGGCGCGGCCCATGGCGCGGGTACCGGGCGCACGGGACGACTGGCATGTGTCGTCCCCCAAGCCGCGGCCCGCGTACCCGGCGACGCCCGCGCCGGTGGCGCAGCCCGTGTCGCCGCCGCCCGCGCCGGAGTCCGTGCCCGTGGTGGCTCCCGTGCCGAGGCAGGGGGCGTGGCGCAGGCTGGTGACCTGGTGGCGGGGTTACTGACCGTCCGCTGACGGGCCTGCCCAGCTGTCGTACGAGGCCCAGGCGCCCAACGCGCGTGCGCTGACGAAGCGATGGTCGACGCCCGTGACGGGGTCCGTGAACTCCAGTACGCGGGACAGGAGTTGAAGGGGCCGCCGGAAGTCGTCCGGCGGCACCGGGCCCGTCACGAGCGGATAGACCGGATCGCCGAGGATCGGCAGGCCCAGGGCGTTCATGTGCACGCGCAGCTGGTGGGTGCGGCCGGTGTGCGGGGTCAGCCGGTAGCGCGCCAACGTGCCCTTGTGCGCCGCGAGTTCGATGTGACTCTCGCTGTTGGGCTCGGCGCCCGGGACCTCGTACGCGGCGATGATGCCGCGCTCCTTGACGATGTGGCTGCGCACGGTGCGGGGGAGTTCGACGCCGGGGTCGTGGAGGGCCACGGCCTCGTACTCCTTTTGCACCCGCCGCTCGCCGAACAGCGTCTGGTAGGCGCCGCGTTCCTCGGGCCGCACGGTGAAGAGGATGAGGCCCGCGGTGAGCCGGTCGAGGCGGTGCGCGGCGCCGAGCGCGGGGATGCCGAGATCCCTGCGCAGCCGGGCGAGCGCGGTCTCGGTGACGTGACTGCCGCGGGGGGTGGTCGCCAGGAAGTGGGGCTTGTCGGCGACGACGATGTGCTCGTCGCGGTACACCACCTCGATGCCGTACGGCACCGGGACCTCGTCCGGCAGCTCCCGGTGGAACCACACGAAGGCGCCGGGCACATAGGGGGCGTCCGGCGCCACGGGAAGCCCGTCCACGCCGACGACGAGACCCTCCCGCAGCATCCCGTCGATCACCCCGGGCCCGGCCTTGAGCCGTTCGACGAGATGGTCCCGCACGGTCGCCCACGCTCCGTCGGCCGGCAGCTTGACCCGCATGGGGTCGACGCCGCGGCGCTGCGGCAGGGGTGAGGGCGGGATGCGGGGCTTGCGGGTCACAACCGGCAAGAGTACGGGGCCTGGCGGCGGCCTCCTGCCAGGTCGTCCAGGTCAGGAGCCCGCCGGTTCGTCACCCCGGATGCCCCGGATACGGGCGTGCAGGTGCATGTCGTGCCAGCCGTCCGCGTGCAGCACCGCGCTGCGTTTGGTGCCCTCGGGCGCGAAGCCGGTCTTGAGGGCGACGCGGCAGGAGGCCTCATTGGCGGTGGCGTGGGTGAGTTCGAGGCGGTGCAGGCCGACCTCGTCGAAGGCCCAGTCGCTCAGCGTCGTCAGGGCGCGCGGGGCGATGCCACGGCCGCGGGCCGACGGCATGGTCCAGTAGGCGACTTCGGCCTGTCCGTCGCCGAGCACGATGAGGCGCAGCGAGATCCGGCCCACCACCGCGTCCGTGGCGGCGTCGGCGACGGCCCAGTGCGCGTCGGTCTCCTCGGCCCAGGTCTTGCGCCAGCCGTCGATCCAGTCGCGGGTCTCGTCGACGGAATCGGCCACGCGGGCGTGCCAGCGCTGGATCACCGGGTCCTGGAACGCCTCGTACACGGCGGGGGCGTCGGCCGCCTGCCAGGGGCGGATGAGGAGCCCGCCGGGGACGGGGATGGTCGGCTGCTCCTGGCCGGCGAGGGTGCCTGCCTCAACGACGTCCGAGATCTTGAAGGGCATGCGGGCATGGTGCCAGCGGCTACCGCCGGGGGGAAACCGGTTTTGGCTGCATCTCGGCCGCCGGGCCGGTGGGGGCTTGTCGCGCCGTTCCCCGCGCCCCTGCCGGGGCTGCCCGCAGAGTCACGCGGTGGGCGTCGGCTCCTGTTCCGCCTCCACCTGGGCGTTCCAGTCGCGCTTGGAGGCCTGCCAGCCGTCCTCGTTGTGGCCCAGGCGCCAGTAGCCGGAGATCGAGAGGCGCTCGCGGGGCACCTCGCGCTCCACGCGGAGATAGCGGCGCAGCTCCTTCACGAAACCGGCCTCGCCGTGCACGAACGCCTGCACGTCGCCCGCCGGGAAGTCGAGGGAGCGTACGGCCTCGACGAGTGCCTCGCCCACGGGGCGCTCGCCGCGGTGCAGCCACACGATCTGCGCGGCCGAGCTGATCTTCTGCTCCTCGTCCGCGTCGGCGACCTCCACGAAGGCGTGCGCCTTGGCGCCGTCGGGCAGCGCTTCCAGGGCGGCGGCGATCGCGGGCAGCGCGCTCTCGTCACCGGCGAGCAGGTGCCAGTCGGCCTCGGCGTCCGGGGCGTACCCGCCGCCGGGGCCGAGGAAGTGGATCGTGGCGCCCGGCCGGACGTTCTTGGCCCACGGGCCGGCGAGGCCCTCGTCGCCGTGGACGACGAAGTCCACGGCGAGCTCGCGGGTCTGCGGGTCCCAGGAGCGCACCGTGTACGTGCGCGTCACGGGCCACTGGTCGCGCGGGAACTCCTCGCGGATCCGCTGGATGTCGAACGGCTCCGGATAGGTCACGCCCTCGGCGCCGAAGAGCAGCTTCACGTAGTGATCGGTGGAGTCGCCCGCCGTGAACTCGGCGAGGCCTTCGCCGCCCAGGACGACGCGCTGCATGTGCGGGGTGAGGCGCTCGGTGCTCACCACCTGTGCGAGATGAGTCTTCGGTGCCTTGCGTGCCGGACGTTCCGCCATGGCGGCTGCCTCCCCTGATCAAATGTTGCTTAGGCTTACCTAAGCTAACACCTCAGTCCTGGAGAGTCGTGAGCAGCCGCTTAAGTGCCCCGCCCAGGTTCCACCGCTCGGCGAGGTCGTCCAGAGCCGCCGGATCGCGGGGCTCATCCGGAAGCGCGAGGTCCACATCCGGCAGCGGTACGTCGCCCGCGACGCGGACCACCGTCGGTGCGACGGCCACGTAGGGACGGGATTCGTCGAGCCGCTTGCGCTGCGAGGGGGTCAGCTTGCTCGTCGGGTCGTCGACCGCGGCCATGATTCCGGCCAGATTTCCGTACGCGTCGAGCAGCTTGGCCGCCGTCTTCTCGCCGATGCCGGGCACGCCGGGCAACCCGTCGCTCGGGTCGCCGCGCAGCAGGGCCAGATCCACGTAACCGGAGCCGTCCACTCCGTACTTCTCGCGGAGCCAGGCCTCGTCCGTGAGCTGGAGGGAGCCGACGCCCTTGAGGGGGTACAGGACGCGGATGCCGCGCTCGTCGTCGACCAGCTGATAGAGGTCGCGGTCGCCGGTGACGATGTCGACGGGGCCGGTGGCGCGGCCCGCGTACGTACCGATCACGTCGTCCGCCTCGTACGAGGGGACGCCCACGCGGGCGATGCCGAGGGCGTCCAGGACGTCCTCGATGATCGGGACCTGCGGGGCGAGCGTGTCCGGGGTCTCCTCGGCGTCCGGGCCCTGCTCGACCTCCTCGGCGACGCGATGCGCCTTGTACGAAGGGATCAGCTCGACCCGCCAGTGCGGACGCCAGTCCGCGTCCATGCAGGCGACCAGGTCGTCCGGGCGGTGGTCCTGGACGAGCCGGGCGATGAAGTCCAGCAGGCCGCGCACCGCGTTGACCGGTGTGCCGTCCGGGGCCTTCACGGAATCGGGGACCCCGAAATAGGCCCGGTAGTACAAGGACGCCGTGTCGAGCAGCATGAGCCGTCGCGTTTGCTGAGTCACCTTCGCATCATGCCGCACGGCACTGACAGCGCACCGTCCGCGACCCCGCCGGGCAGGGGCCGGATCGAGCCACCTGCCGGTCGACAGAAGTGAACGGAATGTGAACTGGAACACTCTTGCGTTTGATCTGTGTAAGTGAGGGCAGGCGCCGAGCCGGAGCGCCTCCGGTCGAGGATTCAACTATTTCGCCGGGTAAATAGCGGGCAGAACCCGCGTCGCTCCACGGCCCGCCGGCGGGGGAGGCGGGCCGTCTTGGTTCAACCCGAGAGGTGTATGTGTCCAGGCTGCAAGCCGAACACCTGTACAAGGTATTCGGCAGACGACCCGCTGACGCGGTGGAGAAACTCCGCCACGGAACCGACCGAGAGGAACTGCGCGCCGAGGGCACCACTGCCGCGGTGATCGATGCTTCCTTCACGGTCGAGCCGGGCCAGATCTTCGTCGTCATGGGTCTCTCCGGATCCGGCAAGTCCACGTTGCTGCGCATGCTCAACGGTCTGTCGGAACCAACGGCCGGACAGGTGCTGTTCGAGGGCCAGGACCTGACCGGTCTGAGCGCCCGTGAGCTGCGCGAGGTGCGCTCCAAGAAGATCAGCATGGTCTTCCAGCACTTCGCGCTCTTCCCCCACCGCAGCGTCCTCGAGAACGCCGGTTACGGCCTCGAGGTGCAGGGCGTGCCGCGCGCCGAGCGCGAGGAGCGCGCCACGGTGGCGCTCGAACTCGCCGGGCTCAAGGGCTGGGAGAAGTCCTGGCCCGACGAGCTCTCCGGCGGTATGCAGCAGCGCGTGGGCCTGGCCCGCGCGCTGGCGACCGACGCGGACCTGCTCCTCATGGACGAGTCGTTCAGCGCGCTCGACCCGCTGATCCGCCGCGACATGCAGGACCAGCTCCTCGAGCTCCAGAAGCGGCTGAAGAAGACCATCGTCTTCATCACCCACGACCTGAACGAGGCCATGCGCCTGGGCGACCAGATCGCCGTCATGCGGGACGGCGAGATCGTCCAGATCGGCACCGCCGAGGACATCCTCGTCACCCCGGCCAACGACTACGTCGCCGCGTTCACGCAGGACGTCGACCGCTCCCGTGTCCTCACGGCGGGCGCGATCATGGCCGAGCCCGAGACCGCTTTCGGCACCAGGACGACCGAGGGCAAGGAGCTGAAGACCGCACAGGACGTGCTGTCCGCGGCCCCTGCCACGGTCAGGGCCGAGACGCCGATCATCGAGCTGTTCACGCCGTGCTCCACCAGTGACGTGCCCGTCGCCGTGACCGACGACGAGGGCGCGCTCATCGGTGTCGTACCGAGGGCGCGGCTGCTCGCCGTGCTCGGCGAGCCGATGACCCCCGAGAACGAGCCGCAGGACACCGCCGTCCCGCTCGACAAGACGCGGGACACGACGCAGGACAACGGCGGACAGGCTGTGGGCAAGGTGGTCAGCGGTGCCTAGGATTCCCTTCGGCGAGTGGGTCAACGACGGTGTCGACTGGCTGCTCAGCCACATGGCCTGGCTGTTCGACTTCTTCCAGACCGTCTTCCAGGGCGCGTACGACGGCATATCCGACGTGCTCCAGGCGCCCGAGCCGCTGCTCCTCGCGGGCATCTTCGCGGTCATCGCCTTCTGGCTGCGCGGTGTGGTCGCCGGTGTGCTGACCTTCGCGGGCTTCGCGTTCATCATCTCGCTGGACCTGTGGGACCACGCGATGATGACGCTGGCCCTGGTGCTCGTCTCGACGATCATCGCGCTCGTCATCTCCGTGCCCGTGGGCATCTGGGCGGCGCGGTCCAGCACGGTGAGCGGCATCGTCCGCCCGGTGCTCGACTTCATGCAGACGCTGCCGGCGATGATCTACCTCATCCCCGCCATCCTCTTCTTCGGGATGGGCGCCCCCGCGGGCATCGTCGCCACCCTGATCTTCGCCCTGGCCCCCGGCGTCCGCATGACGGAGCTGGGCATCCGCCAGGTCGACAAGGAACTGGTCGAGGCCGCGGACGCGTTCGGCACCACGCCGCGCAACATCCTGCTCCGCGTCCAGCTGCCCCTCGCGCTCCCCACGATCATGGCCGGTGTCAACCAGGTCATCATGCTGGGCCTGTCCATGGCCGCCATCGCGGGCATGGTCGGCACGGAGGGCCTGGGCGCCGACGTCAACGAGGCCATCGGCCAGCTGAACGTCGGTCTGGGCTCCGAGGCGGGCGTCGCCATCGTCATCCTGGCGATCTACCTGGACCGGATGACCAGCTCGCTGGGCACCCAGGTCTCCCCGCTGGGCCGTCGCGCCATCGCGAAGCTGCGTGCCGCGCAGGGCCTGAACATCTTCACCTACCGTCCGCAGGCCGCGGTCGCGGTCGTCGGTGTGGTCGTCCTCGCGCTCGTCGCGGGCGGCATGGGCGTCTTCGGCGGTTCGGCCTCCGAGGACGTCGCCTCCGGCGGCAAGAACGTCGGCCAGGGCAAGGAAATCAACATCGGCTACATCCCCTGGGACGAGGGCGTGGCCTCCACCTTCCTCTGGAAGGAGATCCTGGAGCAGCGCGGCTTCAAGCCGCAGACCAAGCAGCTCGAGGCGGGCCCGCTCTACACCTCGCTCTCCCAGGGCAGCGTCGACTTCCAGACGGACTCCTGGCTGCCGACGACGCACGCCGCGTACTGGAAGAAGTACGGCGACAAGCTCGAGGACCTGGGTTCGTGGTTCGGCCCGACCTCGCTCGAACTCTCCGTGCCCTCGTACGTGAAGGGCGTCGACTCGCTCGAGGACCTCAAGGGCAAGAGCGGCAAGTTCAAGGGCAAGATCGTCGGCATCGAGCCGAGCGCCGGAATGATGGGGCTGCTCAAGGACAAGGTCCTCAAGCAGTACGGGCTCGACAAGGAGTACAAGGTCGTCGACGGCTCCACGCCGGCGATGCTGGCCGAGCTGAAGCGCGCGTACGCCAAGAAGGAACCGATCGTCACCACGCTCTGGTCGCCGCACTGGGCCTACAGCGACTTCGACCTGAAGAAGCTCAAGGACCCGAAGGGCGCCTGGGGCAAGGGCGACGGCGTGCACTCGCTTGCGCGCAAGGGCTTCTCCAAGGAGAACCCGCAGGTCGCCAAGTGGCTCAAGGACTTCAAGATGAGCGAGAAGCAGCTCACGAGTCTTGAGGCGGAGATCAACAAGGCGGGCAAGGGCAAGCAGCAGGAAGCCGTCCGCGCCTGGCTCAAGAAGAACCCGGGCGTCGTCGACAAGCTGGCCCCGCTGCCGAAGAACTCCACCCCCGCCGAGGCGAAGCGTCCGCTGAACGCCGCGTACTTCGCGTGGGACGAGAACATCGCCGTCACCAATCTCTGGAAGCGTGTCCTGGAGAAGCGCGGCTACAAGATGAAGTTGACGCCCTCCGACGTCGGCCCGGTCTACACCGCCCTCGCGCAGGGCGACCTCGACCTGGATCTCGACGCCTGGCTGCCGACGGCCCAGAAGCAGTACTGGGACAAGAACAAGGCGAACCTCAAGGACCTGGGCTCCTGGTACAGCCCGACGTCCCTGGAGATCGCCGTCCCGTCCTACGTCAAGGGCGTGAAGTCGCTCGAGGACCTCAAGGGCAAGGGCGACAAGTTCAACGGCAAGATCATCGGCATCGAGCCCGGCACGGGCGTGATGACGGCGCTCAAGGACAAGGTGCTCCCCGGCTACGGCCTGGACAAGGAGTACAAGATCGTCTCCGGTTCGACGCCGGCGATGCTGTCCGAGCTGAAGTCGGCGTACGCCAAGAAGGAGCCGGTCGCGGTCCTGCTCTGGTCGCCGCACTGGGCGTACAACGAGTACAAGCTCACCAAGCTGAAGGACCCCAAGGTCGGCTTCGGCAAGGGCGACACGATCCGCACGATCTCCAGCAAGGAGTTCCCCAAGCAGTACCCGCAGCTCACGAAGTGGCTCAAGGACTTCAAGATGAGCGAGAAGGAACTGGCCAGCCTGGAGAACGAGATCAACAAGGCGGGCAAGGGCAGTGAGCCCGAGGCCGTCGACACTTGGCTGAAGAAGAACCCGGGCTTCGAGCAGAAGATGACTCCTCAGTCATAGCTCTTGGCCTGGCTCTTCAGAGCTGACGCACCCCCGAGGGGTGGGCATCGCCTTGTGGCGAAGCCCACCCCTCGGGGCGTTCCCGGGGGCACCCGCGCTCCCTAGGCTGGGCATCCTCCCCGCCGCTCGAACGTAAGTGCCCCTCCGTGACCGTCCGCATGCCCCGCCTGCTGCTCGCCGTGGCCCTCGCCCTCGCGGGCGCGCTCCTGCTCGCGCACCTGGCGAACGCCAGCCCCGCCCCGGCCTCCGCGGGCACCGCGCGGCTCGCCGCCCTGGCCCAGGACGTGACCGCGGCCGACGGCCACCGCTACGACACGCGGGACGACACCGGCCGCACCATGGACGCCGCGCAGATCGCCCAGGACCCCGACGGCACGTACCTCGCCGTCTACCACACCCTGCTGGACGACGGCCGCTTCCATGCCGCCGTCGCCACCTCCACCGACCTGCGGCACTGGCACCGCCGCCACGACTTCGGCCCCGGCACCCACCAGGCGTCGCTCGCCGACGACGGGCACGGCGGGTACGTCCTCGCCTACGAGAGGGACCCGCGCAACCACATCGCCGTGCGCGCGTACGCCGACGAGGCGGCGCTGCTCGAAGGCCGCGCGCAGCAGGCCTACGACGCGCCCCGCACCCTCTCGCGGTGCGCCGAGGGCACGCCCAGCATCACCGCCGTACGCGGGAACACGATCGAGCTGACCGGGCACTACCGCGCGGACTGCGACACCGACCGTCAGCTGCGCGCCACCCTCACCGGGTTCCGCGACTGGCACGCGGAGCCGGACCGGCGGCTCGACCGGGCGCTGCAGGCATGGGGCAACGGCGGAAACCTCGGGGACCGGGCGCCCGTCGAACTGGACGGGCAGCGGATGCTCTTCGTCGAGGGACAGCGGCGCAAGGGTGACTTCGCGAGCTGGCAGACGTACGCGTACGACGCCGTGAGCGGCCGGGCCGACCGGCTGGCCATCTCCACGCACGGCGGAAGCCGTGCCTTCGCCAATCCGTCGGCGACCCTCGTCACCGACCCGCAGGGCAGGCCTGCGCTGCTGGTCAGCCTGTTCATACCGGGGGAAGGGGCGGCTCCCGGGGAGGCCGGTCAGCTTGTCTACTGGCGCAAGCTGTAGATGGCGGTCCTCGCAACGGGGCAAAACCGTTTGGCGAACATGCGTAGGGTGCAGAAAACCCATCAGGGTTGAGAGTGGACCGACGCGCAGAAGGGAGCCGAGGCGATGGACGAGCAGAAGGAAACCCTCCGAGTGGGCTCGGCCGTGCGGCGACGCCGCCGGCACCTGGAGCTCACCCTCGCCGTGGTGGCCGAGCGCAGCGGTCTCTCGGTGCCCTTTCTGAGCCAGGTCGAGAACGAGCGGGCGCGGCCCAGCAGGCGTTCCCTGCAGCGGGTCGCCGACGCCCTCCTGACGACCGACGTCGAACTGCTGGCCGCCGCGGATCCCGCCTGCACGGTCGATCTGATGCGCGCCGACGAGGGCGACGGCGAGGGCTCGTCCCCCGACGCCGACGCCCGCGTACGCAATCTGGTGCGCGGTCACCACCAGCTGCACGCCATGGAGTTCACCGGCGACCACGACGAGGGCCGCGAGTTCCAGCACCGCAACGACGAATTGATGTACGTGGTGGGCGGCGCCGTCGAGGTCGAGGCGGAGGGCAGGGCGTACCGCCTGGGGCGCGGCGACAGCCTGTATCTGACCGGCGGGGTCCGCCACCGGTGGCGGGCGACCGTGCCGGACACCCAGGTGCTCGTCGTGGCCGTCGGCGATCACATCGAAGCCCTGGACGGCTCGCGGCGCTGAGGGCGGGAGGGTTCTGTGGCCGGATCAGCAGTACGGGTCGTCTCGCTGGTGCCCTCGCTGACCGAGGCGGTCGCGGTGAGCGTGCCGGGGGCGCTGGTGGGTGCCACGGAGTGGTGCAGCCATCCGGAGGACCTCGACGACCTCGGCGTGGTCCGGGTCGGCGGCACGAAGAACCCTGACGTGCGCCGGATCGTCGGCCTCGCCCCGGACCTGGTGATCGCCAACGAGGAGGAGAACCGCGCGCCCGACCTCGCCGCGCTACGGGCGGCGGGTGTCGAGGTGCTCGTGACGGAGGTACGCGATCTGCCGGGCGCCTTCCGCGAGCTGGCCCGGGTGCTCGCCGCCTGCGGGGCGGGGCGGCCCGGGTGGCTGGACGAGGCCGAGGCCGCCTGGGGGCGGCTGCCGGAGCCGGAGACCCGGCTGAAGGCGGTGATCCCCATCTGGCGGCGCCCCTGGATGGTCCTCGGGCACGACACGTTCGCGGGGGATCTGCTGCGGCGCCTGGGCGTCGACAACGCGTACGCGACGCACGCCGAGCGCTATCCGCGCGTTCCGATCGAGGAACTGCGGGCGGTGGCCCCGGACGTGGTGGTCCTGCCCGACGAGCCCTACCGCTTCACCCGGAAGGACGGCCCCGAGGAGTTCACGACCCCCTCGGCGCTCGTCAGCGGCCGCCACCTCACGTGGTACGGGCCGTCGCTGACGGAGGCACCGGCGGTGCTTGGCGTGGCGCTGCGAGCAGCTTGCCGTTGAGCAGGCCGCGCAGGGTCTGGGTGAGCGCCACCGCCCAGGCCGTCACCAGCAGGGCGTACAGGGCGATCGCCAGCCAGTCGTACACCGCGAGCCCGGTGTGTTTGCCCAGGCCCTCCGCGCCCGTGACGCACGTACCCACGGGGAACGTGAACGCCCACCAGGTCATCGCGAAGCCCATGCCCTTGCGGCGGGCCCGCACCACCATGGCGCCCGCGAGCGCGAGCCACAGCAGGGCGAAGCCCATCACCGGGACGCCGTAGAGCACGGCGAAGACGGCGAAGCCCTGGTCGTAGGGGGCCGGGACGACGCCGGTCGCCGCGGTGTCGGCGAACTTGTTCACGGCCGTCGTCGACTGGCCGAGGGGGCCGAGCACCAGGAAGAGCGTCGGGGTGAGCGCGAGGGGGAACGGGCCGCCGGTCAGCAGGCGGGCGAAGATCATCGGCAGCATCACCAGGGTGGCGAGCAGGCTCAGGCCGAACATCGCGAAGCAGGCGAAGAGGAGCGTCTCCTGCGCCTGACCTGCCGGGAGGTGGGGCACGAGGAGGGGGCCAAGGGCGGCGGAGACCATGGGGGCCACCAGGGGCAGCAGCCAGACGGGCGACGCCTGGCCCGGTTCCGTGCGGTGCTCCACCACCATCAGGTACGGGATCGCCACGGCCGCCGCCAGGCCGATGGCGGTGCCGGTGACGAAGAGGACGACGTCGAGGGCGACCGCCGCGCTCGTCCCGATCCAGTCCTCGCCCACGAGGAGCGCGCCGCCGCCGACCGCGAGCAGGGCCATGGAGAGACAGCCGTAGAAGGGGGCGACGGACGGGTCCAGGAGGTGGGCGCGGGCCTGGTCGCGGTGGTGGATCCAGTGCAGGGTCCGGGCGGCGACGAGCGCGGCCAGCATGAGGAGGGAGAGCGCCCAGACCGCGGTGCAGGCGGTGCGCAGGCCGGGGACGTGGACCGGCAGGGTCGCGCCCGCGCCGCCGATGATCGCCGTGCCCATGACGGTGGCGTACCAGTTCGGGCCGAGGTGGCGGGTGGCGAGGGTGATGCGGGCGGTGGGGGCGGTGGGGGCTGCGGTGGTGTTCAGGGGTGCCTGCTGGTGGGCGACGGTGACCATGGGTCCACGGTCGCCGTTGTGCGGGCCCCCCACCAGGAGGCATCTTCGTATGAGGGCATAACGTGGGCTTATGGGTACGTCTTCTGGTTCCGGTTCCTCCGGTGTGTCCGATACGTCGTCGGGGGCGCCGCTCGCGCACCGGGTGCCGGACCTCGGGGCGCTCGAACTGCTGCTCGCCGTGGCGCGGCTGGGGAGTCTGGGGCGGGCCGCGAAGGAAATGGGCATCACACAGCCCGCCGCCAGCAGCCGCGTCCGGTCGATGGAGCGGCAGCTGGGGGTCGCGCTGGTCGACCGGTCGCCGCGCGGCTCGCAGCTCACGGACGCGGGGGCTCTGGTCACCGACTGGGCGCGGCGGATCGTGGAGGCGGCGGAGGCGTTCGACGTGGGCGCGCAGGCGCTGCGGGACCGGCGGGACTCGCGGCTGCGGGTCGCCGCGAGCATGACGATCGCCGAGTATCTGCTGCCGGGCTGGCTGATGGCGCTGCGGACGCAGCGGCCGGACACGGCGGTGTCGTTGACGGCGGGCAACTCGACCGCGGTCGCGGAGCGGCTCCTCGCCGGGGAGGCGGACCTCGGCTTCGTCGAGGGGCTCGCGGTGCCCAGCGGGCTCGACGAGGTCGTCATCGCGCACGACAGCCTGATCGTCGTCACGGCGCCGGGTCACGCCTGGGCGCGGCGGCGCAAGCCGCTGGGGGCGGCGGAGCTCGCGGCCACGCCGCTGATTCTCCGGGAGGAGGGTTCGGGGACGCGGCAGGTCCTGGACGCGGCGCTGGGGGGCCTCGCCCGCCCGCTGATCGAGCTGTCGTCCACCACCGCGGTGAAGGCGTCCGCGGTGAACGGGGCGGGGCCCGCGGTGCTCAGTGAGCTCGCGGTGGGGGAGGAGCTGTCGGCTCGGCGCCTGGTGAACATTCCCCTGGAGGGGGTGCGGCTGCGGCGGGCCCTTCGGGCGGTGTGGCCCACGGGGCATCGGCCTACCGGGCCTGCGCGGGACCTGCTGTCGCTTACTCGGGTGGGGGTGGACTAGGCGGCGTCGGGGGCGATGTGCACCCGGGGGCTGGGGCCGCGTGCCTCGCCTTCGGCGTATTGCTTTCCCTCCCACCCACCCGATTACCCCGCGGGGCGCCGGGTGGGTGGGAGGGAAAGGCTCTTCCGGAGGGATGGCCCCGGGGTGCAGGCCCGTCCGCCCGAGCCCTACCGCCCCGCCGCGCGGACCAGCGCCGACATGACCCGGAGGTCGTCCCCCATCTCGGGATGCCACTGCACTCCCAGGGCCCAGTGCGGGGACGGGAGTTCCACCGCCTCCACGGTGCCGTCCACCGCGTGGGCCGAGACGATCAGGTCCTTGCCCAGCCGGTCCACCGCCTGGTGGTGATACGTGGGGACGGGGCACGCGGCCGGCGCGATGGACGCGTACAGCGTGCCCGCCACCGGCTTCACCTCGTGCGTGCCGAAGACGCCCACCGCCTCCACATGCCCCTCCATGTGCTGCACCAGCGTCCCGCCAAGGGCCACGTTCAGGAGCTGCATCCCCCGGCAGATGCCGAGCAGCGGCGTCCCCGACGCCAACGCCGCCCCGATCAGCGCCAGTTCCCACGCGTCCCGCTCCCGCGCCGGAGGGCCCGTGCGCTCCTCACGCTCCGAGCCGTAACGGACGGGATCGACATCGGGCCCGCCCGCGATGACCACGCCGTCCAGCCTGGCGACGACTTCATCGGCGTACGAAGGATCGTCCGGCGGAAGCATCGCGGTGAGACCCCCCGCCGCCCGCACCAGCCGCGGGTAGCCGGCGGGGAGCAGCGCCGCGGGCAGCTCCCACACGCCCCAGCTCGCCTTCGCCTCCAGGTAGGTGCTGACGCCGATCAGTGGCCGGCCGGTGCTCGCGCTCACCCTCGTCTCCTTCATGTCCCTCACGCTCAGTCGCGTTCCAGTTCCGCCTCCGCGGCGGCGAGCGCCGCGAACTCCTCCTCGGGCGCCCGCGCCACCAGCCGCTTGCGGCTGTAGAAGCCGAAGTACGCGATCGCCACCACGTATACCCCGAGCGCGATCAGCGCCGCCGTCACGTCCACCAGGAACGTCGCGACCAGCGCCGAACAGGCGAGGACCAGCGCCACCGACGAGGTCAGCATGCCGCCCGGCGTGCGGTAGGGCCGCTCGAGGCCCGGCTCCCTGCGGCGCAGCACGATGTGCGAGAGCGACATCAGCGCGTACGAGATCGTCGCCCCGAACACCGCCACGTTCAGCATCCGCGCGCCGTCCCCGGTCGCCGCCGCCAGGCCGAAGCCGATCGCCCCGGGGACCAGGAGGCCCAGGTAGGGGGCCTTGCGGCTGCTCGTCAGGGACAGGAAACGCGGCAGGTAGCCCGCCCTCGACAGGGCGAACAGCTGGCGCGAGCCCGCGTAGATGAGGGAGAAGAAGGAGGCCACCAGGCCCGCCAGGCCCGCGTAGTTGACGATGCGGCTGAGCGCGGTCGCCTCGCCGCCCGGCTGCAACGCCTCCACCAGCGGGTTGCCCGCCTCCTGGATCGCGTTGGCGCCGCGCGCACCCGCCGACGCGAAGAACGTGAGGAGCGCGAGCACCACGAGGATGGCCATCGACCAGCGGATCGCGCGCGGCAGCGTGCGGGCGGGGTCCTTGGTCTCCTCCGCCGCGAGCGGGACGCCTTCCACGCCCAGGAAGAACCACATGCCGAACGGGAACGCCGCCCAGATCCCCAACAGGCCCATCGGCAGCCAGGAGTTGGCGCCGAAGGCGTCCGCCTCCACGGGGATGTCGTTCAGCTTCGACGCGTCGAAGTCCATGAACGCGCCGACCGCGAAGATCAGCAGCGCCGCCACCGCGATGCCCGTGACGACGAAGCTGAAGCGCAGCGCCTCGCCGACGCCCCACAGGTGGATGCCGATGAAGACGACGAAGCAGGCCAGATACACCGGCCAGCCGGAGGTGAGGCCGAAGAGGCCGAGGGACTCCACGTAGTCGCCGATGAAGATGGAGATCGCGGCGGGCGCCAGGATGTACTCGATGAGGATCGCCGTGCCGGTGAGGAAGCCGCCCCACGGGCCGAGCGCCCGGCGCGCGAAGCCGTAGCCGCCGCCCGCGGTGGGGAGCACCGACGACAGCTCCGCCAGCGAGAACACCATGCACGCGTACATCACGCCCATGAGCGCCATGGCGATGGCGAGCCCGCCGAATCCGCCCTCCGCCAGGCCGAAGTTCCATCCCGAGAAGTCGCCGGAGACGACGTAGGCGACACCGAGGCCGGTGAGCAGCAGCCAGCCCGCGCTGCCCCTGCGCAGGGTTCTGCGCTCCAGATAGTCGTCCGCCGGTTCGGCGGCGCTGCTCGTCTTGGGTGACTCCACGGTCATGGCACGGCTCCTGGGGACGGGTGACGCGGGGGATCGGGCGACTCGATGGAACGGGCGACTCAATGGAACGGATCCATACCTTTGCCGTCCCGGGTGCGAGAAATCAAGACCTATGCGTTACACCGCCGTTAATCACCGCTCACCCCGCCCCTTATGTCAGAAAGCCCCGCAGCAGAGCGGCCGTACCCGCGCAGTGCTCGCGCATCATCTCCCGCGCCCCGTCCGCGTCCCCGTCGAGCACCGCCTCGACGAGCGCGGTGTGCTGGCGCTGCGAATGCTCCAGGTTCCGTACCAAGAGGGGGATGCAGTCCAGGAGGTCGTTGACGCTCGCGCGCACCGCCGCGTACTGCGCGGTGAGCGAGGGGGAGCCGCACAGCTCGGCGAGGGTCAGGTGCAGGAGCGTGTCCAGGCGGCGGTACTCGGAGAGCGGCGCCTCATGGGTCTGCGCCAGCGCCGTACGCAGCCGCTCGCGCTGCTCCTCGCTCAGGCCGTGGGCGGCGCACAGCCCGGCCGCGCCCACCTCGAGGACCTCGCGGAAGCGCAGCGCGTCCTCGACGTCGATGTCCGCCACGCGCCGGCGCAGCTCGTCCTCGCCCGCCGCCTCGGGGCGCGGGCGCACGAACGTGCCGCCGTACCTGCCCCGCCGCGACTCGACCAGGCCCTGGTCCTGGAGCACCTTGAGCACCTCGCGCAGCGTCACCCGGCTGATGCCGAGGCGGTCGGCCAACTCCCGCTCCGACGGCAGGCGTTCACCGCCGGGCACCAGGCCCAGGCGTACGACCTGGAGGATCTGCTCCAGGGCCTCCTCGAAACCGTTGCCCGCCCGCACGGGACGCAGCACGGGCGTGAGCCGGTCATCGGCGGCGGCAGCCGTCGCGTCGGCATCCGTGTGCGACATCTGGCCGTACCCCCTTCCCAATCAATGGTTCTCGGCAATACCTTATGGCTCTCGGCTGACCCAAGGAGGATTTTCCCGTGGCAGACCGCACACCCCCGCTCGGGATCGAGGAGCTGCGTGCTCTCGTCACGAGCGGCGAGATCGACACTGTCGTCCTGGCCTTCCCCGATATGCAAGGGCGGCTCCAGGGCAAGCGGTTCGCCGCCCCCTTCTTCCTCGACGACGTCCTGCAGAACGGCACGGAGGGCTGCAACTACCTCCTGGCCGTCGACGCGGAGATGAACACCGTCGAGGGATACGCGATGTCCTCCTGGGACCGCGGCTACGGCGACTTCGCCATGCGCCCCGATCTCAGCACCCTGCGCCGCGTCCCCTGGAACGACGGCACCGCGATGCTCATCGCGGACCTCGCCTGGAACGACGCCTCGCCCGTCGTGGCCGCGCCCCGCCAGATCCTGCGCCGCCAGCTGGACCGGCTCGCCGAGCTCGGCTACAGCGCCAACGTCGGCACGGAGCTCGAGTTCATCGTCTTCAAGGACACCTACGAGCAGGCCTGGGACGCGGGCTACAAGGCCCTGACCCCGGCGAACCAGTACAACATCGACTACTCCGTGCTCGGCACCGGACGCATCGAGCCGCTCCTTCGCCGCATCCGCAACGAGATGGCGGCCGCCGGGCTCGTCGTCGAGTCGGCCAAGGGCGAGTGCAACCCGGGCCAGCACGAGATCGTGTTCCGCTACGACGACGCCCTCGTCACCTGCGACCAGCACGCGATCTACAAGACCGGCGCCAAGGAGATCGCGTCCCAGGAGGGTGTCTCGCTCACCTTCATGGCCAAGTACAACGAGCGCGAGGGCAACTCCTGTCACATCCACCTCTCCCTCGCGGACGAGGACGGCACCAACGCCATGGCCGGTGAGGGGCCCGGCGGCATGTCGGCCGTCATGCGGCACTTCCTGGCCGGGCAGCTCGCGGCGCTGCGGGAGTTCTCGCTCCTCTACGCGCCCAACATCAACTCCTACAAGCGGTTCCGGCCGGGATCCTTCGCGCCGACCGCCGCCGCCTGGGGCTACGACAACCGCACCTGCGCCCTGCGCGTCGTCGGCCACGGCCGCTCGATGCGCTTCGAGAACCGGCTGCCGGGCGGCGACGTGAACCCGCACCTCGCGGTCGCCGGACTCGTGGCCGCGGGGCTGCACGGCATAGAGCAGAAGCTCGAACTGCCCGAGGAGTGCACGGGCAACGCCTACACAGGTGACTACGCGCACGTGCCCACCACCCTGCGCGAAGCCGCCGAGCTCTGGGAGAACAGCGCCATCGCCAAGGCGGCCTTCGGCGACGAGGTGGTCGCGCACTACAGCAACATGGCCCGGGTCGAACTGGACGCCTTCGAATCCGCGGTGACCGACTGGGAGCTCCGCCGCTCCTTCGAACGTATGTGAGGAAGCACGTGCTCGAGGTACTGAACCCGGCGACCGAAGAGGTCGTCGCGACCGTCCCCGCCGCCACCGCACAGGACGTCGACGCCGCCGTCGTCCGTGCCGGCGCGGCCCAGGCGAAGTGGTCCGCCCTCGCCCCCGCCGACCGCGCCCGCCTGCTCCGCCGCTTCGCGGTGGCCGTCGACGAACACCTGGAAGAGCTCGCCCGGCTGGAGGTCCGCGAAGCCGGTCACGTCATCGGCAACGCACGCTGGGAGGCGGGCAACGTCCGCGACCTCCTGGACTTCGCGGCCGGGGGAGTGGAGCGGCTGAGCGGCCGTCAGATCCCGGTGGCCGGGGGCCTGAACGTCACGATCCTCGAACCCCTCGGGGTCGTCGGCGTCATCGCTCCCTGGAACTTCCCGATGCCGATCGCCGCCTGGGGCACCGCCCCGGCGCTCGCGGCAGGCAACGCGGTCATCCTCAAGCCCGCCGAGACGACCCCGCTCACCGCGCTGCGCCTGGCCGAACTCGCCCTTCAGGCAGGCCTCCCCGAAGGCCTCTTCCAGGTCCTGCCCGGCGCCGGTGACGTCGCGGGCAACGCCCTGGTCGAGCACCCCGGCGTCGCCAAGATCGTGTTCACCGGATCCACCCGCGTCGGCAAGCAGATCATGGCCAAGTGCGCCGACCGGGTGAAGCGTCTGACCCTCGAACTCGGCGGCAAGAGCCCGAACATCGTCTTCGCCGACGCGGACGTGGAAGCGGCCGCCCTCGCCACCCCCATGTCGTATCTCGACAACTCCGGCCAGGACTGCTGCGCCCGCACCCGCGTCCTCGTCCAGCGATCGGTGTACGACCGCTTCCTGGAGATCGTCGGCCCGGCCGTCGAGTCCGTCGTCGTCGGCGACCCGGCCGACGAGAAGACGCAGATGGGCCCGCTGATCTCCAAGTCCCAGCTGGAGCGCGTGCGTTCGTACGTTCCGGCCGGCGCGGGGATCCACGGAACGGCCCCCGAAGGCTCCGGCTTCTGGTTCCCGCCGACGCTCCTCACCGACGTCGACGCCGCGTCGCCGGTGGCGACGGAGGAGGTCTTCGGCCCGGTCGCCGTCGTCATCCCCTTCGACGACGAGGCCGACGCGATCCGCCTCGCCAACGCGACCGAGTACGGCCTGTCCGGCTCCATCTGGACGCGGGACGTCAGCAGGGCGCTGCGGGTCTCCCAGGCCGTCCAGGCCGGGAACCTGTCCGTCAACTCGCACTCCAGCGTGCGCTATTGGACCCCGTTCGGGGGTTACAAGCAGTCCGGACTCGGCCGTGAGCTCGGCCCGGACGCGCTCGCCGCCTTCACGGAAACCAAGAACGTCTTCATCAGCACGGAGGCCTGAACCCCCATGACAGAGAACATCTGCCGCCGCCTGGTCGGCCGCACCGCCGTCGTCACCGGCGCGGGAAGCGGCATCGGCCTCGCCACCGCGCGCCGCCTCGCGTCCGAGGGCGCGCACGTCGTCTGCGGCGACATCGACGAGACCGCGGGCAAGGCCGCGGCCGACGAGGTGGGCGGGACCTTCGTCAAGGTCGACGTCACCGACGCCGAGCAGGTCGAGGCGCTCTTCAAGACCGCCTACGACACCTACGGCTCGGTCGACATCGCCTTCAACAACGCGGGCATCTCGCCGCCCGACGACGACTCCATCCTGGACACGGGCCTGGAGGCCTGGAAGCGCGTCCAGGAGGTCAACCTCACCTCCGTCTTCCTGTGCTGCAAGGCTGCCATTCCCTACATGCGGCGCCAGGGCAAGGGCTCGATCATCAACACCGCGTCGTTCGTCGCGAGGATGGGCGCGGCGACCTCCCAGATCTCGTACACCGCGTCCAAGGGCGGCGTCCTCGCGATGTCCCGCGAGCTGGGCGTGCAGTTCGCCCGCGAGGGCATCCGCGTGAACGCCCTGTGCCCCGGCCCGGTCAACACCCCGCTCCTCCAGGAGCTCTTCGCCAAGGACCCGGAGCGGGCGGCCCGCCGCCTCGTCCACATCCCCGTGGGCCGCTTCGCAGAGGCCGACGAGCTCGCCGCCGCCGTGGCCTTCCTCGCCAGCGACGACTCCTCCTTCGTGAACGCCACCGACTTCCTGGTCGACGGCGGCATCTCGGGCGCGTACGTCACGCCCGTGTAGCCGACCTCCGTGTAGTTCACCCCGCAGCAACCCTCCCGACAGCCGGGCGTCGCACGACGCCCGGCTGTCCTGCGTAGACACAGGAGTGTGTTCATGAACCTCAAGCGCCGCTGCGCCGCGGCCGCAGCCGTCCTCGCCGTCGCCACCACCGGTCTCATCACCGTCCAGGCGACCGCGGAGGCCACCCAGCCCCCTCGGACGGCCCGCTCCACGGCCGGGAAATGCCCCACGCTCACCGTCTCGCCCGGCTGGTACGGCGACAACCGGGCCAGACTCCAGAAGATGATCGACACGTACGGGCGCTGCGGCGACGGCGGGCACAAGGGCGCGGACAGGGGCGGGGCCAAGCCCGTCGCCACCTTCGACTGGGACAACACCGTCATCAAGAACGACGTCGGTGACGCCACCATGTTCTGGCTCCTGCGCAACAGCAAGATACGTACGCCGAAGAACGCGGACTGGCACACCACGAGCCGCTATCTCACCGACCCGGCGGCCAAGGCCCTCGCCAAGGCCTGCCCCGCCACCGGAGCCACCCTCCCCACGCGCCGCGACACCGGCTGCGCCGACGAGATCGCCGCCGTCTACAGCGAGGGCGCCACCACCGGCGGCAACGCGGCCTTCGCCGGCTACGACCACCGCCGCATGGAACCCCAGTACGCCTGGCTCGCCCAGCTCACCCGCGGCTGGTCCACCCACCAGGTCAAGGACTTCGCCGCCGCGGCCCGCAAGCAGAACCTCGCCGCCCCCGTCGGCACCGAACAGCGCGTCGGCACCGGCGATTTCACCGGCTGGGCCCGCTACTACGACCAGCAGCGCGACCTCATCCGCACGCTGAAGAAGGCCGGATTCGACGTCTACGTGGTCTCCGCGTCGCCCGAGCCGGTCGCCGAGGTGTGGGCGAAGAGCGTCGGCGTCGACGCACGGCACACCATCGGCATCCGCAACGTCACCGCGCACGGCAAGCTGACGGCCCGTCTGGCGGGCTGCGGCTCCGTCAAGGACGGCGACGACTCGATGATCACGTACATCGACGGCAAGCGCTGCTGGATCAACCAGGAGATCTACGGGGTGAAGGGCGCCGCCGCCGAGAAGGTCCAGCCGGCACACAGGCGCCAGGTGTTCGCGGCCGGTGACTCCGACACCGACATCAGCTTCCTGCGCGATGCCACGGCCCTGCGGCTCGTCCTGAACCGCAACAAGAACGAGCTGATGTGCCGCGCGTACGACAACGGTGACGGCCGCTGGCTGGTGAACCCCATGTTCATCGAGCCCAAGGGCAAGCTGGCGAAGCCGTACCCGTGCGCCAGCACCGGTTACACCGAACGGGACGGCGAAGCAGGCCCCGTGCGCCGCGCCGACGGGTCCGTGATCCCCGACCAGAAGGACACGGTGCACGGGTCCTGACCCGGCCCCGAGATTGATGTACGGTCCATGCGCATGCGTAACAGACATGCCTTGGCGTTGACGCTGGCCACGGTCGCCACTCTGGCGGCCGTGCCTGCGACGCTCCCCGCGGCCGCCGCCACGCCCGCGAACTCCCCCGCTGCGAAGGCCCACTGCCCGCAGCTGTCCAAGAAACTGACCTGGTACGGCGACAACCGTGACCGGCTCCAGCAGATGATCGACGACCGCGGACGCTGCGGCTCCCACCGCGGCCACGACCAGAAGCGTCCCGTCGCCGCCTTCGACTGGGACAACACCGTCGTCAAGAACGACATCACCGACGCGACGATCGCCTGGTCCCTGCACCACGACAAGATCCTGCGCCCCGCCACCTGGAAGTCCACCAGCAAGTGGATGACGGACGCGGCCGACAAGGCGCTCACCAAGGCCTGCGGCACGAAGGTGCCGGTCGGCAAGCCGCTGCCCACCTCCACCGACACCGACTGCGCCGACGAGATCTTCGAGGTCCGCGAGGACGGCAAGACGATGAGCGGCGCCGCCGCCTTCGCGGGTCAGTGGGACCATCGGCACACCGTCCCGCAGTACGCCTGGGTGCCCCAGCTCTTCGCCGGGCACACCGTGCCCGAACTGGAGTCGTACGCGGCCAAGGCCCGGAGGCAGGTGCTCGCCGCCCCCGTCGGCGCCACCCAGACCGTCGGCACGCACGAGATCCCCGGCTACGCGCGCTACTACGACCAGCAGCGCGACCTCATCCGCACGCTCAAGAAGGCCGGGTTCGACGTCTACATCGTCTCGGCGGGCTCGGAACCGGTGACCGAGGTCTGGTCCAAGGGCGTCGGCATCGACCGCAAGCACACCATCGCCATCCGCTCCGTCCTGGACCGCAAGGGCCGGATCACCACCTGGAACCAGGGCTGTGGCAACGTCCCCGTGAACAAGGGCGAGGCCATCCCGTACATCGACGGCAAGCGCTGCTGGATCAACCAGGAGATCTACGGCGTCAAGGGCAAGTCGGCCTGGGACAAGCAGGACCCGTCCCACCGCATCGCGCTGGGCGGCGGTGACGCCGACACGGACGTGACGTTCGTCGGCGACGCCACGGGCGCGCACCTCGTCCTGAACCGGAACAAGAACGAGGTCATGTGCCGCGGCTACGACAACGCGGACGGCCGCTGGGTCGTGAACCCCATGTTCATCGAGCCCATGAAGCAGAAGCCGGACCTCTACCCGTGCTCGACGTCCGCCTACAACGAACCGGACGGCAGCAAGGGACCCGTCCTGCGCGAGGACGGCTCGGTGGTGCCGGATCAGGCGGACTCTGTGTTCTGACAGTTCTGACAGTTCTGACAGTTCTGACAGTTCTGACTGCTCTGAGGATTCTGACTGCTCTGACGGCTCTGACTGTTCCGATCTTCGGAGCACGTCCTAGAGTGCCGGGATGAGCATGTCGCCCCCTCCCGGCTGGTACCCGGACCCGTCGGCCCGGCCCGCCCAGCCCACAGAGCGCTGGTGGGACGGGTCGGCGTGGACCGAGCACCGCCGTGCGCCGGAGGTCCCTCAGGTGGGCCCGGCGCAGCCCGGGTTCGGCCCGCCGCTGGCGCAGACCCAGGTCCAGCCGCTGCCCGGGGCGTCCGGGGGAAGCGGAAGCCGGGCCAAGGTGGTGGCGCTGGCCACCGCCGGGGTCGTCCTGGTCGCTTCGATCGTCACGGGCGTGGTGCTCCTCGGCGAGGACGACACCGACCCGCAGGCGGGCCCGCCCGCGCCGACCACGTCGGAGCCGGTGGACAGCCCCACGCCGACCTCGCCGGAGCCCACCACGTCGGCGCCGGACCCCGACCCCTCCACCCTCGTCGACCCGCTCAACGGCATCACCATCCCCGTCGTCGACGGCTGGGAGAAGGCCGGGAACAGCGTCGGCAGCGACCCGACCGTCGAGACCCCGGACACCTACGACTGCCCCGGCGAGGGCAGCTTCTGCCGCTACGGCACGGTGTACTCGCGCACGGCGACGGCGACCGACGAACGCTCGCCCAAGGTGCTGGCCCTGGGGGACATCAAGGAGGCGGCGGACCGGGCGTACGACGAGGACGCGATCGGCAGGCAGCCCTTCGACGGCATCGCGAGCCACCAGAAGATCAAGGAGGGGTCCGTGGCGGTGGCGGGCCGCTCCGGCTACCTCGTGCGCTGGCGGGTCCACACGAAGACCGGCCCCGGCGGGTACGTCCAGTCGCTCGTGTTCCCCTCGAGCCAGGGCTCCGAGGCCATGGTCATCGTCCGCTTCGCGATCGACGCGCGGACCGGCGAGGGCGTGCCGCCCCTCTCCGACATGGACAAGATCACCAAGGGGATCCGTCCGGTCCGAGGGGGCGGCGGGACGAGCGGCGGCGTGGGCAACAGCGTGGGCGCGACGCCCTGACGGTTTCTCACGCGACGCCCTGACGGTTTCTCAGAGGAAGGTGTGGCCTTCTCCCCGGTACGTGGGGACGGTGGCCGTCACGCGGTCGCCCTCGACGAGCCGGAGCGCGTCGAACCGCTCGCACATCTCGCCGGCCTTGGCGTGCCGGAACCACACCTTGTCGCCGATCAGCAGATCGTCGGCGGGCGCGCCGAGCAGCGGCGTCTGCACCTCGCCCGCGCCTTCCTGCGGGTCGTAGCGCAGCCCCTCGGGGAGGTAGGGCACGGGGGAGCGGTCGGCTCCCGCGGCGCCCGACGCGGGGTAGCCGCCGCCGAGCACGGTCACGGTGCCGACACCGGGGCGGCGCACGACGGGCTGGGCGAAGAGTGCGGCCGGACGCCCGCTGAACGACGTGTAGTTGTCGAAGAGGCGCGGTACGTAGAGACCCGACCCGGCGGCGATCTCGGTCACGGCCCGCTCGGCCGCGGTGTGCTGCACGCTGCCGGTGCCGCCGCCGTTGACGAACTCCAGGTCCGGGGCGACCGCCCGCACCGCGCGGATGGTCTCCGCCCGCCGGGCGGCGAGCTCCTTGCGGGCGGCGCTCTGCATGAGCCGAATGGCCCGGGAGCGCGCGGGACGCCCCTCGACCGCGTCACCGACCCCCGCCACGTGCCCTTCGTACGCCATCACGCCCACGAGCCGGAATCCGGGACGCCGGGTCACGGCGCGGGCGAGCGCGGCGACTTGGACGGGGGAGTGCAGGGGCGAGCGCAACGCCCCGATCCGCACCCGTCCCCCGAGGACCTTGTAGGCGGTGTCCAACTCCAGGCAGACCCGCACCTCTTCGCGCCCGCCGTCCCTGGCCTCGTCGATGAGGCGCAGCTGCGCGGGGTCGTCGATCATCACGGTCACCGACGACGCGAGCTTCGGGTCGGCGGTCAGCTCGGCGAAGGCGGAGCGGTCCGCGGAGGGGTAGGCGAGCAGGATGTCGTCGAAGCCGGAGCGCGCGAGCCACAGGGACTCGGCGAGCGTGTAGGACATGATCCCGGCGAAGCCGTCGCGCGCCAGGACGCGTTCGAGCAGCGCGCGGCAGCGTACGGACTTGCTCGCGACCCGGATCGGCTTACCGCCGGCCCGGCGCACGAGGTCGTCGGCGTTGGCGTCGAAAGCCTCCAGATCGACGATCGCGACGGGGGCGTCGAGGTGTGCGGTGGCCCGGTCGTAGCGGGCCCGGTCTGCTGCACGGGAGGTCATGGCCGAAGCCTGCCAGACGGGATTACCCGAGGGTAGGGGGATGATCCGGGCAGATCGCCCGGGGGTGCGGACTGGTTCCCTCGCGACCGGAATCTGCCCTTAGAGTTACGCGCAGAAGAGCGAGGAAACGGGGGGTGCATGAGCACGGAAGCGCGACGGGCTCCCGTCCCGCCACGTCCCACGGCTCCACCTCCGCCCCCGGGCCCGCCCACAAACTTCCCGGACGCCGTCGCTGCGTCCGAGGCCGCTGACCCCGTGACCCCGGCCAGCACCCCACTGGCCGCGCTGCGGCGCACCGCGGCCCACTCGCCCCCGGCGGGCGACGAGCACTTCCCGCCCCCACCGACGGCCGACCCCGCGCCCCAGGCCCCCGGCCCCGTGGCCCCGGAGTACTCGACCGGCAGCCCGCTGGCCGCGCTGCGGCGGACTGCGGCTCATTCGGATCCGGCGGGTGGCGAAGACTTCCCGCCTCCACCGACGGGCGACCCCGCGCCCCAGGCCCCTGACCCCGTGGCCCCGGAGCACTCGACCGGCAGCCCGCTGGCCGCGCTGCGGCGGACTGCCGCTCACTCGGCCCCGGCGGGCGGCGAGCACTTCCCGCCTCCACCGGCGGGCGACTCCGCGCCCCAGGCCCCTGGCCCCGATGCCCCGGCGTATCCGACCGGCAGCCCGCTCACCGCGCTGCGGCGGACCGCGGCTCACCCCAATCCGGGGGATGGCGCGCAGCTCTCGTCGCCGTCATCGGAGGCCGACCCCGCGCCCCAGGACTCCGTGCTCGGGGACCTGTTGGCGCCGTTCGACCGGGTGCGGTTGCCGCGGCCCGCGGTGTCCTTGGACGATGATGCCGACGCTTCGCAGTCTCCGCCGCCGCCACCCGCTTCGGCGCGATTTCCCGATACGCCGCCGCCGGTGGCCGATCCGGGCCCCTCTACGGCAGCGCCGTCTAGGGGCGATGTGCCGGACGTGGAGAGCGCGCCGGGCGGAGCGGAGTTTCGGCTGCTTCCCCCGATGCCCGTGACGCCGCCGCCCCCGGGCCCGGCAGCCGCGACCGAGGCGGACCCGGCGCCGCTTCCCGGGCTCGCGCCGCCGCCTTGGTCCGCGTCCGCATCCACGTCTGCGTCCGCCCCCGCCGAACCCACGGACAAGGTCATACCCAAGCCCACCGCCTCACCCCGGACCACCGCCGCCCGCCGCGCGGTCGGCGCCGTCGACCTGACGCCGGGGCCCGGAGCCGGGCGGCCCTTCGTGGCGTTCGCGCGGCCCGCGCTCTACGACGACAGCACCACGCGGCTGCGGCCCGTCCGCACCTGGGCGCAGCCCCGCGTGACCGCCGCCGCGGCCTGTGTCGTGCTCGGCCTCGGGCTCATCGGGGGCGCGGCCACCGGGAGTTTGCTGACCGGGGGCACCGAAGGGGTGAGCGCCACGCGCAACGCGTACGCCGTGGCGGGCGAGCTCTGGCACAGCGTGCCCGTCGACCAGCTCTTCCCGGCCACGATCAAGGGGGAGGGCGCCGGACCCGGCGGCGCCGACCGCGCCTGGACCCGCGTCGCCGTCGCCCCCGACAGCACCTGCAAGGACGCCTTCGACCCCCTCCTGCGCAAGGCACTCGCCCCGGCGGGCTGCCTGCGGCTGCTCCGCGCCACGTACACGGACGCGACCCGCAGCCATGTCACCACCGTGGGCCTGCTGTTCACCAAGGCCGACGCCGAGGCGATGCGCTCCCTGCGCACCCGCTTCACCGAGGAAGGCCTCGACCGGCGCCCCGACCTGATGCCACGCCCGTACGCGGCCAAGGGCACCCCGGCCGCCGACTTCGGCGACGCCCAGCGGGCCTCCTGGACCGTGTCCGTACTGCCGGACGCCCCCGTGGTCGCCTTCGCCGTCTCCGGTTTCGCCGACGGCCGCGCGGTCACCGAACCGGAGCCCGCCGACGAGGCCATGAAGTCGTCCGACACCACCGCCCCCGCCCAGGCGGGCCTCGGCAACGAGGCGAAGGGCATCGCCGACCGCGTCGAGCGGCGCCTGCGCAAAACCCTCGCGGCCACGGAGAAGTCCTCATGAGAATCCGCCGGACGGCCGCCGCCGCCCTCGCCGCCTCGCTCGCCCTGCTGCCCGCCACCGCGCACGCCGACGACGGCATACGCGCACAGCAGTGGGCCCTGGACGCCATGCACACCGGCCAGGCCTGGCAGACCACCAAGGGCAAGGGCATCACCGTCGCCGTCCTGGACACCGGCATAGACCGCGACCACCCCGACCTGACCGGCAGCGTCCTCGGCGGCAAGGACATGGTCGGCTTCGGGGCGAAGAAGGGCGACCGCCCCTGGGCCCGGCACGGCACCGCCATGGCCGGCATCATCGCGGGCCACGGACACGGCGCGGGCAACGGCGACGGCGTCATCGGCATCGCCCCGGAGGCGAAGATCCTGCCGATCCGCGTGATCCTGGAGGACGGCGACCCGGACCGCGCGAAGGCCCGCAACACCCGGGGCAACGCGCTCGCGGACGGCATCCGCTGGGCCGCCGACCACGGCGCCGACGTCATCAACCTCTCCCTCGGCGACGACTCCAAGTCCGCCCACCCCGAACCCGCCGAGGACGCCGCCGTCCAGTACGCCCTGAAGAAGGGCTCCGTCGTCGTCGCGTCGGCGGGCAACGGCGGCGAGCGCGGCGACCACATCTCGTACCCCGCGGCCTACCCCGGAGTCATCGCCGCCACCGCCGTCGACAAGTACGGCGACCGCGCCTCCTTCTCCACCCGCCGCTGGTACGCCACCGTCAGCGCCCCCGGCAAGAAGATCGTCATCGCCGACCCCGACCGCGAGTACTACGAAGGCTGGGGCACCAGCGCGGCCTCCGCGTTCGTCTCCGGCGCCGTCGCCCTGATCCGCGCCGCTCACCCCGGCCTGACCCCGGTCCAGATCAAGCAGCTCCTGGAGGACACCGCCCGTGACGTCCCCAGCGGGGGCCGCGACGACTCGCACGGCTTCGGCTTCATCGACCCGGCGGCAGCGATCGCCGAGGGCGGCAAGAAGAAGCCGCAGGAGCTGAGCTCCACGGCGTACGGGAAGAAGTACTTCGGCCCGGGGCCCGACGAGGACGCGGGCGACGGCGGCCCCGCCGGGTGGGTGGGCCCGGTCGCGGGCGGCCTCGGCGTGGCCCTCCTGGCAGCGGCGGTCCACCTCTGGCGCGGCCGGCGTGGAGCCCGCCCCGGCACCGCCCGCCAGGTCCCGGACCCCGGTCGATAGGGTCGGAGCCGTGGCGAACAAGAACATCCCGGACCCCGGCTTCTCCGACGACGACGGGTCCGCCGACCCCAGGCTCACCGCGGCCCTGACGGCCTGGTCCGCCGACCGCACGGCCCACGGCCCCGTCCTGGAAGCGCTCACCGGCGCCCGGCTGCTCGTCCCCGTGGTCGCCGTACTCGGCGAGGTGGAGGAGGACGAGAACGGGCTTCGCCGCGAGAAGACCAGCGACATGGCCGTGCCCACCCTCAAGGCGGGCGACCGCAAGGCACTGCCCGCGTTCACCTCGACCCGGGCCCTCGCCCTGTGGGACCCCGAGGCCCGGCCCGTCGCCGTCCCCCTGCACCAGGCGCTCCAGGCCGCGGCCCACGAGCAGGCCGACACGATCGTGCTCGACCTCGCGGGACCCGTTGCCTACGAGATCAACCGCCCCGCCCTGATCGCCCTCTCCGAAGGCCGCCACACCAGGGACCCGCTCGCCGACCCCGCCGTCACGGCCGCCGTGCGCGCGGCAGTCGCCGCCGAGCCCGCCGTCCTGCGCGCCTACCTGGGCGCGGGCACCGCGGACGGCACCCTCGCGCTCGTCCTCGCCCCCGGGGCGGACCCGGCCGAAGCCGCCCAGCGCGTCGCCGGGCACATCGCGGCCGACGAAACACTGAGGGCCCGCCTGGTGAGCGGCCTCGACCTGGCACTGCTGCCTGCCGAGGCGACGCCACCGGGCGAGCCCCTGTACGTACGAGAAGGCTGATCCCTCAGCCCCGTACGGGAAGGAATCAGCCGAAGACCGGGCCCGTGTACTTCTCGCCCGGACCCTGACCCGGCTCGTCCGGCACGGTGGACGCCTCGCGGAAGGCCAGCTGGAGCGACTTCAGGCCGTCGCGCAGCGGTGCCGCGTGGAACGAGGAGATCTCCGTGGCGCTCGCGTCCATCAGACCGGCGAGCGAGTGGATCAGCTTGCGGGCCTCGTCGAGGTCCTTGTGGCCCTCGCCGCCCTCGGCGAGGCCGAGGTTCACGGCCGCGGCGCTCATCAGGTGGACGGCGACCGTGGTGATCACCTCGACCGCGGGGACGTCCGCGATGTCACGGGTCAGGGTGTCGAAATCGGGGGAGTCACCGGTGGCGGACTCGGGGGTGGGGGTCGCGTCGCTCATGTCCACACGATAAGCGGAGCCCCGGACGGAGTAAGCCGCGGGCGTCCGTGCGCGGCCACGGACGCCGTTGGGTTAGCCCCACCCCCGTGGAGCTGCTAACCTTGTGTAACGACCGGCCGGACGCTCGCGTGCCACGCAGAGATCCGGCCCACAAGTGGAGGCTCCGCTTCCCACCTAGTCGCTCCTTGGAGCGACGGGTCACCGGTCAGGCAGCCGAAGTCTTCGAGACTACGGCAGGCCCGAGCTGCGCCCCGCGATCACCGCGGAGGTGCTCCGGTAGTAATGGAGCCCCTTCCTGTGATCGGTTGGGGCATTTTTTATGTTCTCACTCGGTTGGTCGCTACAACAGACGTAACGCGGCTGTCCGCCAGACCGCCGCGTGGTGCTACCGAGGAGGATCCATCAGCGCCGAGCCCCGCATCAACGACCGGATTCGCGTTCCCGAGGTGCGACTTGTCGGCCCGAGCGGCGAGCAGGTCGGGATTGTTCCGCTTGCCAAGGCCCTGGAGCTTGCACAGGAGTACGACCTCGACCTGGTCGAGGTGGCGGCGACAGCCCGTCCGCCCGTGTGCAAGCTCATGGACTACGGGAAGTTCAAGTACGAGTCGGCCATGAAGGCCCGTGAGGCGCGCAAGAACCAGGCGCACACGGTCATCAAGGAGATGAAGCTCCGGCCGAAGATCGACCCGCACGACTATGACACCAAGAAGGGTCACGTCGTCCGGTTCCTCAAGCAGGGCGACAAGGTCAAGATCACGATCATGTTCCGTGGTCGCGAGCAGTCCAGGCCGGAGCTCGGCTACCGACTGCTTCAGCGTCTCGCGAACGACGTCGAAGACCTCGGGTTCATCGAGTCGAACCCGAAGCAGGACGGCCGAAACATGATCATGGTCCTCGGTCCGCACAAGAAGAAGACCGAAGCCATGGCCGAGGCCCGCGAGGCCCAGGCAGTCCGCAAGGCGGACGCGAAGGCCAACCCGGGCCGCTCGCAGAACGCCGTCGCGGACGACGAGGAGCTCGACGAGGCTCCTGCCGAGTCGGTCGCCGAAGCTCCCGCCGAGGCCCCGGCCGAGGCTCCTGCCGAGGCCTGATCTCGGGACGAAAGTCCGGGGATCGCCAACTGATACGTACGGTTCCCGGATGCCCGGTTTCACGACCGGGCATCCGAGTGCCACTGACGAGGAGAGAACGGCGCTATGCCGAAGAACAAGACGCACAGCGGTGCCAGCAAGCGCTTCAAGATCACCGGCTCCGGCAAGGTGCTCCGTGAGCGCGCCGGCAAGCGCCACCTGCTCGAGCACAAGTCGTCCCGTCTGACGCGTCGCCTCAGTGGCAACGCCGAGATGGCCCCGGGCGACGCCAAGAAGATCAAGAAGCTTCTCGGCAAGTGAGTTCAGGCGCCCACCGCGCCTGAGCTTTGACCGGGACCCAATCGAAACCGGGTCGTGTGAGTCCAACCACGGCCCCGCTACAAGGAGTTAACAAGTGGCACGCGTCAAGCGGGCAGTCAATGCCCACAAGAAGCGTCGGGCGATCCTCGAGGCTGCCAAGGGTTACCGCGGCCAGCGCTCGCGCCTGTACCGCAAGGCCAAGGAGCAGGTCACCCACTCCCTGGTCTACAACTACAACGACCGCAAGAAGCGCAAGGGCGACTTCCGTCGGCTGTGGATCCAGCGCATCAACGCCGCTGCCCGCGAGAACGGCATGACGTACAACCGCCTCATCCAGGGTCTGAACGCCGCCAACATCGAGGTGGACCGCAAGATCCTCGCGGAGCTGGCCGTCAACGACCCGAACGCGTTCGCCGCGCTCGTCGAGGTCGCGCAGAAGGCTCTGCCGAGCGACGTCAACGCCCCCAAGGCTGCCTGACGCTGCGCTGCACTTAGCGTGACATGTGGACCCGCAGGCCTTCTGGCCTGCGGGTTCGCGTGCGTCCGGCCCCGCATCTGCCTTCGCCCGCGGGTTGTACTCGGCTGATCGCGCAGTTCCCCGCGCCCCTTACGGGGCGCTCTTCCCGAGGTGAGTTTCATGGTTGCCAGCCCCGAGTTGATCTCCCCCAAGTCGTCCCGCGTCAGTGCCGCCCGGCGCCTGGGCAAGCGGAACTTCCGGGGGAAGGAGCGGCTGTTCCTGGCCGAGGGGCCGCAGGCCGTGCGGGAGGCGGCCGCGGCCGCCACGGACAAGGCCACGCTCGTCGAGCTGTTCGCCACCGTCGAGGCCGCCGACCGCTACGCCGACATCGTCGGCGAGGCCCGTGCCGCGGGCGCCCGGCTTCACCTGGCGGACGAGGACGTCATCGCCGACATCTCGACGACCGTGACACCGCAGGGGCTCGTCGGCGTCTGCCGGTTCATCGACACCTCCTTCGACGGCATCCTCGCCGCCAAACCCAAGCTGGTCGCCGTGCTCGCGCACGTCCGTGACCCCGGGAACGCGGGCACCGTGCTGCGCTGCGCCGACGCGGCGGGGGCCGACGCCGTCGTCCTGACGGACGCCTCCGTGGATCTCTACAACCCCAAGTGCGTGCGCGCATCGGTCGGTTCGCTGTTCCATCTGCCCGTCGCCGTCGGCGTACCCGTCGAGCGGGCCGTCCAGGGGCTGAAGGACGCGGGCGTGCGCATCCTCGCGGCCGACGGAGCGGGCGAGGACGACCTCGACGACGAGCTCGACAAGGGCACCATGGGCACCCCTTCCGCCTGGGTCTTCGGCAACGAGGCCTGGGGGCTCCCGGAGGAGACCCGCGCACTCGCCGACGCCGTGGTGCGCGTTCCGATCCACGGCAGAGCCGAAAGCCTCAACCTCGCGACGGCGGCGGCCGTGTGCCTCTATGCCTCCGCCCGTGCACAGCGTGCGGCTGGAGGGTGCCGTTCCGTGACTCCCAGCTAGTAGGGTGGCGGGCTCGGAGGCCTCCTGCGCCGGTCCGAGAGGTGGGGTAGGGGAATGAGCATCGGCACGAGCGGATCACCGGGAGTACAGGACATCCTGTCCAGTCGCGCGGACGACGGCGCCCTCGGTGACCTCGGCGGGCTCGGTGTCGACCCGGACGACCTTCCCGACGGACTCGTCGTCGCGGACGAGACGGGCCACGTCATCTGCTTCAACACCGCGGCCGTACGCATCACCGCGGTGGCCGCGTCCGACGCCCTGGGCGCGCCGCTGGAACGCGCCCTTCCGTTAGAGGACCTCGAAGGCCGCCGCTGGTGGCAGCTGACCGATCCGTACGGCGGCCTCGCCACCCGCTTCGCCCAGCCCGAGCGCAATCTGCTGCTCCCCGGCGGGCGAGAGGTCCTGGTCTGCGCGCGCTATGTGCGCACCGCGCCCACCGGACCCGTCCGCCGCGTCGTCATCTCCATCCGCGACACCGAGGCCCGCCGCCGCACCGAGCGCAGCCACGCCGAGCTGATCGCCACCGTCGCCCACGAGCTCCGCTCGCCCCTCACCTCCGTGAAGGGCTTCACGGCGACGCTGCTCGCCAAGTGGGAGCGCTTCACCGACGACCAGAAGAAACTGATGCTGGAGACGGTGGACGCCGACGCCAACCGCGTCACGCGGCTCATCGCCGAGCTCCTGGACATCTCACGGATCGACTCGGGCCGCCTCGAACTGCGCCGCCAGCCCGTCGACGTAGGTGCCGCCGTCGGCCGCCACATCCAGGCGCACGTCGCCTCCGGCCAGGACGCGGACCGCTTCCTCGTCCGGATCGAGCAGCCGCTGCCCGACTGCTGGGCCGACCCCGACAAGATCGACCAGGTGCTCAGCAACCTGCTGGAAAATGCCGTGCGGCACGGCGAAGGAACCGTCACCATCGACGTGGCACCCTCCTCGTCCCCGCGTGAGCAGGGCGGGGCCGAGACGGCCGTGACCGTCAGCGACGAGGGGTCCGGCATTCCGGAAGAATCGATGGGCCGCGTCTTCACCCGCTTCTGGCGGGGCAGCAAGCGCGGCGGGACGGGACTCGGCTTGTACATCGTGAAGGGCATCGTGGAGGCGCACGGCGGGACGATCACCGTCGGCCGCGCGCCCGGCGGCGGCGCCCAGTTCCGATTTACGTTGCCCGTGAGCACTCCGGCGTATCTCCTCTGATCCGCCCGAGCACCGCCCGCGGGCTCATTCACCTGCGCCACCCCCGTTAGACTCGATCCTTGGCACGTTTGCGTCCCCCTATGTGGACGATTCGTCTCCGAGTCGTAGACGGGGACCATCACCAGCCAACCGGAAGCACGGGAAGAGATGTCGGCACCGAACAAGTCGTACGACCCTGTTGAGGTCGAGGCACTGAAACCTGAAGAGATCGAGCGCATGCGGGACGAGGCGCTCGCCGCCTTCGCCGCCGCGGGCGACCTCGAACAGCTTCAGGAGGCCAAGGTCGCGCACACCGGCGGCACCTCGCCGCTGGCCCTGGCCAACCGCGAGATCGGCGCGCTGCCCCCGCAGGCCAAGGCCGAGGCGGGCAAGCGCGTCGGCATGGCGCGCGGCGCGGTCAGCAAGGCGCTCGCCGCCCGGCAGAGCGAGCTCGAGGCCGAGCGCGACACCCGGGTGCTGGTCGAGGAGGCAGTGGACGTCACGCTGCCGTACGACCGCGTCCCGGCCGGAGCCCGGCACCCGCTGACCACGTTTATGGAGCGCGTCGCGGACGTCTTCGTCGCCATGGGCTACGAGATCGCGGAGGGCCCCGAGGTCGAGGCGGAGTGGTTCAACTTCGACGCCCTGAACTTCACCCCGGACCACCCGGCCCGGCAGATGCAGGACACGTTCTTCGTCCAGGGCCCGAACGGCGCCAAGGACGCGGCCGGGGACGAGTCCGGTGTCGTGCTGCGCACGCACACCTCGCCCGTGCAGGCCCGCGCGATGCTCGACCGCGAGCCGCCCGTCTACATCGTCTGCCCCGGCCGTGTGTACCGCACGGACGAGCTCGACGCGACGCACACCCCGGTCTTCCACCAGATCGAGCTGCTCGCCGTGGACGAGGGCCTGACCATGGCCGACCTCAAGGGCACCCTTGACCACATGGTCCAGTCGCTCTTCGGCGCGGACATGAAGACGCGCCTGCGGCCGAACTACTTCCCGTTCACCGAGCCGTCCGCCGAGATGGACATGGTCTGCTACGTCTGCCGTGGCGAGTCCGTGGGCAACCCCGACCGCCCCTGCCGCACCTGCGGCAGCGAGGGCTGGATCGAGCTGGGCGGCTGCGGCATGGTCAACCCGAAGGTGCTCACCGCCTGCGGCGTCGACCCCCAGAAGTACAGCGGATTCGCCTTCGGGTTCGGCATCGAACGGATGCTGATGTTCCGCCACAACGTCGAAGACATGCGAGACATGGTCGAGGGTGACGTCCGGTTCACCCGGCCCTTCGGGATGGAGATCTGATGCGGGTCCCGCTTTCCTGGCTGCGGGAGTACGTCGATCTCCCCGCCACCGAGACCGGCCGTGACGTACAGGCCAAGCTCGTCGACGTCGGCCTCGAGGTCGAGACCGTCGAGCAGCTCGGCGCGGGCCTCAGCGGCCCGCTCGTCGTCGGCAAGGTCCTCACCATCGAGGAGCTGACGGAGTTCAAGAAGCCCATCCGCTTCTGCACCGTCGACGTCGGCTCCGCCAACGGGACGGGCGAGCCGCAGGAGATCGTCTGCGGCGCCCGCAACTTCGCCGTCGGCGACAAGGTCGTCGTCGTGCTGCCCGGCGCCGTCCTGCCCGGCGACTTCAAGATCGCCGCGCGCAAGACGTACGGCAAGACCTCGCACGGCATGATCTGCTCCGGCGACGAGCTGGGCATGGGCGACGACGGCAGTGGCGGCATCATCGTCCTGCCGCCCGAGCACGAGGCCGGCACCGACGCCATCAAGCTGCTCGAGCTGGTCGACGAGGTCCTGGACATCGCCGTCACGCCCGACCGCGGCTACGCCCTGTCGATGCGCGGCGTCGCCCGTGAGACCGCGATCGCCTACGGCCTGCCGCTGCGCGACCCGGCGCTCCTTGACGTGCCCGCGCCGAATGCCTCCGGCTACCCGGTCAAGGTCTCCGACCCGATGGGCTGCGACCGCTTCACCGCGCGCACGGTCACCGGCCTGCGTCCCGAGGCCCGCTCGCCGATCTGGCTCCAGCGCCGGCTGCAGAAGGCGGGCATGCGCCCGATCTCGCTCGCCGTCGACATCACGAACTACGTGATGCTGGAGCTCGGCCAGCCCCTGCACGCCTACGACCGCTCCCGCATCGAGGGCGCCATCGGTGTCCGCCGTGCCGAGCAGGGCGAGAAGTTCACGACGCTCGACGGCACCAAGCGCGTCCTGGACGCCGAGGACCTGGTCATCACCGACGACCGCGGCCCCATCGGCCTCGCGGGCGTCATGGGCGGCGCGAACACCGAGATCGCGGATCTTCCCCAAGCTCTCGGCTTCGCTCGAGCAGGGGAGACCCCAACAGAGGCCGCGGGCACCACGGACGTGGTCATCGAGGCCGCGCACTTCGACGCGATCTCCATCGCCCGCACGGCCCGGCGCCACAAGCTGCCCTCCGAGGCGGCCAAGCGCTTCGAGCGCGGCGTCGACCCGCTGGCGGCTTCCGCCGCCGCGCAGCGCACGGTGGATCTGCTGGTCGCGCTCGCGTCCGGCACCGCCGAGCCCGGGGTCACCGAGGTCATCGCGCCCTCCGCGCCCCACACGATCAGCATGCCCGCCGATCACCCGGACAAGGTCGCCGGTGTGGCCTACGGCCGCGAGACCGTCGTGCGCCGCCTCCAGGAAGTCGGCTGCGACGTCTACGGCCAGGACGCCCTGACGGTCACCGTGCCCTCCTGGCGTCCCGACCTCGCCGAGCCGAACGACCTCGCCGAAGAGGTCATCCGTCTTGAGGGGTACGAGAACCTCCCCTCGACGCTGCCCAAGCCCCCCGCGGGCCGCGGGCTGACCGACCGGCAGCGGCTGCACCGCCGCATCGGCCGCGCGCTCGCCGGGAGCGGATTCGTCGAGGCGCCGACCTACCCGTTCATCGGCGAGCAGATCTTCGACCAGCTCGGCCTTGAGCCCGGCGACCCCAAGCGCCGGGTCGTCAAGCTGGTCAACCCGCTCTCCGACGAGGAGCCCGCTCTTCGTACGACGCTGCTGCCGGGCCTGCTCGGCGCGCTGCGCCGCAACGAAGGCCGCGGCAGCCACGACCTGGCGCTCTTCGAGACGGGGCTGGTCTTCCAGCCGCGCGACGAAGCCCGTGTCGCGGTGCGGCTGCCCGTCGACCGGCGTCCCACGGCCGAGGAGATCGCCTCCCTGACCGAGGCGCTGCCCGTGCAGCCGCGGCATGCCGCCGTCGTCCTGGCGGGCGCCCGCGAGCAGGCCGGCTGGTGGGGCAAGGGCCGTCCGTCCGAGTGGGCCGACGCGATCCAGGCCGCGCGCGCCCTGGCCGCCGAGTCCGGCACCGAACTGCTCGTGCGCCAGGGGCAGTACGGCCCGTGGCACCCGGGCCGGTGCGCCGAGCTCGCCGTCGTGATCGACGGTGCGGAGCAGGTCATCGGGCACGCGGGCGAGCTGCACCCGCGCGTCGTCAAGGCGCTCGGTCTTCCCGCGCGCACCTGCGCGATGGAGCTCGACCTGGACCGTCTTGAGGACGCGAGCGCGGGTGTCCCGCAGGGGCCGAAGATCTCCACCTTCCCGGTCGCCACGCAGGACGTCGCGCTCGTCGTCGGCGGGGACGTCCCCGCCGTGGACGTCGAGAAGGTGCTGCGCGAGGGCGCGGGTGAACTCCTGGAGTCCATCCGGCTGTTCGACGTCTTCACCGGTGAGCAGATCGGTGCGGGCAAGAAGTCCCTGGCGTACGCGCTGCGCTTCCGCGCGGCCGACCGCACGCTGACCGTCGACGAGGCCTCCGCGGCCCGTGACGCGGCCGTCGCCCTGGCGGCCGAGCGGACCGGCGCGGTGCTGCGCGGAGCGTAGGTCACAGCCTGTAGTCGCCGCCAGGCGCACAAGGGGCGCAAAGAAGGGCGTATCCGGACCTCCGGGTACGCCCTTCACTCGTTTGAGTGACTAGTAAGCCCTCTCTGGCCCGATCGGCTCATACGGTCGACAGAATCAGTCCGGCCGCAGCGGCCGTGATCTGTACGGACTGCGCGTACCGCACGCTGAACAGGGCCTTAGGGGGGCCGTCGGCATGATCCGTATCAGGGCTGGAGCTCCCCGCAGGGCGCTGCTCCGGGCGAGGGGCGGTCCCAAGGCGCTCCGGGTGGATCCGCCACGGATCCGGCGCGCTCTCACGCTCGGCCTTCCCACGGTGTGGGGCGCGGCCGCCGTCACGTACAAACTCGCCTGTCCGCTCGCCCAGCAGGACGGCCTCGAGGCGCGGATCGTCACCAGCGCGGTCTTCTTCGCGGTCGGCACCGGGCTCATATTGCACGTGCGCGGCACACTGCTGCGGGAGTTGCGCCAGCTCCGGGAGATCGCGGGGGCCGCGCAGAACGCCTTGCTGCGCCCGCTGCCACCGCGCGTCGAGGGCCTCACAGTCGCGGCCGGGCGGATCTCCGCCTCGCACGGCGCGTCCGTCGGCGGCGATCTGTACGAGGTGGCGGCCACCGACCACGGCGTCCGCGTCGTCATGGGCGATGTGCGCGGGCACGGCCTGACCGCCATCAGTACGGCCGCCGCCGTGCTCGGCAGCTTCCGCGAGGCCGCCTACGAGGAGCGGGAACTGCCGCACGTGCTCAGGAAGTTGGAGCGCGCCCTGGGGCGCCACCTGCGGGAGCGTTCGCGGGCCGAGCATCCGGCGAGCGGCGGCGCGGCCCCGGACAGTCCGGTGGCCGAGGAGTTCGTGACCGTACTCCTGATGCAGATCAACCCCGACGGTGAGATGACCGCGCTCAACTGCGGTCATCCCTGGCCCTACCGCCTGACCGGGCACGCCGAGCCGGTGACCGACGCGGAGCCGCTGCCCCCGCTCGGCCCCTTCCCGCTCCCCGCCGACCTCTCCGTACTGCACTGCGGACCACTCCTTCCTGGGGAGGGACTCGTGCTGCACACGGACGGCATGGAGGACGCGCGGGACGCGGCCGGGCGGTTCTTCCCGCTCCAGGCGGCGCTCACCGAAGCGGTGCGGGTCCCGCCGGTCGTGCCCCGGACCGTGATCCGTGCCGTGTACGCCCAACTCCTGCGGCATACGGGCAAGTTGCCCACCGACGACGCCGCGCTGCTCGTCCTGCGCAACGACCGCCGCCGGGTGCCGCAACAGCAGGGGGAGACGGTGCGCCGGGAAAGCACCATGACATGACGCACCGTCAACCTCCGCCGGCCATGCGCCGCCCGTTCCCGCTTTGGAGGTGTCGGGCAGACAGCGGGGGCGGACGGCGCCAGTGAGGGCCGCCGCACTTTTCGAGGGGGAGCCGGCGGCCCGGCCGGCCTCCTTGTGAGGAACCTCAGTCAAGCGTGACAGGAGTGACGACGGCAGAGCGCACACCCCCCGGATCCGGGCACTCCGTTCACACCCCGTGTGAAGTCACCTCTACTACGCTGGCCACACCGAGTCACCGGAGGGCCTCCATGCAGCCCAATACCCTGCTCGACGCGATCCTCGACGAGGCGGGAATCTCCCATGCGGGCCTTGCCGCCCACGTCAATCAGGCAGGGAAGAGGCGCGGCCTCGCCCTGCGCTACGAACACACCGCCGTCTCCCGGTGGCTGAAGGGGCAGCGGCCCCGGGGCCAGGTGCCCGACCTGATCTGCGAGGTCCTCGCGGGGCGGCTCCAGCGGACCGTCACCCTGGACGACATCGGCCTCGGGGTGCCGGGCCTGCCGGCCTCGGCGGCCGGGTCCCTGGGCTCGACGCTGTCCGGCTTCGTGGAGAGAGCCACCGCGCTGTGGCGCTCCGACGAACAGCAGCGCTCGCACCTCCTCGGCGCCCCCGCCGTCACCGGGACGCCCGCGGTGATGCCCGTCTGGGAGTGGGAGAACCCGCCCGAGGACGTGGACGTCTCGCGCGGCGGCAGGCATCAGGTCAGCACGGCCGACATCGACATGATGCGTGCGGCCCGCGCCCACTACGAGCAGATGTACCGCAAGACCGGCGGCATCGCGACCCGTACCCGCATCGTCGGCTTCCTGAATGCCGAGGCCGCGCCCCTGCTGCGCGGCAGCTACACGGACGAGACCGGGCGCCAACTGCACAGATCCACCGGCGGGTTGGTGGCCATCGCGGGCATCTGTGCCTACGACTCGGACGCGCACGGCCTGGCCCAGCGCTACTTCCACCAGGCCCTGCGCCTGGCAAAGGCCAGTGGTGACAGGGGACTTGGCGCCTATGTCATCGCGCTGCTCGTCAACCAGTCCCTGTTCATGCGCGAGTACCGCCAGGCGGTGGCCTTCGCGGAGGCCGCGCTGCGCGCCGCGGGGCGCGAGCTCACACCGGCCCTCGCCTCCGATCTCTATGCCATGCAGGCGAAGTCGTACGCACACCTGGGCGACGGCAGCAGTGCGCTGTCGTGCATCCGGCGTGCGGAGGTCGCCGCCGATCGCATCCGCCGTGGACGCGAGCCGGACGAGACCGGCTATGTCCAGCCCGGACTCGTCAACGTGCAAGTGGCGGAGGCGCTGCTCAGCCTCGGCGACCTGTCGGGAGCGTACGAACACGCGGCGGCGGCGGTGGACACGCCGGCACACGACCGGGGCAGGGTCCACCGGCTCGCGATGCTCAGCCAGATCGAACTGCGCCAGGGGAACACCGACGAGGCCGTGGCCACGGCGGTGGAAATGGCAGAACAGGCACGGGGGATGGAGTCCCAAAGGCTGCGCGACCGGCTGCGGGCCGTGCGGGAACATCTGGTCCGCAGCGACTGCGCGGGCACGGCGGAGGCGGCCGAACTCATCGACGGGGCGCTGCGCGTACCCCTGTGACGTGACCCGCGTACCACTGCTCTGAACACCCTCCTGCTGCGATATTGCCATCTACTCGGCGGAAGGTGGCAGAACCGTGCAGTGGACGAAACAAAGCGAACAAACTGTGTATGGAAATCGATGGTTCACGGTCAATCTGGCAGATGTGGAACTGCCCGACGGCCGACACCTCGATCACTTCCTGATACGGCTGCGGCCCGTCGCCGTGGCCACCGTCGTCAACGACGCCAACGAGGTGCTGCTCCTGTGGCGGCACCGCTTCATCACCGACAGCTGGGGCTGGGAACTGGCCGCGGGTGTGGTCGAGGACGGGGAGGATCTCGCCTATGCGGCCGCCCGGGAAATGGAGGAGGAGACCGGCTGGCGGCCGGGCCCGTTACGACACCTGATGAGTGTCGAGCCGTCCAATGGGCTCACCGATGCCAAGCACCACATCTACTGGTCGGATGAGTGCACCTACATCGGTCATCCCGAAGACGACTTCGAGTCCGACCGCCGTGAATGGGTCCCGCTCAAACTCGTCCCTGACATGGTGGCCCGCGGTGAAGTACCGGCCGCCAACATGGCGGCCGCGCTACTCCTCCTGCACCACCTGCGTCTTGGCCAGGACGTGCACTAACGACCGATCGCCTGCCAGACCGCCACGGCGAGCGCACCGACCGCCGTCAGGGCGAGAAGGGCGGGCAGCGGCCACCGTGTGTGCTCGAGTGCCGTGATGCGCACGGTCAGTTCGTCCTGGCTCTTGACGCTCTGTTCGTCATGTTGGGTGAGCAACGCCAGCTGTCCGTCGACGCGGGCGAGGCCCACGTCCAAGCTTCGGCGTAACTCGGCGAGTTCTTCGGGGACCACGCGAGGTTCGGGGTCGGCGGTCACAAGTCCGTTCCTTTCCGTAGCTGTCCATCCCCCTGATGCGCACGGAAAGTCAACTCGCCTGGTGGCCGGGGCGGGAGAGTGTGCGAAGGGCATATGCGAGCCCAGGGCGCACACGGTGTGTGAACGCCGCGGGCCCGGCACTCGATCGAGTGCCGGGCCCGCGTGCGGTGCGAAGTTCCGGGTGCCAGTGTGAGCCGTATCAGGCGTACGGATAGAAGCCCGAGCCGGACTTGCGGCCGAGCCTCCCCGCGTCCACCATCCGCTGGAGCAGCGGGGGCGCGGCGTACAGCGGCTCCTTGTACTCGGCGTACATGCTGTCCGCCACCGAGGCGACGGTGTCCAGGCCGATCAGGTCGGCGAGCTTGAGCGGACCCATCGGGTGGGCGCAGCCCATCTCCATGCCGTTGTCGATGTCCTCGCGGCTGGCGATGCCCGACTCGAACATCCGGATCGCGGAGAGCAGATACGGGATGAGCAGCGCGTTGACCACGAAGCCCGAGCGGTCCTGGGCACGGATCGCGTGCTTGCCGAGCACCTTCTCGACCATGGACTGCGCGCGGCTGATCGTGCCCTCGGACGTCGTGAGCGCGGGGATCAGCTCGACGAGCTGCTGCACCGGGGCCGGGTTGAAGAAGTGGATGCCGATGACCGCGTCCGGGCGGGAGGTCGCGACGGCCAGCTTCACCAGCGGGATGGACGAGGTGTTGGAGGCGAGGATCGCGTCCTGCCGGGTCACCACCTGGTCGAGCACCTGGAAGATCTCGGTCTTGACGGCCTCGTTCTCGACGACCGCCTCGATGACGAGGTCGCGGTCGGAGAACTCCCCGAGGTCGGTCGTGAAGCTGAGGCGGGCGAGCGTCTCGTCCCGCTCCTCCTCCGAGATCTTGCCGCGCTCGGCGGCCTTGGAGAGGGAGTTGTAGAGCCGGGTACGGCCGATCTCCAGGGCCTCGCCGGTGGTCTCCGCGACCATCACATCCAGTCCGGAGCGGGCGCAGACCTCCGCGATCCCGGCGCCCATCTGGCCGCAGCCCACTACTCCGACGCGTGCGATGTCGGGCATAGAGTCGGTCACCTCGTGCCTTTCGCTGATCAACGGACGGGCAGCCCCCCGAACGGTGTCGGTGGCTGCCCCGGCGGTGAACGTTACTCCGGAACCTCCGGTGCATCACGTCCCGGGTCGGGCATGCTGTCCGTGACAGGCAGCGGTTCCGGCGGATACACAGGCCAGGGGGCGAGCGGATGAGGCGTATGTCACGCCGAGGTTTCACGATTGCGGCAGCCGCGATGGTGGCGGGGCTCACAGCCGCGGGGGACGCGGCGGCCGTGCCGGAGCGGGCCCCTTCGCGGCGTGAGTTGCGGGGCATGTGGCTGGCGACCGTCGCCAACCGCGACTGGCCGTCGAAGCCGGGCCTCACGGCGGCCGAGCAGCGCGCGGAACTGATCGGCCATCTCGACACGGCCGTACGGCGCCGGCTGAACGCCGTGATCTTCCAAGTGCGCCCCACGGCCGACGCGTTGTGGCCCTCGCCGTACGAGCCGTGGGCCCAGTGCCTCACCGGCGTGCAGGGCAAGCACCCCGGCTGGGACCCGCTGGGCACCGCCGTGGCCGAGGCGCACCGCAGGGGCCTGGAGCTGCACGCCTGGTTCAACCCCTTCCGCATCGCCAACCACACGGACCCCTCGCGCCTGGTCCCGACGCACCCCGCGCGGCTGCACCCCGAGTGGGTCGTGCCGTACGGCGGGAAGCTCTACTACAACCCCGGCCTGCCCGAGGTGCGGCGCTTCGTCCAGGACGCGATGCTCGACGCCGTGCGGCACTACGCCGTCGACGCGGTGCACTGGGACGACTACTTCTACCCCTATCCCGTCGCGGGGCAGGTCTTCGACGACGACGACGCCTTCGCACGCTACGGAGGCGGCTTCCCGGACCGGGCCGCCTGGCGGCGCGACAACATCGACCGCCTGGTGCGCGAGATGGCGACGCGCATCAAGAAGGCACGCAAGCACGTGCAGTTCGGGATCAGCCCCTTCGGGGTCTGGCGCAACGCCTCGACCGACCCGCTCGGTTCGGACACCCAGGCGGGCGTGCAGACGTACGACAATCTGCATGCCGACACGCGCGGCTGGGTCAAGAAGGGCTGGATCGACTACATCTGCCCGCAGCTCTACTGGAACATCGGCTTCGCCGTCGCGGACTACGGCAAGCTGCTGCCCTGGTGGGCCGATGTCGTCAAGGGCACGGGTGTGCGCCTGTACGTGGGGGAGGCCCTGTACAAGGCGGGCGACCCCGCGCAGCCCGCCCAGTGGCAGGATCCGGCCGAGCTGTCCCGCCACCTCACGTACGCCAAGGGGTTCCCGCAGGCGCGCGGGCACGTGTACTTCTCGGCGAAGGAAGTGGGCGTGGACAAGATCGGCGCGATGGCGCGCGTGGTCGCCGACCACTATCAGCAGCGGGTCAGACCGCCGCGCTGAAGCGGTCGGCCTGGGCCGCCGCGCTGATCCGGTCCCGCGCCGGGGGCTACTGAGCCGGGTCCTGGTGCCGTACGACGGTGTCGGGGCCCGGTGACATGACCGTCTCGTGGCCGTCCTCGAGGCGGACGCGGTACGGCGGTCCGCCGTCCGTGCCGAGCACCTCGACGACCTCCGCGATCCGGTCGTGCTGCCCGACGACCCTGCCGTGGACCACCAGCTTGTCGCCTACGGTTGCACGCATCTGGAGCGACCTCCTCGTCCCACCCGGCGGTTGCGATCCGTGGCCGCAAGTCTACGTCGGGTGGCGGAAGCTGAGGCCTGGCCGTCGGCGTCTAGCCGCGCGCCCGTTGGGTGACCGCGATGCACACGAGGACCGCCGCGGCGGTCAGCGGCGCGGCGGGCGTGAGGTGCTCGCCGAGCAGGAACACCGACCAGACCAGGGTGAGCAGCGGCTGGGCGAGCTGGAGCTGGCTGGCCTTGGGGACGCCGATCGCCGCCATGCCGCGGTACCACACGACCAGGCCGAGGAACTGCGAGCCGATGGCGGCGTAGAGCAGCCCGGCGGTGCTGTGGCCGGTGAGCTGGAAGGACTCGTGCTGGAGGGCGACGACGGCCCCGACCACGGCCAGCGGCAGGCACAGGACGAGCGCCCAGCCGATGACCTGCCAGCCCGGCATCTCACGGGCGAGACGACCGCCCTCCGTGTAACCGGCCGCGCAGATCAGGAGCGAGGCGAAGAGGTAGAGGTCGGCGGTCGACAGGGCGCCGCCGCTCTGCTGGACGGTGAACGCGATCACCGCGGCCGCGCCGGTGAGGGCGGCCACCCAGAACATCCGCGAGGGCCGCGCCCCGGTGCGCAGCGCCGAGAACACGGCGGTCGTCAGCGGGAGCAGGCCGACGACCACGGCCGCGTGGGCGGTGGTGGAGGTCTGCAGGGCGAGCGTGGTGAGCAGCGGGAAGCCGATGACGACTCCGGCGGCGACGACCGCGAGCCCGGCCCAGTGGCGGCGGGCGGGCAGCGGGATGCGCAGGGCGAGCAGGGCGCCGCCCGCGATGACCGCGCTCAGGACGCAGCGCAGGGCCACGAACGACCAGGGGCCGATGCCTTCCAGGCCCCAGGCGGTGGAGGGGAAGGTGAGCGAGAAGGCGGTCACGCCGAGCGCGGCCATGACGGTGCCTGCGCGGCGGGAGCCGTGCTGGGTGCCCACGGGCGCTGTACCCACGGCTGCTGTGTCCACGGCCGCTGTGGTGACTGCTATCCGACTCGGGCGAGTAGCGCTATCCTGTGCTGTCATGCATGAGGGTAGCAGTGTGGCTGACTTGGCAAAACGGTTGCGGGAAGAACTCGACCGCTACTCACCTGGTGGAAAGCTGCCGTCGAGCCGGGCGTTGGTCGACCGGTTCAGGGTGAGCCCGGTGACCGTGTCGCGCGCCCTGGGTCAGCTGGCCGCCGAGGGCCTGGTCGTCACGCGGCCGGGCGCCGGTGTCTTCCGCGCCGAGCCGCAGGCCGCCGCCGCGCCGGCCGGGGACACCTCGTGGCAGGAGGTGTCGCTGAGCGCGGACGCGGCCACGGAGCTGGTGCCGCGGGCGGTGGACGCCTCCGGTGTCCTGGTCACGCTCGCGGCGCCGCCGCCCGGCATCATCGAGTTCAACGGCGGCTATCTGCACCCCTCGCTCCAGCCCGAGCGTGCGATGGCCGCGGCCCTGGCGCGGGCGGGGCGGCGGCCCGGCGCGTGGGGCAGGCCGCCGGTCGACGGGCTCCCCGAGCTGCGGGAGTGGTTCGCGCGGGGCATCGGCGGCGCGATCACGGCCGCCGAGGTGCTGATCACCGCGGGCGGCCAGAGCGGGCTCACCACGGCGCTGCGTGCCCTCGCCCCGCCCGGCGCGCCGGTCCTCGTCGAGTCGCCGACCTACCCCGGCATGCTGGCCATCGCCCGCGCGGCGGGGCTGCGGCCGGTTCCGGTGCCGGTGGACGTGGACGGCGTACGTCCCGACCTGCTCGCCGCGGCGTTCAAAGCCACGGGAGCGCGGGTGTTCGTCTGCCAGCCGCTGTTCCAGAACCCGACCGGGGCGGTGCTCTCGGCGGAGCGCCGCCCCCAGGTGCTGCGCATCGCGCGCGAGGCCGGGGCCTTCGTCATCGAGGACGACTTCGTGCGCCGCCTCGTCCACGAGGACGCGGGCCCGCTGCCGAGGCCGCTCCAGTCCGACGACGCCGACGGTGTCGTCGTGCACGTCTGCTCGCTCACCAAGGCCACGTCGCCGAGCTTCCGGGTGAGCGCGCTCGCCGCGCGCGGACCGGTCCTCGAACGGCTCCGGGCGATCCAGGTCGTCGACCACTTCTTCGTGCCGAGGCCCCTCCAGGAAGCGGCGCTCGAACTGGTCGGCTCCCCGGCCTGGCCACGCCATCTGCGCCAGGTGGCAGGCGAGTTGAAGGGCCGCAGGGACGCGATGACCGCGGCCCTGCGCCTGGAGCTCCCCGAGCTGGCCCTGCCGCACATCCCCGCGGGCGGCTACCTCCTGTGGCTTCGCCTGCCCGACGGCACGAACGAGTCGGACCTGGCGGGCGCGGCCCTGCGCAAGGGCGTGGCGGTGGCCCCCGGCCGCCCCTACTTCGCGGCCGAACCCCCGGCGGCACACCTGCGGTTGAGCTTCGCGGCGGTCGCGGGCGTGGGGGAGATCGGCGAGGGAGTACGAAGGCTCCGGGCGGCGTGCGACGAGGTGGGGGGAGTGGCGGGCTGAGGGCGCCTGCTGCCCGGCCCGCCGGTCGGGCCGCCCCCCTCGCCGGTGGAAATCAGGTCGACGCTCCCGTGGCCCGCCTGCGAGCCTTGCGGGCATGAGCGACGTACTTCACCCCCTCCCCGCCGGGTACGAGGTGTCCACGGACGCCGCCCGTCTCGATGCCGCCCGTGTCCACCACTGGCTCTCCACGGATGCGTACTGGGCGATGGGCCGTTCCCGCGAGAAGCAGGATCGGGCGATCGCCGGGTCGCTCAACTTCGGGGTCTACGACTCGGCGTCCGGGGAGCAGGTCGCGTACGCCCGGGTGGTGACGGACCGGGCCACCTTCGCCTGGCTCTGTGATGTGTACGTGGACCGCTCGGTGCGCGGCAAGGGCCTCGGGGGCGCGCTGGCAGCGGCCGTCCGGGACCACCTGGAGCCGTGCGGTCTGCGGCGGATCCTGCTGGCCACGGCCGATGCGCACGGGGTGTACGAGAAGGCCGGATTCAGCGCACTCGACGACCCGGCGAAGTGGATGGCGCTGGGCCAGCGGTGAGACCTTCCCCCGAGGCGCCGACGCGCGCGGACCCGGATATCGGCGGTGCGGGGTCCTGGCGCGTGTACGCCGTCGTGAGGATCAGGTCCTTGGCGGGGCCCGCGACCCGCCACCGCATCCGCCAGCGCCGCTCGTCGTACACCTCGAACTCGCCCCGGTAGAGGTCGAGCGCGCACGGGTGGTCGGCGGTGTGTCTGCCGGTGCGCAGGTCGAGGTCGTGGAAGGGGCGGCCGTCGGCGAAGAGGACGTGCGCGGTGGCCGGGTCGTCGCCCGGCAGGAAGCGCAGGGTGCGTTCGGCGGGGCGGGCGGTGCCGCGCCAGGTGAAGGTGCCGGACTCGTGGTGCAGGAGGCCGCCGCCAGCGGCCAAAGAGAACACCGTCGTGCCCGTGAAGTGCCCCTCCGCGCTGCCGGCGACGTCCCGCGCCGTCCGCTCCACCTGCCAGGTCCCGGCCAGGTACGCGAGGACGTCCGGCACGCCGTGGAACGCCTCGTCCATCGCCATCGCGCCTCCCACCCGCTGTCGGCCGCCCCTCGTCTCCAAGGCTGTCCCCGCAGGTTACGCGGCCCGCCGCCCCGGCCTGAGCCCCGGGATGTCTACTTGTCGACCAGCCCGATGCTGCCCTCGTCGTACCGGGTCCCGCTGACCGCGCCCGCGGGCGCCACCGCGTCGATCGCCGCGAGCTCCTCGGCGGAGAGCTCGACGGCGAGCGCGCCCAGGTTCTCCGTGAGGTACTTCTCCCGGCGCGTGCCCGGGATCGGCACCACGTCGTCACCGCGGTGCTGCACCCAGGCCAGCGCGAGCTGCCCCGCGGTGACGCCCTTCTCTTCGGCGAGCGCGTTCAGGGCGGTCACGATGGGCAGGTTCCGCTCCAGGTTCCCGTCGGCGAACCGGGGCTGCCCGCGCCGCATGTCGCCTTCCTGGAGACCGGCGACCGAGGTGTAGCGCCCGGTCAGGAAGCCGCGGCCGAGCGGCGAGAACGGCACGAGACCGATGCCGAGCTCCCGGCAGACCGGCGCGATCTCCGCCTCCAGATCACGCGTCCACAGCGACCACTCGCTCTGCAGCGCGGCGATCGGATGCACCGCGTGCGCCCGACGGATCGTGCGCGTGCTCGCCTCGGAGAGCCCGAGATGGCGTACCTTCCCGGCCTCGACGAGCTCGGCCATCGCCCCGACGGTCTCCTCGATCGGCACGCTCTGGTCCACGCGGTGCAGGTAGTAGAGGTCGATGTGGTCGGTCCCCAGCCGCCGCAGCGAGGCGTCGCACGCCTGCCGTACGTACGCCGCGTCGCCCCTGATCTTCGGCGGCTCGCCGAGCCGGTTGGCGAAGCCGAACTTGGTGGCGACGACGGCCTGCTCGCGCCGCCCGGCGAGGGCGCGGCCGAGCAGCTCTTCGTTGTGCCCGTCCCCGTAGAAGTCGGAGGTGTCGAGCAGGGTGACGCCCAGGTCGAGGGCGCGGTGGAGCGTCGCGATCGACTGGGCGTCGTCCGAAGTGCCGTACGCGTGACTCATCCCCATGCAGCCGAGCCCCTGGGCCGAGACGGTCAGCTTGCCGAGACGGCGGGTGGCGATGCTGGTCATGGCGGTACCTCCAGGTGATGCCGTGTGCCCTGTTCGGGGCGGACGGTCTCGACCCTAGGAGTTGGAGTCGGCTCCAAGTCAAGCTGTTTTGACGGGCCTTGCGGTGTCTACTTCTGGTCCGCCGCCGCGTACAGCGCCGCCACGTCGAGCTTCTTCATGCCGAGCATGGCCGCCATGGCGCGCTGGGCCCGCGCCGGATCGGGGTCGGCCATGAGCTTGCCCATGTCGGCGGGGACGACCTGCCAGGAGAGGCCGAACTTGTCCTTGAGCCAGCCGCAGGGGCCTTCCTCGCCGCCCTCGGAGAGCTTGGTCCAGTAGTGGTCGACCTCGTCCTGGTCGGCGCAGTCGATCGTGAGGGAGACCGCCTCGTTGAAGGTGAACTGGGGGCCGCCGTTGAGCACCAGGTAGGGCTGGCCGTCGAGCTCGAACTCGACGGTCATCACGGTCCCGGCAGGGCGCGGCCCTGCCTCGCCGTAGTGGGAGACGTCCGTGATCTTCGAGTTCGGGAAGACGGAGACGTAGAAGTTGGCGGCGTCCTCGCCCTGCGTGTCGAACCAGAGGGTGGGCGTGATGCTGGGCATGACTCTCTCCTGTCGTCGGCGGCTCGTTCGTCTGTAGTGACCCCCGCCCCCGCCGAAACTCATCGCCGCGGCCCCGGTCCTTTCGGGAAAGGACCGGAGCCGTGCCGTGCCGGTGCGCCTGCCGGCGTGTCAGCGTCCGGGGTCGTCGCTCCCGGCCGTCTTGCCGCCGTCGTACGTCTCCACTTCCTCGACGGCGTCGAACTCGGTCGCCTCGGCGTCGGCGGACTGCCTCCTCTCCGGCGCCGAGTTCACGTTCCCGATCCAGCGGGCGCTCCTGTCCGAGGCGTCGCCGTCGCCCTTGCTGACGTCCGACGTCTCGCCGTCGCGTCGCTTCTTGCCCATCGCTGCTCCTCGATCGCGGTACCGGTGGCTTGGTCGCTCGCGTTCCAGTACCGCACCGGCGGATGGGGGCGGACCCGCTGGAGCGGCCGGACGGGTGACCGAGACTCCTGGCCGGCGGATCATGAGGGTGGAGGCTCACTGTGCGTGAGCGTCGGTGAGCTCCGGGGCGGTCCCCACGACCGGCGGCCCGGTGTGTTGGCCGGGTCGCTCACGCCTCGGCGGATGCGCCCGTCGCCGCCGCGATCAGGGCGGTCGCCGCCGCGCGGGAGGCCGCGGCCACCGTGGAGTCGTGGTCCATCAGGGCGGAGATGCCGGCGCCGTCGTAGAGGAGTTGGAGCTGGCGGCCCAGGGCGTCGGGGTCGGCGGCGCCGGCCTCGGCGGCGAGGCGGGTGAAGAGTTCGCGCATCCAGCCGCGGAAGGCGTCCGCCGCTTCCTGGACAAGACCGCCGGGGCTGGCTTCGGCACCGGCGCGGATGAAGGCGCAGCCCCGGAAGTCGGGCCGGTCGAACTGCCGCCCCTGGGACTCGAAGACCGCCAACATCTGCTCGCGGGGTGTGTCGCGCTCCGCGATGGCCCGGGTGATCCGGTCGGCGGTGCCCGCGTGCCGGGTGTCGAGGTACGCCCGGACCAGCTGCTCCTTGCCGCCGAAGGTGTTGTACAGCGACGCCTTGGCCACGCCCGCGTGCTCGATGACCCGGTCGATCCCGACGCTCTGCACGCCCTCGGCGTAGAACAGTTCGTTCGCGGCGGCGAGCAGGCGCTCACGCGCCGACGGCTTCGCGGTGCTCTGGACACTCGCCATGACGGTCACTCCTTCAGACAGACCTGTCTACATTATGCTCCGGCGGCGCCCTGCGGCCGAGCCCCGGCCGCAGGCCCACCCCTCAGGCGTTGCCGCCGACCCGCTCGCCCGGCAGGGCCACCGCCCTGTCCCGGCCTCCGCGCAGCAGCCCGAGCAACGCGAACGCCGCGAGGACGATCACGGCGACGCCGTACTCCTGCGCGGTGGCGGTCAGTCCGCCCGCGTGGACGACGAGGAACCCGGCGATCACGGCGGGCACCCCCATGCCCAGGTAGGAGACGACGAAGAGCAGCGAAAGGACCCCGGAGCTCTCGTGCGGCCGGGCCAGCGGCATCACCGTACGGATGCCGCCCTGGAACCCGCTGCCGAAGCCGACGCCCGCGATGGCGGTGCCGACGAAGAAGCCGGTGGGGGAGGAGTCGCGGATCGACACGAGGGTGAGGGCCACCCCGGCGATCAGCGCGAGGATGCCGGTGAGCATCACCGTCCGGGTCGCCGCCTTCCGCAGGACAAGGACCGAGACGGCGGCCACCCCGGCGAGCACGAACAGGCTGAGACCGCCGAGGACTTCGGACCTGGAGCCGGTCAACTGCCGCGCGAGGGACGGGCCGAGCGACCCGTAGAGACCGGCCAGCGCCCAGACGGCGAACAGCACCGGCGCGGCCACCAGCATCGGGCGGCGCACGGCGCGCGGCAGCTTGATCTCCGGCGCCAGGCTGGCCAGTGCTCCCGGCTTGCGGGTCACCGTCTCCGCCATCAGCGCGACGGCGACGGCCTGGAGGACGAAGACCGCCAGCAGCCCGAGGTAGACCAGATGCGTGGGGGCGGGCAGGAACTGGACGACGAGGCCGGAGACCAGCGCGCCGGTCGCCGTGCCGATGCCCGGAACGACCGCGTTGGTGAGCGTGCCGCGCGACCGGTCGATATCCATCATCCCCGCCCCGATCGCGCCGAGCGCGGCGCCGGTCGAAAGGCCCTGGACGATCCGGGCGACCACCAGCCCCGGCACGCCGTCTGCGGTGGCGAACACGACCATCGAGGCGACCTGCGCCGCCAGCGCGACCAGCAGCACCGGCCGCCTGCCGACGTGGTCGGAGAGCTTGCCCGTGGTGAGCAGCCCGAGCAGCACGGCCACCGCGTAGACGCCGAAGACCACGGTGGTGGTGATCGGGTCGAAGCCCCATTCGGCCTGGTAGACGGCGTAGAGCGGGGTCGGCGCGCTGGAGGCCGCCAGGAAGGAGACGGTGATCGAGGCGAGTACGTACAGCGCCACGTTCGGCGGCAGCCGCCTGCCCCGCGCGGATACGGCGGCGGAGCCGGATCGGGAAGCGGATCCGGCGAGCGCCGCATCCGAGGTGCGCGCCGGTTCGGACGCCGGGACGACCGAAAGATTCGTCATGACCATTCCCCGTCCACAGTATGAGTAGACCTGTCTGTCTAATCGTGCATCAGATTAGACAGACAGGTCTACTCAGGTCAAGCGGGAGGGGGGTTCGCTCGTTGCATAAAACTGCGGCTTTGCGTATAGTCATGCTCTCCAAGAGGAGGGTTCCATGGCGGTACGTGCAGCAGTGGCAGGAGCGAGCGGGTACGCGGGCGGTGAATTGCTGCGTCTGCTGCTCGTCCACCCCGAGGTGGAGATCGGCGCCCTGACGGGCAACTCGAACGCGGGCCAGCGCCTGGGCGCGCTGCAGCCGCACCTGATGCCGCTCGCCGACCGCGTCCTGGAGCCGACCACCGCCGAGGTCCTCGCCGGTCAGGGCCGTCGGCATGACGTCGTCTTCCTCGCCCTGCCCCACGGCCAGTCCGCCGCCGTCGCCGAGCAGCTCGGCCCGGACGTCCTCGTGGTCGACATGGGCGCCGACTTCCGGCTGAAGGACGCGGCCGACTGGGAGAAGTTCTACGGCAGCGAGCACGCCGGGACCTGGCCCTACGGCCTGCCCGAACTGCCGGGCGCCCGCGCGGCTCTCGCGGGGTCCAAGCGCATCGCCGTGCCCGGCTGCTATCCCACGGCCGTTTCGCTCGCCCTCTTCCCCGCGTACGCCGCCGGGCTCGCCGAGGCCGAAGCGGTGATCGTCGCCGCTACCGGGACCTCGGGCGCGGGCAAGGCGCTCAAGCCGCACCTGCTGGGCTCCGAGGTCATGGGCTCCATGTCGCCGTACGGCGTGGGCGGCGTCCACCGGCACACCCCGGAGATGATCCAGAACCTCTCCGCCGCCGCGGGCACCCCCGTCACCGTCTCCTTCACGCCCACCCTCGCCCCGATGCCGCGCGGCATCCTCGCCACGTGCAGCGCGAAGGCGACGGCCGGCGTCACCGCCGAATCCCTGCGGGCCGCGTACGAGAAGGCCTACGCGGACGAGCCCTTCGTGCACGTGCTCCCCGAGGGGCAGTGGCCGGCGACGGCCGCCGTGTACGGCTCGAACGCCGTGCAGATCCAGGTCGCGTACGACGAGGCGGCGGGCCGCGTCATCGTGATCAGCGCCATCGACAACCTCACCAAGGGCACCGCGGGCGGCGCCCTGCAGAGCATGAACATCGCACTCGGCCTCGACGAGGCCACCGGGCTCACCACGATCGGAGTGGCACCGTGAGCGTCACGGCAGCACAGGGATTCACGGCGGCGGGCATCGCCGCCGGGATCAAGGAGAACGGCAACCCGGACCTGGCCCTCGTGGTCAACACCGGGCCCCGCCTGGCCGCCGCGGGCGTCTTCACCTCCAACCGCGTCAAGGCCGCCCCCGTCCTCTGGTCGGAGCAGGTCGTCAAGGGCGGGCTCGTCTCGGCCGTCGTCCTCAACTCCGGTGGCGCCAACGCCTGTACGGGCCCGCGGGGCTTCCAGGACACGCACGCGACCGCCGAGAAGGTCGCCGAGACCCTCGACCTGAACGCGGGCGAGGTCGCCGTCGCGTCGACGGGACTCATCGGCGTCACGCTCCCCATGGACAAGCTCCTGCCGGGGGTCGAGAGCGCGGCCGGTGAACTCTCCGCGCACGGCGGCGAGAAGGCCGCCATCGCCATCAAGACCACCGACAGCGTGCACAAGACCGCCGTGGTCACCAAGGGCAGCTGGTCGGTCGGCGGCATGGCGAAGGGCGCGGGCATGCTCGCCCCCGGGCTCGCCACGATGCTCGTCGTGCTCACCACGGACGCCGACCTCGAAGCCGGTGTCCTGGACAAGGCGCTGCGCGACGCCACGAAGGTCACCTTCGACCGCGTCGACTCCGACGGCTGCATGTCGACGAACGACACGGTGCTCCTGCTGGCCTCCGGCGCCTCTCAAGTCGTCCCTCAGTACGACGAGTTCGCCGACGCCGTCCGCGCCGTCTGCGACGACCTCGCCCGCCAGCTCATCGGCGACGCCGAGGGCGCGAGCAAGGACATCCGGATCGAGGTCGTCAACGCCGCTTCGGAGGACGACGGCGTCGAGGTGGGCCGCTCCATCGCCCGCAACAACCTCCTCAAGTGCGCCCTGCACGGCGAGGACCCCAACTGGGGCCGGGTGCTCTCCGCGATCGGCACCACGAAGGCCGCCTTCGAGCCCGACCAGCTGAACGTCGCCATCAACGACGTCTGGGTCTGCAAGAACGGCAGCGTGGGCGAGGACCGCGACCTCGTCGACATGCGCTACCGCGAGATCAAGATCACCGCGGATCTGGCGGCAGGCACCGCCGAGCCCGTCGTGATCTGGGCCAACGACCTCACCGCCGACTACGTCCACGAGAACAGCGCGTACTCCTCATGAGCAGTGACACGAGCGGCAATCCGAGCGACGGCGTGAGCGGCAACCCGACCGCACGCAAGCACACCGCGCTCCCCAAGGCGCAGATCCTCATCGAGGCGCTGCCCTGGCTGACCCGGCACCGCGGCAAGACCGTCGTCATCAAGTTCGGCGGCAACGCCATGATCGACGAGGAGCTGAAAGCCGCCTTCGCGCAGGACGTCGTCTTCCTGCACCACGCGGGCCTCAAGCCCGTCGTCGTGCACGGCGGCGGACCGCAGATCAGCGCGGCCCTCGAACGGCACGGCATCGTCAGCGAGTTCAAGGCGGGCCTGCGGGTCACCACCGAGGACGCCATGGACGTCGTACGCATGGTGCTCGCGGGACAGGTCCAGCGCGAGCTGGTCGGGCTGCTCAACCAGCACGGCCCGCTCGCCGTCGGCCTCACCGGCGAGGACGCGCACACCATCACCGCCACCAAGCACCAGCCCCGTATCGAGGGCGAGTTGGTCGACATCGGCCGCGTCGGCGAGATCACCGAGATCGACACCGGCGCCATCGAAGCCCTGCTCGCTGACGGCCGTATCCCGGTCGTCTCCTCGATCGCCCGCTCCCAGGACGACGGACATGTCTACAACGTCAATGCTGATACGGCGGCTGCGGCACTTGCGGCTGCGCTGGACGCAGAGACCCTCATGGTCCTCACGGACGTCGAGGGCCTCTATGAGGACTGGCCCCACAGCGACGAGGTGATCAGCCGCCTGACCGCGAAGGAACTGGAGAAGCTCCTTCCCGAGCTGGCCAGCGGCATGGTCCCCAAGATGGAGGGCTGCCTGCACGCCGTACGCAACGGCGTCGAGACGGCCCGCGTGATCGACGGGCGGGTCCAGCACTCGATCCTGCTGGAGATCTTCACCGACGAGGGCATCGGCACGATGGTCGTGCCGGACGCACCTGTGGACGACATGAAGGGGGAAGCGGCATGACCGGCAACGAGGAGCTGACCCAGCGCTGGCGGGACGCGCTGATGGACAACTACGGCACGCCCAGGCTGCCCCTCGTCCGCGGCGCGGGCAGCAAGCTGTGGGACGCCGACGGCAAGGAGTACGTCGACTTCGTCGGCGGCATCGCCGTCAACGCGCTCGGCCACGCGCACCCGGCGGTCGTCGAGGCGGTCAGCACCCAGATCGCGTCCCTCGGCCATGTCTCGAACCTCTTCATCGCCGAGCCGCCGGTCGCGCTCGCCGAGCGGCTGCTCCAGCTCTTCGGACGCGCGGGGCGGGTGTACTTCTGCAACTCCGGCGCCGAGGCCAACGAAGGCGCCTTCAAGATCGGCCGCCTGACGGGCCGTTCGCACATGGTCGCCACGGACGGCGGGTTCCACGGCCGGACCATGGGAGCGCTCGCGCTCACCGGCCAGCCGGGGAAGCAGGAGCCGTTCCTGCCGCTGCCCGGTGACGTCACACATGTCCCGTACGGGGACGTGGAGGCCCTGCGGTCCGCGGTCACCGAAGAGACCGCCCTCGTCATCATCGAACCGATCCAGGGCGAGAACGGCGTCATCGTGCCGCCCGCGGGCTACCTCAAGGCGGCTCGCGACATCACCGCGGCCACCGGAACCCTCCTCGTCCTCGACGAGGTGCAGACCGCAATCGGCCGTACGGGCCACTGGTTCGAGTACCTCGCGCACGAGGGCGTGCAGCCCGACGTCGTCACGCTCGCGAAGGGTCTGGGCGGTGGCCTTCCGCTCGGCGCCACGGTCGCCTTCGGCGCGGCGGCCGAGCTCCTCAAGCCCGGTCACCACGGAACGACGTTCGGCGGGAACCCCGTGGCATGCGCCGCGGGACTCGCGGTGCTTAACACGATCGATGCCGACGGGCTCCTGGAGAACGTGAAGCGGGCGAGCGAGAAGCTGCGCGACGGAATCGAGTCACTGGGACACCCGCTCGTGGGCCATGTCCGGGGTGCGGGCCTGCTGCTGGGTATCGTGCTCACCGAGCCGCTCGCGCCCCAGGCGCAGCAGGCGGCTCAGGACGCCGGCTTCCTGGTGAACGCGCCCGCCCCCGATGTCGTACGGCTGATGCCGCCGCTGAACGTGCGCGACGACGAGGTGGACGCGTTCCTCCGGGCCCTGCCCGGCGTGCTTGACCAGGCCACCGCGGCCGACGGGGACGGACGATCCGGAGAATGAGACGACGATGAGCCAGGCGCAAGGCAACGAGCACGTGGAACACCCGGATCACGCCGGGCCCGCGGTGCCGCAGACCCGCACCGCACGCCACCGCCGGATCGTGGACATTCTCAACCGGCAGCCCGTGCGCTCCCAGAGCCAGCTGGCGAAGCTGCTCGCCGACGACGGCCTCACGGTCACGCAGGCGACGCTCTCGCGGGACCTGGACGAGCTGAACGCCGTGAAGATCCGCAATGCCGAGGGCGATCTCATCTACGCGGTGCCGAGCGAGGGCGGCTTCCGCACGCCGCGGGCCCCCCTGGGGGAGTCCGCCAAGGAGGAGCGGATGCGCCGCCTCTCCGCGGAGCTCCTGATCTCCGCGGAGGCCTCGGCCAACCTGGTCGTCCTGCGGACGCCGCCGGGGGCCGCCCAGTTCCTGGCCTCGGCGATCGACCAGGCGGAGCTGCACGACATCCTGGGGACGATCGCGGGGGACGACACACTGATGCTGATCAGCCGGGAGGCCACGGGGGGTCAGGCGCTGGCGGATCATCTGCTGCGGCTGGCTTCGAACGAGCACTGATCCGTCCCCAACCCCGCCCCTTCCCGAGAACCCGCTCTGGCGCGGGGGCCTTGGTTGCCGTTGATCACCGGCTTCGCCGAGTTCGTCCTCAATCGCCGGACAGGCTGAAAGATTTCAGCCTGTCCGGCGATTGAGGACATCTTGTTCGGGGTGTGGGGCGGAGCCCCAGTTTCGGGTAGGGGTGGGACTGGGGAAAGCCCCGCAGGGCCCGCCCCTACCCCAGCACCCCACCCAGCGGGTCGTCCCCCAAGAAGGCCACCAGCTCCGGCAGTCCCGGCGAGGTGGCCGGCCCCCGCCGCGTCACCGCGTAAGCCGCCGCCGCGTTCGCACCACGCGCCGCCGTGAGCGGATCGAGACCCCGCCCCAACAGGGCGAGGAACGCACCGACATGGGCATCCCCGGCGCCATTGCTGTCCACCGCGTCCACGGGGAACCCGGGCACGTGCACCACCTCGTCCGAGCCCGGCGCAGCCAACCAGCACCCGTCCTTGTCGGCCCGCACCAGCACCCCCGCCCCCGGCGCGAGCCGCCCCCGCAGGGCGGCAGCCGCCTCCTGCGGAAGAGAGTGGCCCGTCATCAGGCGTGCCTCCCGCGCGTTGCAGCTCAGCCAGTCGGTCCGCGCGAGGACCGGGTCGAGGAGGGGCGCGGGGATGTCGGCGACCAACGGCCCCGGGTCGAAACAGACGCGGACCTCAGCAGGCAGCGCCGCCGCGAAGGCGGAGAGCAGCGGGCCGTTGATCTCCATCACGAGGCTGTACCCGGAGAGCTGGACCGTGTCGCCGGGCCGCAGCGACCCCGCGACGACAGCCGTCTCCGCCGCCGTCATCCGCGCGTCCACGCCGAAGCTGGTCACGAACGTCCGCTCGCCCCCGGAATCCACCAAGGCCACACAGAACCCCGTGTCCCCGTCCCTGCGCACCGGGTGCAGGGTCGCGACGCCTTCGTCGGCGAGGGCACGGCGTACGAGATCCCCGTACGGGCCGGTGCCGTGCAGGCCCGCGTACACCGTGTCCGCTCCCAGGCGACGCGCCGCCGTCAGGGCGTTGAAGCCGCCGCCCGCGTACAGCTCCGTACGGGAGCCGATGACGTCGCCGCCCCGTTCAGGCAGTGCGGGGACCTCGATGACGAGGTCGGCGATGACGTTCCCCGCGAGGACGAGACGGGGGGAAGGCGATGCGGTGGTGTTCATCGGACGGACTCCTCAAGCAGGGCGGAGGCTGTGGCGGGGGTGGCCGAGTGACGTCGGCCGAGGGCGGCGTACACCGCCGCGCCCACCGCCATCGAGACCGCCCAGCCCAGGCCGTTGACGCCCGGCCAGGTGTCGGCGAGCGGACCGGAGAACCACACGTCGTCCGCGCCGGTCCCGGCGGTCGTGAACAGGAGCCCCGACACGATCGCCGCCACCCAGGCGAGCACGGCGCGCAGGCGGAAGCCGCCGGTGTACCAGTAGCGGCTGGTCCGCGAGGTGTCCATCAGGGCGTCCGAGTCGTAGTCGCGGCCCCGCAGCATGTCGACCGCGATCACCCCGATCCAGGCGGAGATGGGCACGGCGAGCAGCGTCAGGAAGGTGGAGAACGGGCCGTAGAAGTCGTCCGCGATCAGCATGAAGTAGATGCCGCCGAGGAACATCAGCACGATGTCGATGACCACGGCCCAGGCCCGCGGCACCCGCAGACCCAGCGTGATCATGGTGAGGCCCGCGGAGTACGTCGACAGGTGGTTCGACATGAGCAGGCCGCCGAAGGCCGCGATCAGATACGGGATCGCCATCCAGGACGGCAGCATCGCGTTGATCGCCGAGACCGGGTCGGAGGAGGTCGCCAGGGACGGGTCGCCCGCCGTCAGGAGCGAGCCGAGCGAGATGAGCAGGACGAGCGGGATGCCCGCGCCGAAGGCCGACGCGGTGACCAGGCGGCGCCCCGGGATCGTACGGGGCAGGTAACGGGCGTAGTCCGCACCGGCGTTGGCCCAGCCGATGCCCGTGCCCGCGGCGATGAAGCCGATGCCCGCGATGACTCCGCTGGACGGTCCCGCCGGGGCTTCGAGCACCTTCGACCAGTCGACGGTCGCGACCAGGAAACCCATCACGATCAGGTTCAGTACGCCGAAGAGAACCGTCGCCCACTTGTTGATCCACATGATCGTGGCGTGCCCGAGGCCGCTGATCAGCAGCGTGCAGGCGATGAAGACCAGCAGACAGAGCACGGTCAGGAAGGAGTTCTGGTCGACGCCGAAGGCCACGCCGAGGAGGGCGAGCAGCGCGTACGCCGCCGTGGTCGTCGTGATCGTCTCCCAGCCGACCCGGCTCAGCCAGCTGACCAGCGTCGGGCCCGCGTTGCCGCGCTGCCCGAACACCGAGCGGGAGAGCGTGAGCGCGGGCGCCCCGCCCTTCTTGCCGGCCAGGCTCAACGCCCCCACCAGCGCGAACGATCCGAACGAGCCGACGATCGCGACCAGCGCCGCCTGCCAGATGTTCAGTCCGCGAAAGGCGACGAGCGTCGCGCCGAGCGGTAGCCCGAGGATCGAGATGTTGGCGGCGAACCAGGTCCAGAACATCTGGCCCGCGTGGCCATGACGCTCACTGTCGGGGACCGGCTCGATCCCTCGGGTCTCTACGGTGCCGACCGACACGTTCTTCGTTGAAGCGGTCATGACGGGACCTCCTTGCGCGGTACGTGGGGGTGGGGCGGGGGAGTCGTACGGGAGCGGAGATTCAGCGGTGGGTGAGCAACTGGGCCGTCAGCGGCTCCAGTTCGAGGCTGTTGACCGTGCGCAGGGTGCGTACGGCGTCGGCGGGCAGGCCCGAGAGTCCGTGCACCGATCCGGCGATCGCGCCCGCGATCGCGCCGATCGTGTCGCTGTCGCCGCCGAGGTTCGCGGCGAGCAGCGTGCTGCGCCAGGGGTCGCCGCCGGTCAGCGCGAGCACCGCGAACGCCGCGGGCACCGACTCCTGGCTGGCCACGCTGGTGCCGATGAGCGCGACGACGCGGTCGACGGCCGTGGCCTCGTCCAGGCCGTCCACCAGCTCGCGGGCCCAGGCGATCCGGGCGGCGATGTCGGCGCCCGCGACCCAGTTGCCGCGCCGGGCACCGGCCGCAGCGGCGGTGATCGCGGCGTCGAAGGCATCGTCGAGCGTGCCGCCCTCGACGCCCGTGCTCACCGCGGCCGCGACGGCCGCCGCGCCCGCGATGCCGATGTTCGTGTCATGGGTGACCTGGCAGGACTCCACGACCCGGTCGAGGAAGTCCGGCAGCGGATCGGCGGCGAAGGCGATGCCGACCGGGGTGACGCGCATGGCGGCGCCGTTGGTCGTGCCGTACCTGCCCGCCTCCTTCGGGTCGGTGCCGCCCGCGACGGCGTCCAGGGCCGCCTTGGTGGACGGACCGAGCAGGTCGAAGGAGCCCTTGGCCTTCATCTCGCGCTCCCAGGAGAGCAGCGCCTCGGCGAACCGCAGCGGGGCGATGTGGCCGCCGCCCTCGACGAGGAGGCGCGCCACGATGACCGCCTGGTCGGTGTCGTCGGTGACGGAACCGGCCCGCATGCCCGCGCTCACGGGGTTGTCCGACCGGGAGGCTTCGAATCCGGTGACATTGCCGTAGACGCGTACGACGTCGGCGCGGGACATGATCTGCGTCGGCATGCCCAGGGCGTCGCCGAGCGCGAGTCCGTAGAAGGCGCCGAGCGCGCGGTCGAGAAGGGTGGGCAGGGCGGGGGGTGCTGTGGTCATGAGTGGCCTCCTCGGCCGGTGCGTACGTGCAGTTGGAACCGTGACGGGTCGAGCAGGCTCGTCACCTGCTCCACGACCTCCCCGTCGGCGTCGCGGAAGACCTGGGCGAGCCGGATGAACGGCTCGCCAGGGGAGCGGTGGAGCAGCCCCGCGTCCTCGTCGCCGAGGCCGGAGACCGTGATGTGGGCGTCGCTGGACGCGGCGATGTGGCCCGCTGCGATCAGTGTCCGGTTCAGCGATCCGCCGTCCAGGCCCCGCTCGGGCAGATCGGCGAGGGCGGGCACCGCGGGGACACGGCTGCGCTCCAGTGAGACACCGGAGCCGTCGGGCAGTCGCCTGACGCGGTCCAGGGCGATGAAGTGCGCTGCCGTCAGGCCGAGTTCGGCGGCGAGCTCCGGGTCGGCGATCCGCTCGAAGCGCAGGGTGTCCGTGGCGAGGGCGGTGCCCTGGTCGGCGAGGGCCCGGGTCCAGCCGAGCTGCTGGTCGAGCGGGGTGCCGTCGAACGTGACGATCGAACCGATGCCGGCGTGCGTCTCGATGAGCCCCTGCTCGCCGAGCGCGCTCAGCGCCTGGCGCACGGTGGTGCGACTGACCCCGAACCGCTCCCGCAGGGCGTGCTCGCCGGGGAGGCGGCTGCCGTCGGCGTGCACCCCGGCGCGGATCTCGTCGGCGAGTACGTGCGCGACGCGATGGTGTTTATGAACCTGTCCAGGCATGTCTAGAAGGTAAGCGGAGCTGATCCGTCCCGTCTACGTCTGCCGGAAGATTCTTTTGCCGGAAGCTTCTTTGCGGACGCCGGACGCCGGACGCCGGACGCCGGACGCGTGCCCGTCAGGCCTGCTGGACGGGCACGCTCTGCTGCTCGGTGTGCTGTTCGCCCTGTCGCTCCGTGCGCCGCGCCCGGTGCGACATCCAGGCGGCGACCAGCGCCCCCGACACGTTGTGCCACACGGAGAACACGGCGGCGGGCAGCGCGGCCAGCGGGCTGAAGTGGGCCGTGGCGAGCGACGCGGCGAGCCCCGAGTTCTGCATCCCGACCTCGAAGGCCATGGCGCGCGATGCGGGCGGGCCCAGGCGGGCCAGCTTGCCCGCGCCGTAGCCGAGCGCCAGGCCGAGGCCGTTGTGCAGGACGACGGCGACGAACACGAGCAGGGCGGCCGACTTGATGGCCGCCGCGCTACCCGCGACCACCACGGCCACGATGACGGCGATCGTCAGGGCGGAGAGCCACGGAAGGGCGCTGAGGACCCGCCCGATGTAGCGGCCGAAGAGCAGGCGCACCACGAGACCGGCCAGCACCGGAAGCAGCACGGTCTTGAGGATGTCCGTGACCATCGAGCCCGCGTCCACGGGCAGGTACTCGCCCGCGAGGAGCAGCGTGAGGGGCGGCGTGATGAGCGGCGCGAGCACGGTCGAGACGGTGGCGACGGACACGGACAGTGCCACGTCGCCGCGCGCCAGATAGGTCACGACGTTGGACGCGGTCCCGCTCGGCGCGCAGCCGACGAGGATGACACCGGCCGCCAGCTGGGGCGAGAGCCCGAGCGCGTGGGCGATGAGCCAGCCGAGCCCCGGCATGATCACGTAGTGCGCGACCAGACCGAGCGCGACGGCCCAGGGCCGCTTGACGACGCCCTGGAAGTCCAGCGGGGTCATGGTGAGCCCCATGCAGAACATCACGAGCCCCAGGAGGTACGGGACGTTCGTGCCCCAGTCCTTGAAGGCGTCCGGCGCCATCAGGCCGAGCGCGCCGGCGGCGAGCACGAGGACGGGGAAGACGGTGACGGCGAGGCGCGCCGCCTTGTCGCCGCTGTCCGTGGGGCTGGGGATCGTCTGTTCGGTCTGCACCCGGCGATGCAACGCCGCCGCGTGGTGGAGGCGCAAACCCGTCTCGATATGTGGTCGCTACACGAAGCTGCCAGGGTCGCTCTGTGCCGGCGGTGCCGGCGGAGCCGTTCAGTACCGCGTGATGGCGGTGCCCCCCGAAGCCGTCCCGATCGCCATGTGCGGCCGCCGGTCGGGCTCGGCCCACCGCAGGATCCGCCGCATCGCGTCCCCGGAGACCGACACGCAGCCCGCCGTCGCCCCGCGCCCGTTGACGTGCAGGAAGATCCCGGCGCCGCGCCCGCGCACCGGGCGGTCGTAGTTGAAGCCGATCACCAGGGCGTGCGCGTACTGGGCCTCGTAGGTGATGAGGTGCTCGGACTCGGCGGCGCGGCAGTCCGCGGGGCGGGGCTGGGTCCAGCGGTTGTAGGAGCGGGACTTGTTGTCCTGGCACCACCAGGAGTTCTTCGTGACGCGGCGGTAGGGGTAGCCGGTGCCGGGCGGTGCGGCCTTGATGCCGAAGGCGTACGGCAGGCGGAAGAGCCCGGTGGGCGTCGTGTTGGTCCCCTGCTCGCGGGAGCCGCCCTCCGTCAGGCCCTTCGCGCCGAACCGCGCGGACGCCGAGCCGGACTTCGCCCACCGCCCGCCGCGCCGCTCCCACCAGGTGAGCGTGCCGGTGGTGGAGCCGGTGTGCGCGGCCCGCGCGGTGATGAGCTGGGTTCCGCCGCCCGTGTCCGCCATGCGCGCGGGCAGCGGTGGTTTCGCGCCGGGCGCGGCGGCGCCGAGGGCGCAGGTGGCCGCGAGGACGAGGGCTGCTGCGGACGCGAGGGCGGCGGCACGGGGGCGCATGGCTCAGACGGTAGTGGGAGGCAGGGGCAGCGGCACTCCCGGCAGGCCGTCGATACTCCGTGCGATCTGCCGCTTGGTGAAGTACTCGCTCAGCGAGGCGTCGTCCTCGCGCGCGAAGCGCTTGCCGTGCAGGTCGCGGTCCTCGTCGTACGACATGAAGGGCACCGCGTATCCACAGCTGTCACGGACGAGTTCGGCCGTCACGACGATGATCGCGCGCAGGCCGTGCGGGGTCGGGTCGATGCCGGGGAAGTGCCCGAGCAGTTCGGCCCAGCGCGGGTCGTCACGGAAGACGGGTTCGCCGCGGCCGTGCACCCGGACGATGTTGGGCGGGCCCTGGAAGGCGCACCACATCAGGGTGATGCGGCCGTTCTCGCGCAGGTGCGCGACTGTTTCCGCGGTGCTGCCCGCGAAGTCCAGGTAGGCCACGGTGTGTTCGTCGACGACGGCGAACGAGCCGGTGAGACCTTTGGGGGAGAGATTGACCGTGCCGTCGCCGGAGAGGGGGGCGGTGGCGGTGAAGAAGAGGGGCTGGGCCTCGATGAACTTGCGGAGTCTGCCGTCTATGCGTTCGTAAGTCTTTCCCATGTCTAAGGATTATTCATCAGAGATATTTCGCTTGTCTAACGACTTGTGGGTGGGTCTCGCTCTGTGGCTGAATTGACGGAACATACGGAGCACTGCATACTCATGCATGACGGCGATTGCAGGGTAAGGAGCACGTGAAGTGAGCAGCAACAACGGCGGTGACGTCCGGCTCTGGGGCGGCCGGTTCGCGGACGGCCCGGCAGAGGCCCTGGCCAAGCTGTCGGCATCGGTCCACTTCGACTGGTGCCTCGCGCCCTACGACATCGCCGGATCCCGTGCCCACGCGCGCGTGCTCCACAAGGCGGGGCTCCTCACCGTGGACGAGCTGACCCGCATGCTGGCCGGGCTCGACCAGCTCGAGACCGACGTGGCGTCGGGCGAGTTCGTCGGCACCATCGCGGACGAGGACGTGCACACCGCCCTGGAGCGCGGCCTCCTGGAGCGGCTCGGCCCGGACCTCGGCGGCAAGCTCCGCGCGGGCCGTTCGCGCAACGACCAGGTGGCGACGCTCTTCCGGATGTACCTGCGGGACCACGCCCGGATCATCGGCGGCCTGATCGCCGACCTCCAGGGCGCGCTCGTCGGCCTCGCCGAGGCGCACCCCGGCGTCGCCATGCCGGGGCGCACGCACCTCCAGCACGCCCAGCCCGTGCTCTTCGCGCACCACGTACTCGCGCACGTCCAGTCCCTCTCCCGGGACGCCGAGCGCCTGCGGCAGTGGGACGAGCGGACGGCCGTGTCGCCGTACGGCTCGGGCGCCCTCGCGGGATCCTCCCTCGGTCTCGACCCCGAGGCGGTCGCCGCGGACCTCGGCTTCGAGCGCGGCTCGGCGGCCAACTCGATCGACGGGACGGCGTCGCGGGACTTCGCCGCGGAGTTCGCCTTCATCACCGCGATGATCGGCGTGAATCTCTCCCGGATCGCCGAGGAGATCATCCTCTGGAACACGAAGGAGTTCTCCTTCGTCACGCTCCACGACGCCTTCTCGACCGGCTCGTCGATCATGCCGCAGAAGAAGAACCCGGACATCGCCGAGCTGGCACGCGGCAAGTCGGGCCGCCTCATCGGCAACCTGACCGGACTGATGGCGACGCTCAAGGCGCTCCCGCTCGCGTACAACCGCGACCTCCAGGAGGACAAGGAGCCGGTCTTCGACTCCTGCGACCAGCTGGAGGTCCTGCTGCCCGCCTTCACCGGCATGATGGCGACGCTCACCGTGCACCGCGAGCGCATGGAGGAGCTGGCCCCGGCCGGTTTCTCGCTCGCCACGGACATCGCCGAGTGGCTGGTCAGGCAGGGCGTGCCGTTCCGTGTGGCACATGAGGTCGCGGGCGAGTGCGTCAAGGAGTGCGAGGCGCAGGGCATCGAGCTCGACGAACTCACCGACGAGCAGTTCGCCAAGATCTCCGAGCACCTCACCCCCGAGGTCAGGACCGTCCTGAACGTCCCCGGCGCCCTGGCCTCCCGCAACGGCCGCGGCGGCACCGCCCCCTCGGCCGTCGCCGTCCAGCTCGCCGAGGTCAAGGCCGATCTGACGGTTCAGCAGGAGTGGGCCGCGGCGCGTAAGTGACGCCGGGGCAGCGCGTGCCGCGTTGACGTGGGCATCGCGGGTTACGTTGGTCGTTCTTCCGCAAGGAGCCGACCGAACGGAGCCCGCGATGCCCTTTTCCCGCCTGGCCGCAGCCACCACCCCCACCGCCCACATCGGCTTCGGCCTGGCCGCCGTCGGCAGGCCCGGCTACATCACGCTCGGCCGCGAGGCCGATCTGCCGCAGTCACGCAGCGTTGAGGCCCTGCGCGAGCGCTCCATCGAACTCCTGGACGCTGCCTACGCGTTGGGCGTCCGGTACTTCGACGTGGCGCGTTCCTACGGCCGCTCCGAGGAGTTCCTCGCCGACTGGCTGCACGCCAGGCCCGACATCCGTGACGTCGTGATCGGCAGCAAGTGGGGCTACACGTACACGGCCGCGTGGAACGCCGACGCCGCGCCCCCGCACGAGGTCAAGGACCACAGCGTCGCCGCGTACGTCCGCCAGCGCGAGGAGAGCGACCAGTTGCTCGGCGAGCGGCTCGACCTCTATCAGATCCACTCCGTGACACCGCGGAGCCCCGCCCTCACCGACAAGGAACTCCAGGCCGAACTCGCCGGGTTGGCGGCCGAGGGCGTGACGGTCGGACTTTCCGTCAGCGGCCCGGAGCAGGCGGCGGCCATCCGCGCCGCCCTCGAAGTGACCGTGGACGGCGAGCCCCTGTTCCGTACGGTCCAGGCCACGTACAACGCCCTGGAGACATCGGCGGGCCCCGCGCTCGCCGAGGCCCATGACGCGGGCCTCACCGTCCTGGTCAAGGAGGCCATGGCCAACGGGCGCCTTGCCGACCCGCACGCCCCCGCGGCCCTGCGTGAGATCGCCGCGGCGACCGGGCTCGGCTGCGACGCGGTCGCGCTCGCCCTGGTGCTGCGCCGGCCGTGGGCGGGGGTGGTCCTCTCCGGGGCCGCCACCTCCGTCCAGCTCGTCTCCAACCTGCACGCGGCGGCCGTCGACCTCGACGCGGAGCAGCTCGAGCGGCTCGCGGGCCTGGTGGAGGAGCCCGCCGCGTACTGGGAGCGGCGCGGACAGCTGCCCTGGCACTGAGTCCCCCTCCCAGGCGGCCTCTGGTGAGCGGTGCGCGTGTCGCGTGAGACAAATATGTCTCACATGGTCTAGGCTTGTCTCATGTCAGTCGATCGCGACCAGGTGCTGCGCAGTGCCGCGGCGCTCCTCACGCGCAAAGGCTCCGCCACGATGGACGAGGTGGCGCGCGCGGCGGGGATCAGCCGCGCCACCCTGCACCGCCACTTCGCGGGGCGCGACGCACTCGTACGCGCCCTGGAAGAGCTGGGCATCCAGGAGTGCGAGGCCGCCCTCGCCGCGGCCAGGCTCGGCGAGGACAGCGCCCACCAGGCGCTGCGCCGCCTGGTGAAGGAGATCCAGCCGGCCGCGGGACTGCTCGCGTTCCTCGTCACCGAGAACCAACTGTTCGAGGACGACGCGCAGCACGAGGGCTGGTCCCGGCTCGACGACAGCATCGGCGCGCTCTTCAGGCGCGGCCAGGAGAGCGGCGAGTTCCGCATCGACCTGAGCCCCGTCTGGCTCACGGAGGCGCTGTACGGCCTCATCGGCGCGGGCGCCTGGGCCGTCCTCGACGGCCGCGTGGCCGCCAAGGACTTCACACACATGATCGCCGAGCTGCTGATCGGCGGAGCACAACGGAGAGTGGAACCATGACCAGCATCGAACAGCGGACCGCGTCGGCGGAGGTCGAGCGCAGCCCCGGCCGCTGGCTCGCGCTCGCCGTCCTGGTGCTCGCCGTCCTGCTCGTCGCCGTGGACGCGACGGTGCTCGGCCTGGCCACGCCGTACATCAGCGAGGACCTCAAGCCGACCGGCACGCAGCTGCTGTGGATCGGCGACGTGTACTCGTTCGTCATCGCCGGTCTGCTCGTCTCCATGGGCAGCCTCGGCGACCGCATCGGCCGCAAGAAGCTCCTGCTGATCGGAGCCGTCGCCTTCGGCGGTGTCTCGGTCCTCAACGCGTACGCGACCACGCCCGAACTGCTCATGCTGGCCAGGGCGCTGCTCGGTGTCGCGGGCGCGACCCTGATGCCGTCCACGCTCGCGCTGATCCGCAACATCTTCCACGACCCGCGCGAGCGCAGCCTCGCGGTCGGCATCTGGGGCGCGATGGCGTCGGCGGGCGCCGCCGTCGGGCCCGTCGTCGGCGGTTTCCTGCTCGAACACTTCTGGTGGGGCTCGGTCTTCCTGATCAACCTGCCGGTGATGGCGGTCCTGGTGATCGTCGGCATCAAGTTCCTGCCCGAGTCGAAGAATCCGGCGCCGGGTCCGTGGGACCTGATCAGCGTCGTGCTCTCGCTCATCGGCATGATCGCCGTCGTGTACGCCATCAAGGAGGCGGCGGCGCACGGCATCCGCTGGGACGTCGGAGCGGCGGGCGTGCTCGGCGTGGCGGCCCTCACCTGGTTCGTACGACGCCAGCTCACCCTCAAGGCGCCTCTCCTGGACATGCGTCTCTTCCGCAACCGGGGGTTCTCCGGGGCGGTGCTCGCCGATCTCCTGACGGTCCTCGGGCTCTCGGGCCTGGTCTTCTTCCTCTCCCAGTTCCTGCAACTGGTCCAGGGAAGGCGGCCCTTCGAGGCGGGCCTCGCCGAGCTTCCCGCGGCGGTGGGCGCGGTGGCGGCCGGTCTGATCGCGGGCATGGTCGCGCGGCGGTTCTCCGTGCGCGCGGTGGTCGCCGGTGGACTCGCGGCGGTGGGCATCGCCCTCGCGGCGCTCACCACGCTGAGCCAGAGCACCGGGTATCCGCTGCTCGGCGCCTCGCTCCTGGTCGTCGGCATCGGCGCGGGGTTCTCGTTCACGGTGACCGCCGACGTCATCCTTTCCAGCGTGCCCAAGGAGCAGGCGGGCGCGGCGTCCGCGGTCTCCGAGACGGCGTACGAACTGGGCGCGGCGCTCGGCATCGCCCTGCTCGGCTCCATCGTGACGGGCGTCTACCGCGGCTTCACCGCCCCCGCGGGCACCCCGCCGGAGGTGGCGTCGGCCGCGCACGAATCGCTCGGCGGCGCGGTGGAGTCGACGGCGGGCCTCCCGGCCCACGAGTCCCAGGCCCTGCTCGCCTCGGCCCAGGACGCCTTCGTGGACGGCCTGCGGTTGGCCTCCGGCGTGGGGGCGGGGGTACTACTCGCCACCGCCGTGGCGGCGTGGTTCCTCCTGAAGGGTTCGAAGCTGGAGGACGGCCGGGCCCCGTAAGGGGCGCGGGGAGCTGCGCGACCAGCCACATACGGCCTGCAGAGAACACGAAACGCCCGCACTGGCGCCGAAGGGGCAAGCCCCTGGCGCCGGTGCGGGCGCAGGTCTACGCGAACGAGCCTCGCAGGCCTACGCGGCCTTCGCCTTCGTGGCGTACATGTCCACGTACTCCTGACCGGAGAGCTGCATGACCTCCGTCATCACGGAGTCCGTCACCGCCCGGAGCACATAGCGGTCGCGGTCCATGCCCTCGTACCGCGAGAACTCCATCGGCTCACCGAAGCGCACCGTCACGCGGCCCGGACGCGGGAGCCCCTTGCCGCCGGGCTGGAGCTTGTCCGTGCCGATCATCGCGAAGGGGACCACGGGCGCGCCGGTCATCAGGGTCAGCCGGGCGATGCCCGTGCGACCGCGGTACAGACGGCCGTCGGGGGAGCGGGTGCCCTCGGGGTAGATGCCGAAGAGCTTGCCCTCCTCCAGGACCCGGCGCCCGGTCATCAGGGCGGCGACACCGCCGTGGCCGCCGTCGCGGTCCACGGGGATCATTCCGGAGCCGGTGAAGAACCAGGCCATCAGGCGGCCCTTGATTCCCTTGCCCGTGACGTACTCGTCCTTGCCGATGAAGAACACCGGACGCGGGCAGACCAGGGGCATGATCATCGAGTCGATGAACGTGAGGTGGTTTCCGGCCATGATGACCGGACCGGTGCCCGGAATGTTCTCTGCGCCTTCCACCCGGGGGCGGAACATCAGACGCAAGATCGGTCCGAGCACAGCCTTGATGAGCGTGAGACGGGACAACGGGCCCTCCGGTGTCAACGGGTCGACGACGAGTATGTGCAGGTGAGGACGATACTCGCGGGTCCCCGCTCACCGCACATCGGGTTCACGCACTCGATACGCAGAGTTGACCTGGGTTTGCGTGGTGTTGCCCTTGGACCGCCCTCCTTGTGACGACGTTATCCCTGTGTGGGGCATGTGGCTCGTCCTAGTGGCCCTTGTCACGCACCGCGGTCACGCGCTGCCACGGAGTTCACGGCTCCGAAGGCGGACCGAAGACAACCGAACGGACCCCCTCCCGCACACCAGTCGCCATCCGGCGTCACCCTTCCGTTCGGTCCAGGGTCTCCCATCCGTCACGCGGGGCCACCTACGATCGTGCCGCTTTGTCAGGTGCAAGGCAGCACATCGGGAGGAGCGCTCAATGGCTACGCAGCAGTCGAGGGATTCGAAGTCGGGGGAGCCGGGGGAGCGGCGGCCGGGGCGGCGCGCGGTACTGGGAGCGGCCGTCCTCGGGGCGGGCACAGCCGTGGTGGGACTGCCCGGCGTGGCGAGAGCCGACGGGAAGCACGGGCACGGGGACCACGGCGACCTGCCGGTGCCCACGATCGTCGCGCACCGCGGCACCAGCGGCTACCGGCCCGAGCACACGCTCGGCTCGTACCAGCTCGCCCTCGACATGGGCGCGCACGTCATCGAGCAGGACGTCGTGCCCACCAAGGACGGCCATCTCGTATGCCGTCACGAGAACGACATCACCGCGACGACGGACGTCTCGGCGCACCCCGAGTTCGCGTCCCGCAAGACCACCAAGTCCGTGGACGGCGTCTCGCTCACCGGCTGGTTCACCGAGGACTTCACGCTCGCCGAGCTGAAGACGCTGCGCGCCAAGGAGCGCATCCCCGGCACCCGCCAGCGCAACACGCTCTACGACGGCCGCTGGGACGTGCCCACCCTGGAGGAGGTCTTCCGGTGGGCCGACCGGCAGGGCCGCGAGCGCGGCAAGCGGGTCTGGCTGCACATCGAGACCAAGCACCCCACGTACTTCCGCAAGCTGGGTCTCGGCCTGGAGGAGCCGCTCGCCAAACTCCTGCGCAAGTACGGGCGGCACAAGAAGAGCTCGCCGAACTTCCTGCAGTCCTTCGAGCCCAGCAGCCTCCAGCGCCTGAACAAGCTGGTCGGCCCGCCGCTCGTGGTGCTCCTGTCCACCGCGAGCTCCCGCCCCTGGGACTTCGTCGAGGCCGGTGACCCGCGCACCGTCGCCGACCTCATCAAGCCCGAGGGCCTGAAGTGGATGGCGTCGTTCGCGCAGGGCATCGGCCCCACGCTCGACCTCGTCATCCCGAAGAAGCCGGACGGCAGCCTCGGCACCCCGTCCACCCTGGTGAAGGACGCGCACGACGCGGACCTGATCCTGCACCCGTACACGATGCGCAACGAGAACACCTTCCTGCCCACGAACTTCAAGAAGGGCACCGACCCGAACGCCTACGGCGACGCCTTCGGTGCCTTCAAGGCGTACTTCGAGACGGGCATCGACGGCATCTTCTCCGACAACTGCGACACCGCGCTGCTGGCCCGCGAGGACTTCGTCAACGGCTGATCGTCCGGCCCCGGTTGGGGTGACAGAGCGCCGCCCCGGCAACCTCGTGCCGGGGCGGTCGCGTCACGCCCTGCATGACCCACGAGCTCATCCCCACGCTGCGTCCGCTCCTCGCCGCCGAGGCCTCCGCCGCTGCGTACGGCTCCGGCGCCGACCCCGGTGACCTGGAACAGGCCGTCTGGCTGCGCCTGTTGGAACGCATGGACGTCGCCGACCCACCCGCCGACCCGGCGACCTGGATGCGCGCCGCCGTCGCCTCCGAGGCGCGCCGCACCCGGCACAGGGAAGAGCGCGAGGTGGCGTACGCGACCGACCCCGCCGACGACACCGAGCGCGGCCCCGAACAGCGCGCCCTGCGGGCCGACCGCAGGCGCACCCTCTACGCGGCGGTGCGCAGACTGCCCGGCCGCTGCCCCGGCCTGATGGCCGCGCTGCTGTCCCCCAAGGACCTCACCTACCGGGAGATCGCAGGTGAGTTGGGAATGTCACAGGGCAGTCTGGGGCCGGAACGTTCCCGTTGTCTGGGGTGCCTGCGCAGAATGCTGGCGGCGGAGGTTGCAGCTCCTGAACCGTGGGGAAAGGAGCGATAGACAACCGGCGGAGCAGGTGAGCGGGAGGCATGCACACATGGGCATGAGCGTGACCATCTCGGAGGCGGACGGACAGGACGCCGAGAAGATCCTCAAACTGCAGTACCTGTGCTACCAGAACGAGGCCGAGCTGTACGGCGACTACTCGATCGAGCCGCTCACGCAGTCCCTGGACTCCATCAAGGCCGAACTGACCACCGGAAGCGTGCTGGTGGCCCGCCTCGGCGACGAGGTCGTCGCGTCGGTGCGCGGCACGGTCGACCCCGACGGCACGGCGCGGATCGACAAACTCATCGTCCACCCCCGGATGCAGCGGCACGGCCTGGGCGGCCGGCTCCTGGACTCCATAGAGGGGCGCCTGGGCACGGGCGGCGCCGCCAAGTGCTTCCAGCTCTCCAGCGGCCATCGCAGCGAGCAGAACCTCCAGCTCTACCGCAAGCACGGTTACGTGGCGGTGGGCGCCCAGCAGGTGAACGAACGGCTCACGGTGGTCACTCTCGCCAAGGAGATCGGCGCGAGCGCCTATGCGTCCAGCGTCTGAGCACGCGCCGGGCGACTGCGGGCCGGCGGTGGCCGGTCGCGCAGTTCCCCGCGCCCCTACGGGGCGCTCTGCCTCCGCGCCTTGTTCAGCCAGAAGATCGCGGTGACCGGCAGGATCACCGGGATGAACAGATAGCCCATGCCGAAGTCCGACCACACCGTGGCGTCGGGGAAGGCGGACGGCTCGACGAGCGTCCAGGTGCCCACCGCCAGGACGCCCACCAGCTCGGCGGCGCAGCACACCAGCGCCGCCTTGCGGGCCTTCTCGCCGCCGCGCACGAGCGAGTACGTGATGAAGCCGTAGACGAGGCCCGCGAGCGCGGACAGCGTGTACGCGAGCGGGGCCTTGTGGAAGTCCGTCGAGATCTGCACGGCGGAGCGCGACACGGCGCCGACCACCATCACCCCGTACAGCCACACCAGCAGGATGCCCGGCCCGGTGATCAGCTTCTGCCGGGCGGGCGCCTTCTGCTCGTCGGGCTCGGTCACCGTCACCTCAGCCTCCCCAGATGTCGTAGAGCCGCACCTGCAGCACGGCGAGGACCACGCCGCCCGCGGCGACCGTGATGGAGCCCCAACGGGTGCGCTCGGCAAGGGACATGAAGCCCGCGGCCGGGATGCAGGCGAAGGAGCCGATCAGATACGACACGAAGATCGTCGTGCCCTGCTCGGGCTTCTCGCCCCGCGCCAGCTGGACGATGCCGACGATCAGCTGGACCGTGGCCAGGAGCGTCACCACGGCCATGCCGATGAAGTGCCAGTCCTTGGTCGGCTGGTCCCGGTAGGCGGCGAAGCCGCACCACGCGGCGAGCGCGAGCGCGGCCACGGCGGTCGCGATCGTCAGGGCAACAAGCATGCGGTGACTTTATTACGGGCCCTATGACCCGATGCGCGCACCCCTGGGGTGCCCCGTAGGCTCGGACACCATGAAGATCCACGCTGAAGCGCTCCTGTTCGACAACGACGGCACCCTCATCTCCTCCATGGAGTCGGTGTACCGCTGCTGGACGCGCCTGGCGCAGGAGTACGGGATCACCGCCGAGGAATTCGCCAAGGTGGAGCTGCACGGCCGCCCGGCCGCCGAGATCATCGCCGACATGCTGCCCGCCGAGCGCGTGGCCGAGGCCGTGGCCCGCATCGAGGAGCTGGAGGTCTCGGACGTCGCCGGCGGCGTCGTACTGCTTCCCGGCACCCGTGAGCTGCTTGAATCCCTGCCCCCGGAGCGCTGGGCCGTCGTCACGTCCGCCGGGCGCCGGCTGGCCGAGGCCCGGCTCGCGGAGGTCGGCATCGACGCCAAGATGGTGATCGCCGCCGACGACATCACGCGCGGCAAGCCCGACCCGGAGCCCTTCCTGCTCGCGGCTGCGAAACTGGGCGTCGACCCGGCGCGCTGCGTGGTCTTCGAGGACGCCCCCGCGGGTCTCACGGCGGGACGCGCGGCCGGGATGACCACCGTGGCGTTGGCCACAACGCACACCGCGGGCGAGCTCGTGGCCGACGTCGTGGTGAAGGACCTCTCGGCCGTGTCCGCGCTGGCCACCGAGGGTGGCGTGGAGATCACCGCCGGGGGCTGAGCAGCCACCCCGCGCCGTCTGCACCTGTCCACCGGCCGTCCGTATAGCGGACAACTGTGGCTGGGTGCGGACGCACGCGTGTTTTACTGGTCCACATGACCACGACGAGCAGCCGCACCCTTGCGACCGAGGCGATCACGACGCCCGGTGCTCGTTGTATGTGTCGAATGTGCGCCTTCTGAGGGCCCCCGCACCACCCCTGAGCATCGCGCCCCGAAGCGAAGCCGCTGTGCCGCGCCCCTATGCGACGTACGCCGTGCAGGCGGACCCCACGTAGGAAGCGAGCCTGCCCCGCGCACACGTCCTCCGGTTCTTTTCGCCACCGCGAGAAACCGTGCCGCGTTCCCCACGAATGCCCCGTGCCCGGCGAGAACCGCGCCGCGCACTCGACAGTGACGGAAACCCCTGTGATCACCACTTCCGGCCTGACCAAGGTCTACCGCTCACGCGGTCGTGAAGTAACTGCCCTCGACGGCGTCGATCTGCATGTCCGCGAAGGCGAGGTGTACGGCGTCATCGGCCAGTCCGGCGCCGGCAAGTCCTCGCTCATCCGCTGCGTGAACCTCCTGGAGCGCCCCACCGCCGGCACCGTGAGCGTCGCGGGACAGGACCTCACCGCCCTCGCGGGGCGCGGCAGCCGCGCGAGCAAGGACCTGCGCCGGGCGCGCAGCCGTATCGGCATGGTCTTCCAGCACTTCAACCTGCTGTCCTCGCGCACCGTCAAGGACAACGTCGAGCTGCCCCTGGAGATCCTGGGCCTCAGCGGCGCCGAGCGCTCCCGCAAGGCGCTCGAACTCCTCGACCTGGTCGGCCTGGCCGACAAGGCGAAGTCCTACCCGGCGCAGCTCTCCGGCGGCCAGAAGCAGCGCGTCGGCATCGCCCGCGCGCTCGCCGGCGACCCCAAGGTGCTGCTCTCCGACGAGGCGACCAGCGCCCTGGACCCGGAGACCACCCGCTCCATCCTGGGGCTCCTGCGCGACCTCAACCAGCAGCTCGGCCTGACCGTCCTGCTGATCACGCACGAGATGGACGTCGTCAAGAGCGTCTGCGACTCCGCCGCCCTCATGGAGAACGGGCGGATCGTCGAGTCCGGCACCGTCACCGAGCTGCTCGCGACGCCAGGATCCGAGCTGGCCGCCGCGCTCTTCCCGGTCAGTGGCGAGGCGACGGGCGATGACCGCACCGTCGTCGACGTGACCTTCCACGGCGAAGCCGCGACCCAGCCGGTCATCTCCCAGCTCTCGCGCACATACAACATCGACATCTCGATCCTCGGCGCCGCGATGGACACCGTCGCGGGCAAGCAGGTCGGCCGCATGCGCATCGAGCTGCCCGGCCGCTTCGAGGAGAACGTTGTCCCGATCGGCTTCCTGCGCGAGCAGGGCCTGCAGGTGGACATCGCCGGCCAGGAGCCCGCGGCCACGCCCCACGACGCCACGCTGCTGGTCAAGGAAGGTGCCAAGTGACCTGGTCGGAGATGCAGCCCCTGCTGGAGCAGGCCTGTTGGGACACCCTCTACATGGTGGGCTGGTCGACGCTGATAGCCGTCGCCGCCGGACTGCCGATCGGTATCCTGCTGGTCCTCACCGACCGCGGCGGGCTGCTGCAGAACAGGGTCCTGAGCAAGGTCATCGGACAGATCGTGAACATCGCGCGCTCGATGCCCTTCATCATCCTCATGGTCGCCCTGATGGGCGTCACACGCTGGATCACGGGTACGACGATCGGCCGCGAGGCCGCCATCGTGCCGCTCGCGATCGGCGCGACCCCGTTCTTCGCGCGGCTCGTGGAGACCGCGGTGCGCGAGGTCGACGGCGGGCTCGTCGAGGCCGTGCAGTCGATGGGCGGCAACACCTGGACCATCGTGCGCAAGGTCCTCGTGCCGGAGTCGCTGCCCTCGCTGATCTCCAGCACCACCACGACGATCGTCACGATCCTCGGCTACTCGGCCATCACCGGTGCCGTCGGCGCGGGCGGCCTGGGCGACATCGCCATCCGCTACGGCTACCAGCGCTTCGAGACCGAACTGATGTGGATCACCGTCGGCATCCTCGCCGTCGTCATCTCGATCATCCAGTTCGCGGGCGACTACGCGGCTCGCAGGCTGCACCGGCGCGGCGGCCATTCGGGCGCCGCCCCCAAGCTGCGGCTGCTCAAGCTCAAGACGCCGCCGCCCCCGACCCCCTCGATCTGACCCACCCCGCACACCCCATCGCGGGGCGTACCACCCATGGAGAAAGGCACTTTTCGTGCGTAACACCGCCAAGATCACCACCGCTGTCCTCGCCGCCGGAGCCCTCACCCTCGGACTCTCCGCCTGCGGCTCCGACAAGGACTCCGCCGCGGACAAGGACGGCAAGCTCGTCGTCGCCGCGACCCCGACGCCGCAGGGCGAGATCCTCGACTACGTCAAGAAGAACCTCGCCAAGAAGGCCGGCCTCGACCTCGAGGTCAAGGAGTTCACGGACTACGTCACCCCGAACACCGCCGTCCAGCAGGGCGAGGTCTTCGCGAACTACTTCCAGCACAAGCCGTACCTCGACGACTTCAACAAGAAGAACGGGACGGACATCGTTCCCGTCCCGAAGGCGACGGTGCACCTGGAGCCGCTCGGCGTCTACTCCAAGAGTGTCAAGAAGCTCGACGACCTCAAGAAGGGCGCCACGGTCGCCCTGCCGAACGACACCACCAACGAGGCCCGCGCGCTCAAGCTCCTGGCCGACAACGGCCTGATCGAGCTCAAGAAGGGCGTCGGTTACGACGCGACGCCCAAGGATGTCGCGAAGAACCCGAAGAACATCAAGTTCAAGGAGCTCGAGGCGGCCCAGGTGCCCCGCTCCCTCGGTGACGTCGACGCAGCGGTGATCAACGGCAACTACGCCCTCGAGGCCAAGCTCAGCCCGGCCAAGGACGCCATCGTCGCCGAGCCCGCCAAGGACAACCCCTACGGCAACTTCCTGGCCGTGAAGAAGGGCGACGAGAACGACCCGCGCGTGAAGAAGCTCGCCAAGCTCCTCACCTCGCCCGAGGTCAAGAAGTTCATCGACGACAAGTACGACGGTGCCGTCGTCGCGGCGTTCTGATCATGCGCAGGCACGTCACGGCCGCCGTCACCGGCGCCCTCGCACTGACGCTTGGCCTGACCGCGTGCGGCTCCGGAAGCGGCTCGGGAGGCGGTGACGGGGATACCCTCACCGTCGGCGCCACCCCGACCCCGGCCGGCGAAGTCCTCACGTACATCAAGGAGAACCTCGCGAAGAAGGCGGGACTCGACCTCACGATCACGGAGTTCACGGACTACGTCACGCCGAACACCGCGCTCCAGGAAGGGTCCCTCGACGCCAACCTCTACCAGCACGCCCCGTACCTCGAGGACTTCAACAAGTCCAAGAAGACGGAGCTGACGCCGGTGACCGAGGTCTATCTGCCCCCGATGGGGGTGTACGCGAAGAAGGCGAAGAACGTCACCGGGCTGCCCGCCGGTGCGACCGTCGCCGTTCCGAACGACACCACCAACGAAGGCAGGGCGCTCGAACTCCTCGCCTCCAAGGGCGTCATCGGGCTCAAGAAGGGGGCCGGCGCGAACGCGACCCCCGAGGACATCACGTCCAACCCGAAGAAGCTCACCATCAAGCCGCTGGAACCCGCCCAGCTGCCCCGCTCCCTCGAAGACGTCGAAGCCGCGGTCATCAACAACAACTACGCGCTCGACGCCGGGCTCAGCCCCAAGAAGGACGCCATCCTTCTGGAGTCGCCCAAGGACAATCCGTACAACAACGTGCTCGCCGTCAAGAAGGGCTCCGAGGACGATCCCCGGGTCAAGAAGCTGGCGGAACTGCTCACTTCACCCGAGGTGAAACAGTTCATCGAGGACAAGTACAAGGGCTCCGTCCTGCCCGTCGAAACGAGCTGACGCACAGTCCGTTTCCGCCCCCACCACGGGGTCCTCTCCTGACGAAGGAGCGGACCCCGTGGTGCGTTTGGGCGCCTGCATGCTGCATGCTGGGCACTTCAGCAGGCCCGAGGGTTCCAGGTTACGGAGCAGCGCATGACTACCGCCTTCCCCGATATCTCCATCAGCACGGAGAGGTTGGTGCTGCGCCCGTTCGAGGACGACGACGCCTCCGCGTACGCGGAGATGATGAACGACGAGATGGTCACCGCCTGGACCTCGGCGCCCCAGCCCTACACCGAGGCCGACGCCCGCGACTGGATCACCCGGGTCGCGCCCGCCGAGCGCACCGAGGGCCGCGGGATCGCCCTGGCCGTCACGGAGTTCCTCACCCAGCGCCTGGTCGGCATAGTGCAACTGCGCGACACCGACTGGCGGGTGCGCTCCAGCGAACTCAACTACGTCGTCGCCCCCTGGGCCCGCGGCGAGGGTTACGCGTCGGAGGCGGCGCTCGCCACCGCCCAGTGGCTCTTCGGCGACCAGCGCTTCGAGCGCATCGAGCTGCGCACCGCCGCCGACAACACCGCGGCCCAGCAGGTCGCGCAGAAGATCGGCTGCATCAGCGAGGGAGTCCTGCGGGGCGCCTGGATAGCGCGTACGAGGAACGGCGGGGATCCGTTCGGCGGCTGGATCGACGTCCGGACCGACCTCATCGTGTGGAGCCTGCTCCCGGAGGACCTGGAAGGAGTCGGCGACCAGCTCGCGGACAGCGGGTTCAGCGCCTTCTCCGACTGGAACTGACCCCCCGGGCACCTCGGCGCCCCACCAGGTACGCTCGCCCCTGGCCCCACGCGGTTGCCCCCTACACATGACGCCCGGCCCCTTGCACACCACGCGAGCAACGACTCCAGGAGACAGACGACGATGGCCGACCGCGTCACGGTGATCGGCTGGGACGGTTCGCCGCTGACCGCCGCCGCTCGCTCGGCGCTCGGCGCCGCCACCCTCGTCGCGGGCGCCGCCCACCACCTGGCGCTCACCGAGGTGCCACCGGCTGCGGAAAGGATCCGCCTGGGCAGCGTGAGCCTGGCCGCCCGCCGCATCGCCGCCCACCGCGGCACCGCCGTGGTCCTCGCCGACGGCGACCCCGGGTTCTTCGGCGTCGTACGTACCCTGCGCGCCCCCGAATTCGGCCTCGAGGTCGAAGTGGTGCCCGCCGTCTCCTCCGTCGCCCAGGCCTTCGCCCGCGCCGGGATGCCCTGGGACGACGCCCAGGTCGTGGTCGCCCACCCCCGCACCCTGCGGCGCGCGGTGAACGTCTGCCGCGCCCACACCAAGGTCGCCGTCCTCACCTCGCCGGGCGCCGGCCCCGCCGAGCTCGGCCTGCTCCTCCAGGGCGTCCACCGCACCTTCGTGATCTGCGAGGAGCTCGGCACGGGGCGTGAACAGGTCACCGTCCTGACCTCGGACAAGGCAGCCGACCACACCTGGCGCGACCCCAACGTCGTGATCGTGATCGGCGGCCAGGGCGCCGCATCCGAAACCGGCTGGATCGCGGGACGCGACCCGGGCACCCCGCGCGGCTGGGCGCTGCCCGCCCCGGCCTACGGCGGCGAGGCCCAGCTCGGCGAGGGCGAGAGCGACCGCCTGCGGGCCGCGCAACTGGCCCGCATCGGCCCGCGCGTGGGCGACCTGGTCTGGGACATCGGCTGCGGCGGCGGCGCCTTCACCGCGGAGGCCGCCCGCTTCGGCGCGGCCGTCATCGCCGTCGACGCCGACCCCGACGCCTGCGCCCGCACCACGGCCGTCGCCCGCCACTTCGGCGTACAGCCGCAGATCGTGCACGGCACGGCGCCGTACGTCCTCGAAGACCTTCCCGAGCCCGACGTCGTCCGGATCGGGGGCGGGGGAGCCGCGGTGGTCTCCGCCGTCGCCGACCGCCGCCCGGCGCGCATCGTGACGCACGCGTCGACCCGTGACGCCGCCGAACTCATCGGCAGGGACCTGACGGAGCACGGATACGCGGTGGAATGCGCCCTGCTCCAGTCCGTCGAACTCGACACGCGCGCGTGGACGGAGCGGGAGCGGACCGTGGTCTTCCTGCTCTGTGGACAGTTGCCCGATCGCGCCCCGTGACCCTGCCGCACCACGGTGCGGGGTAGGCTGGCCGATCGTTGTACCGCACCCGAGTGTCCGGCAAATAGTTGGTCAATGTCCGGAAAGCTCGCCCGTTTTGGGGGGTGTGTGGTACGGCAGGACCGGAGGGCGCGCAACGTGGCGCAGCCCACAGCGGGCCGTTGCGGATCAAGCCGCCGCGGCGGCAGGCCGACCGGGACAATGCCTGTTGTCCGTACGCGGTTCGTGCCGCGCGGCGCGCACGCTCGTTGAGGATGACGGGCGGTTGGTGCGCCGCTCCGGGCAATGGGGCTTCCCCGGCCTAAGGCTGAGGGGCGGTCGAAGAAGCACTAACCGATGGGCGAGGGGTTACGCATGACCGACACCGGCCAGGTCCCGGGCGAGGGACTGCCGGAGAACGCAGGCATGGTGGAGCAGCCGGGCGCCCCCGCCCCGGACGCGTACACCTTCCTCGACCCCTCCGAGAATCCCGCCGCGAACGTCGCCCCCGCCGACGATGACGACCTTCTGCTGATGCCGGGTGCCCAGGGCGCCTGGAGCGAGCCGCAGTCGGCGCCTCCGCAGCCGGGAGGCCCGGCCCAGCCGATGGCCGCCCAGCACGCGAGCCCCCAGGGTGGAACCGCACAGCACGGCGTCGCTCAGCCGGTGGGTGCGCAGCCCGGGGTCGCCCAGCATGCGGCCGTCGGTCAGGGCGTCGGACAGGCCGTCGGTCAGCAGGGCGTGGGGCAGCAGGGCGTGGGGCAGCCCGCGGGTGACCCGTCCCTGGCGAATCAGTACGCGGCCGGTCAGCCTGTGGGCGCGCACGCCGTGGCGGACCCGTCCGTGGGGGAGCAGTCCGCCGGTAGCCAGTCCGCCGGGGGTCGGCACTCGGCCGATCAGTCGCTGGGCGGTCAGTCGCCGACCGGGCAGAACTCCGTGGGCCAGCACGCCGCGGGCCCGCAGGGCGTCGCCCAGCAGCAGGCCGGGCAGCAGGCCGGGCAGCCGCAGGACCCGCAGGCCGCCCATCAGCCCGGCCCGCACGAGACCGCCGGGCGCGACAGCGGCTCGGTCGACCTGAACGGCGTCCAGCTGCCCGGCGCGCCCGCCTCGCACCCCGGCCCCTCCCGCCGTCCGCTCCACCGGGGTCCTTCGGGTCCCGCCGTGCCCGACGGAACGGGGAGCCCCGTACGGTCCCTCGCCGACCGCGGCCCGGCCGGTGCTCCGCAGCACGCCGTGCCCGTGCGGCACGCGGGGCCGCCGACCGTGGGGCCCGAGTACCTCGACATCCCGCGCGACGAGGAAGGGCTGCCGGGTCCGCAGCTCGGTGAGATCACGCCGCAGGGCGCGACGCCGTGGACGACTCAGCCGCAGCACGCCCAGCCGTCGCGGCACGCCCAGCACCCGCAGGCCGCACAGCCCGTCCAGGCTGTCGCACCAGCAGAAACGGTCGTCCCGGACGCCACACCCGTAGCAGAGGGCACACCCGTAACCGAGGGCGCGCAGGACGCACAGGCCACGCAGGACTCCCTCGTCACCGAGGTCCCGCAGCCCTCGCAGGCCGCCGAGCTGCCCCAGCCTGAGGGGACGGCCACCGCCGCCCCGGTGTCCGAGACGCCCGCTGCCGCCTTCCCGCAGGCCGCCGAGGCCGCCGATCCCGCGATCGCGCAAGGCACCGAGGCCGACGACCAGTTCGCGCACGCCATGGCCGAAGCCGGGCAGCCCGCGTTCGCCGTGGACGCCGAGCAGCCGGTGGCCGTGGAGCAGCCGATGGCCGTGGAGCCGTCCGCGCCCGCCCCGGCCATGGAGCCGTCCGCGTCCGCCCCCGAGGCGAGCCAGGAGCTCCCGCCGACCGCCGACGCCGATGCCGACGCCGACGGGGAGGCCGAGCAGCTGTCCGCGAACGGCCAGCCCGCGCACGCGGCCGGCTCCGGTCAGCCGCAGTTCGCCATGGCCGGCGCGCAGCCCTGGTCGGACGCGCCGCTCGCAGCCGCCGGGCACACGGTCGGGCACACCGTCCAGGGTCCGCACATCCCGCCCCTCGCGCAGGCTCCGCAGCACGCGGCGGTACCCGTGGCGCAGGAGTTCCAGGGCGAGGGCCTCCCGGGCGACCCGGGCCAGGCCTTCGCGGAGCCCCAGGCGCCCGCGCCGCTCGGCCAGTTCGTGCCGGTGGACGGCGTGGTGCCGACCACACCGCACCTCGCACCGACGCCGCCGCACGCCCTGTCCGTACCCCCGGAGCACTTCGAGGCCCCCGGGGCGCAGCCGGAGCCCGCCGCCGAGATCCCCGTACCGGCGGCCGAGGCCCCGGAGGCACCGGCCGCCCCCGAGGCTCCCGAGACCCCTGACGCCTCCGAAGCCCAGGACCCCGCGGCTCTCGTCGAAGCCGTCCAGGACCCTGCGCCCCCGCAGCCCGCGGCCACCGTGCCCGCACCGCGTGACGGGGCGGAGCCCGCCGCGGCAACTCCCCTGCCGGACGCGGCGGAAGAGCCGGCGGCCGAGGCGCCCCTGCCGGAAGCCGTGCCCCTCGAAGTGGGCGAGGCACCCGCCGAAGCACCCGCCGAGGCAGTGGCCCCCGAGCCCGTCGCCGAAGCCGAAGCCGGGCCCGGCGATGTGACCGAAGCCGCCGACGCGGCCGTCGTCCCGGAGCCCGTACAGGAGCAGGAGCCGGTCCAGCCGTCGGAGCCCGCCCAGCAGTCGCAGGCGCCCGCCGCCCCCGCGTACGACGACGCCGAGCGCGAAGCCGTCCTGCGCGTCATGCGCGAACGCCGCGACATCCGCAACGGCTTCCGCAGCGACGCCATCCCGCACGAGGTGCTGCTCCGCGTCCTGGAGGCGGCCCACACGGCGCCCTCCGTGGGCCACTCCCAGCCCTGGGACTTCGTGGTCATCCGCTCGGCGGAGACCCGCCGCACGATGCACGAGCTGGCCATGCGCCAGAAGGACGCGTACGCCAAGTCGCTCCCCAAGGGCCGTGCCAAGCAGTTCAAGGAACTGAAGATCGAGGCGATCCTCGACACCCCGGTGAACATCGTCGTCACCGCCGACCCGACCCGCGGCGGCCGCCACACCCTCGGCCGGCACACACAGCCGCAGATGGCGCCGTACTCCTCGGCCCTCGCCGTCGAGAACCTCTGGCTCGCGGCGCGCGCCGAGGGCCTGGGCGTCGGCTGGGTCAGCTTCTTCGACGAACGCGAGATGGTCAGGACCCTCGGTCTGCCCGAGCACCTCGAAGTGGTGGCCTACCTCTGTGTCGGATACGTCGACGAGTTCCCCGAGGAGCCCGAGCTGATGCAGGCAGGCTGGTCCAAGCGCCGCCCGCTCTCCTGGGTGGTCCACGAGGAGACGTACGGCCGCCGCGCCCTGCCCGGCGAGGACCCGCACGACCTGCTCGCCGAGACCATCTCCAACATCCGCCCGCTGGACGCCAAGGCGCTCGGTGAGGCCTGGGAGCGGCAGAAGCGGATGACGAAGCCGCCGGGCGCGCTCGGCATGCTGGAGATCATCTCCGCGCAGCTCTCCGGCCTCTCCCGGCAGTGCCCGCCGCCGATCCCGGAGCCCGCGGCCGTCGCGATCTTCGCGGGCGACCACGGTGTGCACGCCCAGGGCGTCACCGCCTGGCCCCAGGAGGTGACCGCGCAGATGGTCGCCAACTTCCTCGGCGGCGGCGCGGTCTGCAACGCCTTCGCCAACCAGGTGGGCGCCGAGGTCTGCGTCATCGACGTGGGCGTGGCGAGCGAACTCCCGGCCACCCCGGGCCTGTTGCCCCGCAAGATCCGCGCGGGCACCGCCGACATGACGACCGGTCCCGCCCTGAGCCGCGAAGAGGTCAAGGCGGCCATCGAGGTGGGCATCGAGACCGCCCGCGACCTGGTGGCCGCGGGGAACAAGGCCCTGCTCACCGGCGAGATGGGCATCGCGAACACGACGGCGTCCGCGGCCCTCATCTCCGTCTACACGGACACCGACCCGGCCGAGGTCACCGGACGCGGCACCGGCATCAACGACGAGATGCACAGCCGCAAGGTCGACGTCGTACGCCGCGCCCTGGAACTGCACCAGCCCGACCCGGCGGACCCGATCGGCGTCCTCTCGGCCATCGGCGGCCTGGAACACGCGGCGATGGTGGGCCTGCTCCTCGGCGGCGCCTCCCTGCGCACACCCGTGATCCTGGACGGCGTGAGTGCCGGCGCTGCGGCCCTGGTCGCCCGCGCCATCGCCCCCGAGGTCCTGGCGGCCTGCATCGCGGGCCACCGCAGCGCGGAGCCGGGCCACGTGGCGGCCCTCAACAAACTGGGCCTGCGCCCCCTGGTCGACCTCGACCTGCGCCTGGGCGAGGGCACCGGCGCGCTCCTGGCCCTCCCGGTGGTCCAGAGCGCGGCCCGCGCGATGCACGAGGTGGCCACGTTCGACTCGGCCGGGGTGACCGAGAAGTAGCGCCCGCGTCAGGGGCCGGGGCCGAGCCCCACATGTGTGGAAGGGGCGGGCTGGGGAGAGAACCCCACCCCGCCCCAGCCATACTGAACCCGCACGTCACAGCATCAGAGCAGCCGCCCCGCCGTCGTAGCGGCACCCGCAAAGCCCCGCGCCCCGCACGAGGAGCCACACCCGTCATGGCAGAAACCCCCGCCTACCCCGTAGGCCTCCGCCTCACCGCCCGCCGCACGGTAGTGCTCGGCGGCGGCCAGGTGGCCCAGCGCCGCCTGCCTGCCCTGATCGCGGCGGGCGCCGACATCCTCCTCGTGTCGCCGACGGCGACCGCCTCCGTGGAAGCGATGGCGGACGCGGGCGAGATCACCTGGGAGCGGCGCCGCTACGAGCACGGCGACCTCAAGGACGCCTGGTACGCCCTCATCGCCACCAGCGACCCCGAGGCCAACACGGCGGCCTCCGCGGAAGGCGAAGCGCACCGCGTCTGGTGCGTCCGCTCCGACGACGCCGACGCGGCCACCGCCCTGACCCCCGCGACGGGCCGCTCCGCGGGCGTCACGGTCGCCGTCCTGACCACGGACATCCACGACCGCGACCCGCGCCGCACCGCGGCCATCCGCGACGCGCTCGTCGAGGGCCTGAGCGACGGGACCCTCGTCGCGCGCCAGCACCGCGCCCGCACCCCCGGCGTCGCCCTCGTCGGCGGCGGACCCGGCGACCCGGACCTCATCACGGTGCGCGGCCGTCGTCTGCTCGCCGAGGCGGACGTGGTCATCGCCGACCGGCTCGGCCCCCGCGACCTGCTCGACGAACTGCCGCCGCACGTCGAGGTGATCGACGCCGCGAAGATCCCGTACGGCCGCTTCATGGCCCAGGAGGCCATCAACAACGCGCTCATCGAGCACGCGAAGCAGGGCAAGTCGGTCGTCCGTCTGAAGGGCGGCGACCCCTTCGTCTTCGGCCGCGGCATGGAAGAAGCCCAGGCGCTCGCCGAGGAAGGCATCTCCTGCACGGTCGTCCCCGGCATCTCCAGCTCGATCTCCGTGCCCGGCGCCGCCGGCATCCCCGTCACGCACCGCGGGGTCGCCCACGAGTTCACCGTGGTCAGCGGCCACGTGGCCCCCGACGACGAGCGCTCCCTGGTCGACTGGCCGTCCCTGGCCAAGCTGCGCGGCACCCTCGTGATCCTGATGGGCGTGGACAAGATCGGCAGGATCGCCGAGGCGCTCACCGCGCACGGCCGGTCGCCCGAGACCCCCGTGGCCCTGATCCAGGAAGGCACCACCGCGGCCCAGCGCCGGGTGGACGCCACCCTCGCCACGGTCGCCGCCGAGGTCGTGGCCCACGAGGTGAAGCCCCCCGCGGTGATCGTCGTCGGCGACGTGGTCAACGTGGGCCCGAACAGCCCCGCGTAACCGCCCCGAACCCCCGCGTAGTCACCCCGAGCCCGCGCGTAACCACCGGTAACCCAACCCGCTCCCAGGCGTTGGCACCACACCCAGGACAAGGCAGTATCACCCTGTGGCCGATCTCATCACCGTTGACGACCCCGCCGACCCGCGCCTGCGCGACTACACGGGCCTGACCGACGTCGAGCTGCGCCGCAGACGCGAGCCCGCCGAAGGCCTCTTCATCGCCGAGGGCGAGAAGGTGATCAGGCGCGCCAAGCAGGCGGGCTACGAGATGCGCTCGATGCTGCTCTCCGCGAAGTGGGTCGACGTCATGCGGGACGTCATCGACGAGGTCCCCGCCCCGGTGTACGCGGTCAACCCCGACCTGGCCGAGCAGGTCACCGGCTACCACGTGCACCGCGGAGCCCTCGCCTCGATGCAGCGCAAGCCGCTGCCGACATCGGACGAGCTCCTCACCAAGGCGCGCCGCGTCGTCGTCATGGAGTCGGTCAACGACCACACCAACATCGGTGCGATCTTCCGCAGCGCCGCCGCCCTCGGCATGGACGCGGTCCTGCTCTCACCGGACTGCGCGGACCCCCTCTACCGCCGCTCGGTGAAGGTCTCCATGGGCGCGGTCTTCTCCGTGCCCTACGCCCGCCTCGAATCCTGGCCCAAGGGCCTGGAGGGCGTACGGGAAGCGGGCTTCAACCTCCTCGCGCTCACCCCGGACGAGAAGGCCAAGACCCTGGACGAGGCGGCGCCCCACCGTATGGACCGGGTCGCGCTGATGCTCGGCGCGGAGGGCGACGGCCTGTCCACGCAGGCCCTGGTCGCGGCGGACGAGTGGGTCCGCATCCCGATGGCCCACGGCGTCGACTCCCTGAACGTGGGAGCGGCGGCCGCGGTCGCGTTCTACGCCGTGGCGACGGGCCGTCCTCAGCTCTGAGCGCCCGGCCCCGGATCCTGCCGCTGGCTCTGCTGTACGTCGCGCACATCGTGCACGCCGCTGCCGCCGAGCCCGCGCGCGGGCCCCTGGCACCCCTGGGCCGCCGCGATCCCCAGCGCCACGAGCAGCGTCACGACCACGAACACGAAGAGCCGCTGACGCAGCAGACGCGGATTGGCCGGCCGCCGGGCGCCGCCGGAACGCGTGTTCCTGGCCTGCGAGGGACGTGAACCGGACCGCGAGGAACTGGACCCGGCCCGCGAGGAATGCGGCCGCGAGGAGTTGGGCCGCGAGGAACCCGTGCGCGAGGAGCCGGTCCGCGAGGAACCCGGCCGTGACGCACCGGTCCGCGGCGGGGGAGTGACCTGCGGCTGACGCCGCTGGGTGTGCTGGTCCACGTACTCCTGGGCCATCCGCCCCGTGGGCCGGTCCTGGTCCTGCCGGGGCGCGGGCGGCCTCGGCTCGGTCAGGCCCTGCGCCTCACGGGCCGCGATCTCCTTGAGCCTGAGCGACAGTTGGAGCGTACTGGGACGCTCCCCGGGGTCCTTGGCGAGACAGGCCCGGATCAGCGGCGCGAGCGCGTCGGGAACCCCGCCGAGCTGCGCCTCCTCATGGACGACGCGGTAGAGCATGACCTCTGAACTGCCGTGCCCGAAGGGCGAGTCCGCCATCCCCGCGTACGCGAGGGTGGCGCCGAGGGCGAACACGTCCGTGGCGGGCGTGACGGCGGCGCCGCGCACCTGCTCGGGCGCGAGGAAGCCGGGCGACCCGACGGCGGTGCCCACATGGGTCAGCGTCGAGGCGCCGGTGGCCCAGGCGATGCCGAAGTCGATGATCCGCGGCCCCTTCGGGGACAGCAGGATGTTCGACGGCTTCAGGTCGCGGTGCACGACACCGGCTTCGTGTACGGCGACGAGTCCCTCGGCGAGCGCGGAACCGACGACCGCCACATCGGCCGCGGAGAGCGGCCCCTCGGCGGCGACCTTGTCGTGCAGGGAGGGCCCGGGGACGTACTGCGTGGCGAACCACGGCCGGTCGGCGTCGAGATCGGCCGCGACGAGCCGCGCGGTGCAGCCACCGCGGATGCGGCGGGCCGCGGAGACCTCGCGCGCGAAGCGCGAGCGGAACTCCTCGTCCTCCGCGAGATCGGGCCGGATCACCTTCAGGGCGACGCGCTGCCCCCGCCGGTCCGACCCCAGGTAGACGACACCCATGCCGCCGGCGCCCAGCCGCCTGTGCAGTCTGAACGAGCCGACGACACGCGGGTCCTCGCGCCGGAGCCGCATCATCGCCATGTCCATCCCCGCTGCCCGGTCCGTTGTCGTGCCACAGCTTACGTTTCCGTGGCCGGGCAGGTGCAGAGGCCGCGCCCTCGTGGCCCGACCGATTGTCAGTGCCGGGTGGGAAACTTGAGGAGTGGTCAGGGGAGCTGGGGCGGGCGGCCGTTGTACGGGGCGCCGATCCCAACCATCCATCGGTGGAGGGGGATTGATCCCGTGAAGGGTGATCGCGTGGAGATGGCCGTGGACGCCGGGGACACGACTGGGACGTACGAGGTGGTGGCGAGCCGGGCGGGCCGACGGGTGGAGACGGCGGTCCGCGGAGGGGTGGTCGAAGTGAGCGAAGTCACCCGGTGGGGTCCCCTGGCTCTGGTCGAGCAGCCCGTCCCCCGGGAGGACACGTCGGAGCGGGCGGCCCGCCCCCTCCGGGAAGACCCTGAGACCTAGGACCCCGTCTCCACCCCTGGGAGTACATGACCGACGATCGGTCATCCTCCGGGAGGCCCGGCAATCGGTACGAGGGCATGACGACCGAGACCTCCGGCACACCTAGATTTGAGGTCAAGCGGCGGGTGCAGCACTCGTCCCCCGAGGTCAGACACCCGCCGCTGCCAAATTCATACAGACTCGGTCAGGAGAGGAACCATGGCGGACACGGCACCGCGGGCAATGGTCCGCACGCAAGGACGGAAGGCCTTCGCCTCGTTCGGCGTCCGCCCGTCCGGCACGCGCCACCCCCTGGTGGCGACGGCCATGGTTCTTCCTCTGGCGGCCCTGCTGGTGGTCGTCTTCGGCGGCTGGGAAGCAGTGGTCACACAGGCGTCGTCCGTGGGCGTGATGCTGGGGCGCTGAGCGGCGCCCCAGGCCCGGATGAGCGGTCCGGGCGGGGACATCCGGCCAGGAAACCCCGTGGGGACGGGGGTGCGGCGGACGGCACGAGAAATGCCCGCGCAGCTGGGGAGCTGCGCGGGCACTTCTTTGTGCGCCGGGGCTCTGCGGGGACCTCTTGGCTGCCGTCATCGCCGTCATCGCCCTCATCACCGGCTGCGCCGAGCTCGTCCTCAAACGCCGGGCGAGCTGGATACTCCGTACCCTCACCGGAAGACCACCGCCGCACCCCGAGGGACCCGTGACCGTACTCCTGCCCGCCCTCACCTCGAAGGCCCGCTCCGCGGCCCACCGCACCCCGCGGACCTGCGCCTGCGCCCCCGAAGCCGTCCTGGCGGACCGGGACGACGCCACGGTCGTCCGGCATGGTGACACCGTCGCCAAGGCCCACGCCCCCGGCACGGACCCCGCCGAGCTCGCGGCCCGCCTGAAGGTCGCCGCCGCCCTGAGCGGGACCCTCCTCCCTCCGCTGAGCGCCACGCCCATCCCGCTCCACGGCCGTCTGGTCACCCTCTGGGAGGCCGGCACCCCGGTGGACCGGGAGGACCCCGACGCCGCCCCCTGGGAAGCCGTCGCGACCCTGCTCGCCCGCCTGCACGCCACGCCCCCGGCCGAACTGCCGCACCCGCTCCCGGAGATGCGCGGCCCCGCGAAGGCCGCGCGGGCGATGCGGCGGATGCGGGACGCGGGTCCGCACCCCGCCGCCGCCCCCGTCGAGCGCGCCTGGGCCACGCTCCCCGCCTGGGCCCGCGCCGAGGCCCCGGCCCCGCTCCCCGCGCTCCTGTGCCACGGCGACCTGCACCTGGGCCAGCTGGTCCGTACCCCCGAAGGGCGCTGGCTGCTCATCGACGTCGACGACATCGGCCTCGGCGACCCGGCCTGGGACCTGGCCCGCCCCGCGGCCTGGTACGCCTGCGGCCTCCTCCCCGCGGACGAGTGGACCCGCTTCCTCACCGCCTACCGCGCCGCACACGGACCCGCGGTCCCGCCCGACGGCACGGACCCCTGGCCGGCCCTCGACGCACCGGCCCGCGCCCTCACCGCGCAGACCGCCGCCCTGGCCGTCGCCAAGTCCGTCAGGGAGAGCCGCCCCCTCGACGAGATCGAGCAGGCGGTCGTCGACGCCTGTGATCGAATGGCCGCCCTCCCGCCGGAGTTGGCACCCACCACCACGAAGTAGGGTGCAACGCACCGAAGCCGGGCAGAGATCCGGCTAAGCAGTCACGACCGGCGAGGAGTTGAGCCGACCATGCAGTGTCCCAAGTGCCATGCACCGATGCACACGTACAACCGCAATGGCGTCCAGATCGAGCAGTGCAGCGGTTGCCGCGGGATATTCCTCGACTACGGCGAGCTCGAGGCCCTGAGCCGGGTCGAGTCCCAGTGGGGCGGCCAGCAGGCCCCGCCCCCACCGCCGGCCCCGCAGGGCTACCCGGCCGCTCCCGCCCCGGCGTGGGGCGCTCCCCAGCACGGCGGCCACCACGGCGGTCACGGCCACCACGGCGGGCACTACGGCCACGACAAGCGGCACAAGAGCTTCGGGCACATGCTCTTCTCCTCCTGACCGGAGGAACGACGAAGCCCCCGGCCGTGGGAACGGCCGGGGGCTTCGTACGGATGGTGCGCGATACTGGGATTGAACCAGTGACCTCTTCCGTGTCAGGGAAGCGCTCTC
>NZ_JBHUZJ010000019.1:0-119709 GCF_042667685.1 Streptomyces sp. NPDC057302 | reverse complement strand
TGTCCGCCCCGGGGGGGGCCCCCCCCTCCGTCCCCCCGCGGGGGGGGGGGCCGCGGGCCACCCCCCGGCGGCGGGCCCCCCCCCGCCCCCCCACGCCGGGCAGGGGCACCGCCGTGAGGGCAACGATCCGGCCCCGGCCCTGGTCAGGAGGGCTCGGTGAGAACCCACAACTCCCAGACTCCGGCGGCCCTGCACTCGTAGGTGCGTACGCCGTTCTCCAAGTACCACCGGCCGCGCTCATGACAGCGGTTCTCCTCGGCCGGAGGGAAGTCCGCCACGTGGTGCCAGCCCGGCCCGGCTGCCGGCGTGGACCGTACGGGTACGGGCTGTACGGACTGTACGGGCGCGGAGGCCGCGGCAGTTGCGCCGTGGCTCGCCACCAGCAACGACGCGGCCGCAGCCGCGAGGAGAACGCGTTTCATGGTTCGCATGGAACGCATCATTCCGCAGCTGGTGGGCTCACATCGGTGGAGACCACTCCGCCTTCCCCAATTGGCCTAAAGAGTGATACGCGCAGCCTGACTGTGGGACCTGACGCGGTTCTTGAGAGTGCCGCAGCCTCCGCGCCCGCCCACCATCCGCATCGGACCTCACCGAACCCGGCGGTGTCGCCAGTACGGCCGAAGAATCTGAACCAGAACCGGGAGTCAGGCCGCGATGAGCTCCTGCTCGCGGCCCGGCGTCGTGACCTTGGGCTTCTTGTTCGGCAGCGAGAGCCGGAAGACCTTGTGCCACGCGGAGAACACCTGCTTGGGCAGCGGCCCGGTGACGTACTCCAGCTCGTACTTCTCGAACAGCGCGCGCACCTTCACCGCGACCTCGGCGTACCGGTTGCTCGGCAGGTCGGGGAACAGGTGGTGCTCGATCTGGTGCGACAGGTTGCCGGTCATGAAGTGCATGGCCTTGCTGCCGCTGATGTTCGCCGAGCCCATCATCTGGCGCAGGTACCACTGGCCTCGCGTCTCGCCCCGGATCGACCGGCGCTCGAAGACCTGCACGCCCTCGGGGAAGTGCCCGCACATGATCACCGAGTGGGTCCAGATGTTGCGGACCAGGTTCGCGGTGAACGTGGCGCCGAGCGTGGGGAGGAACGACGGGCCCGACAGCAGCGGGTGGATCACGTAGTCCTTGAGCACCTGCTTGCGGATCTTGCGGCCCACGGCCTTGGCGCGTGCGCGGAACTCCGGGCTCTTGCGCCGGCGCTTGTCCAGGTTCTTGCCGAGCTCCAGGTCGTACGCTGCGATGCCGTACTCGAAGAAGCAGGCGTTGATGAAGTTCCACAGCGGCTGGCCGAGGTGGAGAGGGTGCCACTTCTGGTCCTCGTCGACGCGCATGATGCCGTAGCCGAGGTCGTTGTCCTTGCCGATCACGTTGGTGTACGTGTGGTGCAGCTCGTTGTGCGAGTGCTTCCACTGCTCGGACGGCGAGACGTGATCCCACTCCCAGGTGGTGGAGTGGATCTTCGGGTCGCGCATCCAGTCCCACTGGCCGTGCAGGATGTTGTGGCCGATCTCCATGTTGTCCATGATCTTCGCCACGGACAGGCCGGCGGTGCCGATCAGCCAGGCGGGCGGGAAAATGGAGAACAGCAGCACGCCCCTGCTGACCAGCTCGAGCTTGCGCTGCGCCGAGATGACCCGACGGATGTAGGCGGCGTCTTTCTCGCCGCGGCCGGCGATCACCTCGTCGCGGATCGCGTCCAGCTCGCGGCCGAGCTCCTCGATCTGCTGCGCGGTCAGGTGGGCGGTGGGGTCGATGGCGGTCAAGGTGCTCCTACCGTTCGATGTCGCAAGGGCCCGCCGCGGCGGACACGCAGGTCTGGATGAGGACGCCTGGCTCGGCCTCGGTGATCTCGCCGGTGCGCAGGTCGCGGACGGCGCCCGTCTTGAGCGGTGTGACGCAGCCGAAGCAGATGCCCATGCGGCACCCGGAGGGCATGAGCACGCCTGCCTCCTCGCCGACGTCCAGCAACGGCGTGGCGCCGTCCGTGTCGACCCTTTTGCCGGTAGCGCTGAACGTGACCTCGCCGCCGTCGCCGGCGACCACGATGCTGGGGCGGAAGCGTTCGGTGTGCAGGCGCTCTGGGACGCCGTGCTCGCTCCAGTGCTCTTCGGCGGCGTCGAGCAGGCCCGCGGGCCCGCAGGCCCAGGTCTCGCGCTCGGCCCAGTCGGGTACGAGTTCGTCGAGACGGGCGATGTCGAGCATGCCGTCGGTGTCGGTGTGCACCTCGGTGAGCCGCAGCTTCTTGTCCGCGACCAGGTCGTGCAGTTCGGTGCGGAAGATCACGTCGTGCGGCTGGGGCGCGCAGTGGACCATGACGACGTCGTCGAGCTCGCTGTCGCGCAGCATGCCCATTACGGGCGTGATGCCGCTGCCGGCCGTCAGGTAGAGCACCTTGGCGGGCGTGGCCCGCGGCAGGACGAAGTCACCGGTCGGCTGGTCGAGCTGGATCAGCGTGCCCGGTTTCGCCCTGCGGACCAGGTGGTTGCTGACCTTGCCGTCCGGGATCGCCTTCACGGTGATCGTGACGCGGCCGTCCGGGCGGTTGGTCGGCGAGGTGAGGGAGTAGGCACGCCACAGGCGCACCCCGTCGACGTCGATTCCGATCCGCACGTACTGACCGGCTGTGTGGCCGCGCCAGCCCCGCCCCGGCCTGATCACGATGGTCGCGGCGTCACCCGTCTCGGGGTGCACGGCCTCGATGCGACCACGCAGGTCAGCGCCCGCACGCAGCGGGCTGACCAGGTCGAGGTAGTCCGACGGCAGCAGCGGCGTCGTGATCGTCTCCAGCAGCTTCCAAGCCCTGCTACGGAGGGCTGCACTCGTCATGGCTTCAGCTTGATGCGCCTCAGGGCGTAAAGTCCTGACCGCAGGACGTGAATCTGGTCGGTTGAATTGTTCGCAGGGAACAAAAAATGAGCTATGCAGTCCGGAAGGCCAGTGAGCTGGCCCTGGATGAGACGACGGTCACCGTACTTCGGGCCGCGCTGAAGAGCACCGCCGACGAGGTCGTCCAGGCGATCATCGACGAGGTCCCTCCCTACGCCAACGCTCTTTCGGGCCGCATGGGCGCCACCATCCGCCGAGCCGTCCGCACCGCCCTGGGGCACTACCTGGACCTCGCGAGCCAGAACGCCACAGGCGGCGACGCCGGTGACGCAGCCTACGAGCTGGGCCGCGGCGAGGTGCGCGACGGCCGTTCGATGGACGCCTTGCTCAGTGCCTACCGTGTCGGCGCCCGCGTGGCCTGGCGATGCCTGGCAGCGGGTGCCGTACCCGCAGGTCTGCCTGCCGCCGAGGTCGCCAAGTTCGCCGAACTGACCTTCGCCTACATCGACGAGCTCTCCGCCGCGAGCGCCGCGGGCCATGCCGACGAGCTGGCCGCCCGGGGCCGGGCCCACGAGCGCCACCTGGAACACCTGGCCCGCGACCTCCTCGCCGACGCGAACCCGGACGTGCTGCTGGCCTCTGTTCAACGGGCCGGGTGGCAGCCTCCGGTTTCCCTGACCGCGGTCCTGCTGCCCGCCGCCCAGGCCCGGCCTGCCTACCGCACGCTCGACCCGGGCACCCTCGTCCTTGACGATCTGCCGGACGCCACCGGGGTGCTGCTCGTCCCCGATGCCGACCGATCACACCTCCTCAGGCAGCTGACCGACCGCACCGCCGTGGTCGGCCCGGCCCGGCCATGGACTCGTGCGTCCGCCTCGTACGCACGAGCCGTACGCGCGCGCCTGCTGTCCTCTGATATTCGCGACACCGAGGACCACCTGCCCGAGCTGGTGCTGAGCGCCGACGCGGACGCGTTCGCAGACCTGCGTGCCCGAGCTCTCGCACCGTTGCGGACCTTGCCTGCCGCGACCGCACGGCGGCTGGAGGAGACGTTGCGGGAGTGGCTGCTGCACCAGGGCAGGCGGGACGAGGTGGCGGCGGCGTTGTTCGTCCATCCCCAGACAGTCCGATACCGGATGTCGCAGCTGCGGGAGCTGTTTCCGGATCTCGCATTGCCTCACCGCGTCCTTGAGCTGACGCTGGCGCTCGGTCTTCGGGTCAGCTGACGCGTACTTCCACCGATCACGCATCGTCTTAAGGAGTCATCCGGACCGGGCCGTGCGCCATAGGTGCAGTTACTTCGTCGAGGGTGCCCACGTGGCATTCGTCTCCGGCGGCTCCGTGGCAGGGGTTGCCTGCTCCACCTCGGCTACATCCATGTCGACCGCGCAGCCTTCCGGGATCTTCTCGCTGGAAGTCGCGCAGGCCGAGGGATCGGTATCGGGGGCGCTCCTGTTCGCCTGGCGCTGGCTCTTGTCCTGTTCCTCCGAGGTCGAGGTGTCCGAAGACGGGTTGCCGTCCGAGGACGACGAACAGGCCGCCGAGCCCATCACCGTGCACAGGATCAAAACGGCCGAAGCTGCAGCAGTACGCGTACGCATGGAAGTCCCCCCGATGCGGACGCGGAGTGTCCGGCCCGCCAGTCGATCAACGGTGCCACCTCAAGTCGTGCAGCTGGCGTGGGAAGTGTGAAGAAATTGCATGCCTGCGCGATGAGTTCGCGACTGAATCCGGCATTCGGCTCAAGACCGCGTGCCGGGTCTGACGGGCGCTCACGTGTTGGCACCGCCCTCACTCACCTATGCCAACATTCGAGGATGGAGATGACCGACGTCACGCGTGCGATCGCGGCTGCGACTTCGATCGCCGCGTCGCTCGACCTGCCGACCCACGACGCGATCGTTCTCCACAACTCGAACAAGCTGGCACTGCGGCTTTCGCCGTGCGACGTCCTGGCCCGGGTCGCGCCTGTGGGGCAAGAGGTTGCACGGTTCGAAGTCGAGCTCGCCCAGCGGCTCGCCGCGGTCGGATGCCCGATGTGCCCCTTGGAGCCTCGGGCGGAGCCACGCGTGTACACGCGCGATGGCTTCGCAGTGACGCTGTGGACCTACTGCGAGCCCGTGACACCTCACACCTCACCAGCCGACTACGCCAAGGCGCTGGAGCAGCTGCACGCCGACATGCGCAAGGTCGATGTGCCGAGCCCGAGGTTCACCGACCGGATCACGGAGGCGGAAGAGGTTGTCGCCGACCCGGATCGCTCGCCGGAGCTCGCCGACACAGACCGCGTTTTCCTCAGCGGCAGGCTGGCAAGCCTGCGACGGGCGATCGACGAGCGCGGCGGCGTGGAGCAGTTGCTCCACGGCGAGCCGCATCCAGGCAATGTGCTCAGCACGAACAACGGCCCGTTGTTCATCGACCTCGAGACCTGCTGTCGCGGACCCGTCGAGTTCGACCTCGCCCATGTCCCCGAGGCGGTCTGCGAGCACTACCCGAACGTCGACCAAGGCCTTCTGGACGAGTGCCGACAGCTCGTCCTTGCGATGGTCGCCGCGTGGCGGTGGGAGCTTGGCGACCAGTTTCCGAACAGGAGGCGATTCGGAGAAGGATTCCTGCGCGCACTGCACAAGGGTCCTCCTTGGCCGACACTCGACACGATGAACAAGCGACTGAGCGGCCCGTAGAAATCACCGAAGGCCGCGAAGGCCGCGAAGGCCGCGAGAAAGCGGCAAGGAGCCATGCGACAAGACGGTCGCCGTTGCAACCCGGTGCGTGCCAAATATGGGCCAGGCGGTGCCAGCAAGCGTGGCCAGACCGTTGCGAGCCACAGGACGCACAGCCCGATGAGCGCCAACTAGCGTGGCCCGGAACAGGTGCTGACCGAAGTGCCGCCATCCTGCTCAACGGGGCGCGACCGCAGGCATGATGTCAGCCATGACTCACAGTGCCCGCCGCATGTACGAGCTCCTCGAGCCGATCTGCCTGGTCACCTTCCTCGCAGATGAATGCAACGAGGAGCTGGCCGCGCTCGGCCACCGCACCTACTGGGACGGCTACTTCGCCAGCCGCGCCGCGCCGCTGGGGCAGGTACCGGCACAGGTCGTGCACGCGGCCTTCTACAACTTCGCCGATGGGGAGGCCGCGCGGCACATCCCGAGCGCGTGGGAGACGATCCCGCCCGAGGCGTCCCTCGCCGCACGGGAGCGGGGCAGCTTGGCCTCCCTGCGGCGGATCCTCGGCAGCGAACTGGCCGGCTCCCCGGGCCTGGTGCGCGCCGCCGACCTGGCCACCCAAGCTGCGACGAGCGCGCCCACAGAAGGCCGGGTGATGTACGCCGGGATGCGCACCCTTGCGGTGCCGAGCGACCCGGTCGCCCGGCTGTGGCATTCCGCGACCATGCTGCGTGAGCACCGCGGTGACGGGCACATCGCCGCTCTCGTCGGCGAGCGCATCGGCGGCACAGAGGCCCACGTGCTCTCCGCACTGGACATGGACATCCACCCGCCGGAGTCCTTCGGGCGCATCCATCACCTGCCCAAGGAGCGGCTGGCGGCGGTCATGGACGGCTTGCGTGAGCGCGAACTCGTCGACACCGACGGCCGGTTCACCGACGCCGGCCGCGAGACCAAGCAACGCATCGAAACCCTTACCGACGAGCTCGCCGCCCCGCCGTACGGCGCGCTGTCTCCCGCCGAGCTGGATGAGCTGGTCGCCGAGCTCGAACCCATCACCGCGACGCTGGTGGCCGCGGGGTCCCAGTGACGAGCAGCGACTGACCGGACCATGAGCTGTCCGAAGCCCCGGCGGGCACATCTCACCGCAACTGGACGGCACCCGCCGAGAGGCGCTGGGCGCCGCCCGGTTGCTGGTGATGATCAGAGACTGGGCACTGCTCGGCCTTGATCCGCCCGGGCTGACGGAATCGATCTAGTGTGTGTCGTCAACTGGCAGATGGGGCAGGGGAACACAGATGCACCTGGGGTACGACGGATCAGGAGCGCCGTTGGGGAAGAGCGGCACCTCCCAGGCCGCAGAGTGCAAGGCCAAGGAACAGATCCTCGCCGCGTACGAGGGGATGCAGGCAGTGCCGTACGAGGCCTGCCGCACCGGGAGTACGCACGGGGCAAGGCCGTCAGCGGCGCCGTGGCCACCTTGGCCTGGTATGAGCAGCGGGGCCTGAAGGCCGTTGGCGAGCCGCGCACCGTTCCGGAAGTCAACTCGGTTGTCCTGCAAGGTGATACGAGCCCGGAGCAGCAGCTATGGGCCGTACACGATGACGTCGACAGGGATGGGAGAAGAACGCGAGGATGGACATGGCCACGGCAGGCACCAGCGATCCACCGGCTTGGCTGACTGAGGCCGAGGTAGGCATGTGGCAGGCGTTTCGCAATGGGAGCGTCTGTGATCGGCGCACAGGCGACAGGGAGGTCGACGATCCACACGGCGAGCACCCCTGGGGCCCCGAACGCAGCGTGCGCGCACGGGTCGTGGCGTGGCTGCTGCTCCAGGGGCCGCCCGGCCTGGAGGGGAGGGTCTGCTCCCTCAGACTCCGGGGCGTGCAGATCACTGGCGTGCTTGATGTCGCGGGCGGCACCGTCGTCCCGTACGCCGAGTTGAAGCAGTGTCGCTTCGAGCAGGAAGTGTTGATCCCGACGGCGCGCTTCACCACGCTGCGCCTCGTGGACTGCTCGGTGCCGCGCCTGGCAGGGGACCGCGTCTGTACCGAGGGTGCTCTTGACTTGTCCCGCTGCCGCTTCCAGCGAGGCGTCCACCTGACCGGCGCCCGTATCGGTGGGGACCTGCTGTTCAACCAGGCCGTGGTGTTCCGCGACCGGCGCGGCAACTCGATCGCGGGCGACGGGCTTTCGGTCGGGCGGGACCTGCAGGCCGAGTTGCTGGAATCGCACGGCCAACTGAGTCTGCGCGGCGCAATGGTTGGGGACTCTTTCAGCCTGCGCGGCGGCAAGCTCGCCAATCCGTACGGCCATTGGGCGCTCAACGCCCCGCAGATGACCGTGGGACGCACGCTGTACATGACGCCGGCCTCGCTGGCCGAGAGGCTTCTGCCCGGCCACACTCCCGCCTGGGGCTCCCGCGTCCAGGGCTTCGAGTGCCAGGGCGGCATCCGGCTCGACGACGGCCTCTTCGGGGACGCTGTCGACCTGGAGCGGGCGCGCTTCGTCCTGGGGGACGACCAGGAGGTGTCGCTGCGCCGCGTCCAGACCCCCGAGCTGCGCTTCCTCGGGGAGGCCCCGCAGCGCGGCAAGGTCATTCTGTCCGGCGCCAAGGTGGTCACCCTCATCGACAAGTCGACCAGCTGGCCGGGGCCCGGCGGCCTCCAATTGGGCGGCTTCAGTTACGAGAACCTCGTCCCGCTGGGCCCCTTCCCGCTGTCCCGGCGGCTGGAGTGGCTGGCGGCCGCGACCCCCGAGTACGACCCCGAGCCGTACGAGCAGCTGGCCACCGCTCTGCGCAACGGCGGAGAGCATGCCGAAGCCCGTCGGATCCACCGTGCTCAACAGCGGCGCTGGCGCGCGACCCTGCCATGGCCGCAGAGAGCATGGCATGCGGTGCGGGCCGTTCCGGGTATCGCGGTGATCCTGTGGGCCGTCATTGTGATCGCGTTGCTGACGGTGGCCTGGCGCAGCACCCGGGCGGTCCTGCCGGACATCAGCCAGGGTGCCGGACTGGGGCCATCCGACGCGCCTCCCGTGGTAGTTGCCATCGTCAGCCTCATCACCGCTTCCGGAGTGCTCATCGGCGGCATCCTCAACGGACTCGCCAAGTTCGTCAGAGCCCGGGGACAAAACGCCTCCGACATCGTCCAGGTCCGCGGACAGGCCGACGCCGAACTCATCCGCGCACAGGCCGACATGAGAAGAGCCGAAGCCGACATGCTCCGCGCCCGCGCCGGTCTTCCCCCGGCCGAGCTGCTCTCACCTGACCCGGGCAACAATCCGGGGAACGGCCCTCTCGCTCCTCCCGCTCTCTCCGGAAACGACGACGGGGCGCCATCGCCGCCCTGACCGCCTTGGCCGCCTTGGCCGAATCACTCGTCTACCTGGCAGCGCTCGCGACACGCGGTCGGGTGGGGTGATGCGTCCGCGTCCGTGGCAGAAGTGATGGTTGGGTATGCCGCCGTCCCGCATACCGCGCCAGGGCTTGGTCGATCGCTATGAGGGGGGCAAAGGGCGGGGGACGTCGGCGAAGAGCTGCTGCTCGCTGACCTTCCGGCAGCCCCAGGCCTCGTACACGGCCTGGACGGCCGTTCCCAGCGGCGGGGGACCTGCCACGCCACCGGACTGGTCGTAGAAGCCGGTCCGTGCGATCCGGCAACGGCTTCGGCTTCGGCCGCGGTTCTCTTGTCGGCGCCTACTCGTTCGCACTCCCACGCTGTGAGCGGGAGCTCCGGCTTGCGCTGCGGGCCAGATCGCTTCCGATCAACGTCGCCTTGGCCACACCACGTGCCCAGCGAGGAGCGTCGCCCCGGGCCGCCCAGAAGACGCAGGCGCAGCCGCCGATGAAGAGCAGAACGACGACCGAGAATACGAGCGTGAGCATGGTCCCCCCAAGTTCGTGTGATGGTCCGAGTCATCCTCTCAGGCCGCCCTGACCTCCAACAGGCCTTTGCTGTTGCGGCCGATGCGGGCGCGGAGCGGGCCCGCGGTACCCGGACAGGAGGCAGGGAGGAGATCCCTCAGGGCTGTTCGGTGAGGAAGGCCGTCACGGTGTCCAGGAACTCCTTCTGCCCTTCGACGTTGGCCATGTGCACGGTGGGCAGCAGAGTGAACCGTGCGCCGGGTACGGTCGCGGCGAGTTCCCTGCCGTGGTCGGCGGAGGTGACGGTGTCGTGCTCGCCGGCGATGACCAGTGTCGGGCTGTGGATGAGCGTGGCCGTGCGGCGCAGGTCGTAGTCGCGTACCGCGGCCCAGCTCCCGGCCACGCCCTGACGCTGGGTGGTGAGCAGGGTGTGGCGGAAGCCCTCGACGACTTCGTTGTCGCCGTGCAGCATGTGGGCCGGGAACCAGTTGTGCAGGAAGGCTTCCGCGGTGGCCTGCATGTCGGGGGCTTGCAGCAGTTCGGCGATCGGCCGGTCCCACTGATTGGCCGGGCCGAGGTGGGCGGCGGTGTTGGAGAGGATCAGGCGGTCGACGCGGTCGGGTACGTGGATCCCCAGCCACTGCGCGACGATTCCGCCCAGGGACAGACCCAGCACGTGCACCCGCTGCAGGCCCAGGGCATCGAGCAGTTCCACCACGTCGCGCCCCAGCCGGTCCAGGGAGTAGGGGCCGTCGGGGACATCGGAGGCGCCGTGGCCGCGCGCGTCGTAGCGCAGTAGCCGGAAGTGCTCGGTGAGCGCCGACACCTGGCCGTCCCACATGTGCAGGTCGGTCCCGATGGAGTTCGAGAGCAGCAGCACCGGCTTGTTCTCGTCACCGTCGAAGCGGTAGGCGATGCGTACGCCATCGCCGGTGGTGATGGCGGTAAGGGTCTGGGAAGTCATGTCAGCTCCAGTGATCCAGCGGCTATGCGCTCAGCCTATGAACACCCCCTGTCCGATTGCTATTACAAAGATTGGACGATCCCTGTAGGTTTCCTGGACGATGTCGAACTTCACGCTCCACGAGTTGCAGTGCTTCAACGCCGTGGTGCTCGACGGCGGTTTCCAGGCCGCCGCCGAGCGGCTGCACCGCTCGCACCCCTCCGTGTTCGCGGCAGTGGCCAAGCTGGAGCGCCAGCTGGGCCTGGACCTGCTGGACCGCTCGGGCTATCGGGTCCAGCTCACCGAGGCGGGGCACGCCTTCCACCGCAAGGTGCGCTTCCTGCTGCACGAGGCCAAGGAGCTGCAGACGTACGCCGAGCAGCTGGCGATGGGCGAAGAGGCCGAACTGCGCGTGGTGCTCGGAGACCTGTGCCCGCTTCCGCCGGTGCTGGAGATGCTCAGCGGCTTCTTCGCGCAGTGCCCGCAGACACGACTGCACCTGCAGTTCGAGACGGTCACCGGCCCCTGGGAGCGGCTGCTGGAGGACGAAGCAGACCTCATCGTGCACCGTGTCCCCAAGAGCGACGTGCGGATGGAGTGGATCGATCTCGGCCGCGTCGCGCTGGTGCCCGTGGTGGCGCCCGGTTTCCTGCCGTTCCCTGCGGACGCCGACATCACACCGCAGCGGATGCAGGCCTTCACCCAGTGCATCGTCCGGGATTCGGCGCGGCATCCGTCCGAACCAGGCCACTTCCTGGTCGAAGGCGCGCCCCGGAGCTCGGTTCCCGACCACCTCATGAAGAAGGAGCTGATCTTGCACGGCATGGCGTGGGGACACGTGCCGCGGTTCATGATCGAGACCGAGTTGCGTGACGGAAGGCTGCTGTCCATCGCCGGACGGCACTTTCCCGGTGTGGTCGAGGAACTCTCGGCAGCCCGCCGGCGCGACCGGCCGCACGGGCCGGTCGCCGACCGGCTGTGGGACTTCTTGGAGCACCGTGCACCGGTTCTGCGGCCGGCGCTGGGCCGTGTGCCCGGAGCGAAGCAGACACCGGAACACTCACCCCCGCATGGCCCGCGGTCAGTCAACTGAACCGCCGTGCCCGCCGCCGAAGTGTGGGCCAAGGCCCGCCGGCGGGAGCAGGCCCGCGAACAGCCTCGGCCGCACCGGTGGCCCCTGCGTGCGGCCGACGTGTAGTTCGCCCGGTTTGGACGCGACGATGATGGCGAAACCGCTCTCCGGCGTGGCTGGCTATCCCAGAGCGGCGGAACAGCCTAGCGGGGCCAGTCGCCTCGAAGCTGGCCTGCCCCACTGGGCTGTCAGGGTCGGGGGACGTCGTCGACGAGGTAGCCGTCCCGGTCCACACGCCACTTCGGCCGCACCCGCACATCGATGAGTTCACGACGGAGGGTGTACTGGTCCGGGGCCCCATCGACCAACACCGTGTACGACACGGTCTCTCCGGCTCCCAAGCGGCCAGGACCGATACGCAGGACACCGTCCACCACATCGAACGTGGTGGGGTGGACGTCTGGAGGTTCCGTACTCATGGAGACGAGTTCCAGGATCGGCACCCCAAGCACCACCTCGATCGGCTTGCCGTTCTCGAACTGGGCGCTGGAGATGTCTCTCGTCCCACGGCATTCCAGGCGCAAGGTCACCAGCCGTGGATCACTCAGTTCCTGGTCTCCCAGGCTCACCCGCAGCACCCTGGTGCTCATCTCCCGTTGGTGACGTTGGACCAGCGGGTCGGAGGTGAAGGCGTACATGAGTCGGCGGCGCGGATGAGCGGCACGATGGGTGACGTACACGGCGACCACGGCAACGACGGCAGCCGCCGCCGCCCAGAAGGTGCCCGATTCCCAGAAGGGGCCTAAACCCTCCACCAGGTCGGAAGCTTGAGTCTCACCGCGGGTCATGTTCCGGGATCTAAGCAGACACCGGGTGGGCCCGGGACCTTTCCGGCAGAAACAACCGCCCGCCACCCGATGCCGTTGCCCGGCGGACCGCTTGCTTCAGAGATCGCATTTCCCGTACCAAGAGCGGCCGCACGCCGGCGTCTACCGCAGAGTCAGCCACATTCTGGTCAGGCGATGCCGCCGTTGCTGAACAGCACCTGGCCGTTGATCCAGCGGCCGCCGGGCCCGGCGAGGAAGGCGACGGCTTCCGCGATGTCCTTAGGGGTACCGAGCCGCTCCAGGGGCGCGGCGGAGGCGATCTTATTGATCAGTTCCTCGCTCTTGCCCTCGATGAAGAGCGGCGTCGCGGTCGGGCCGGGGGCCACGGCGTTGACGGTGATGTCCCGGCCGCGCAGTTCGCGGGCGAGGATCAGGGTCATGGCCTCGACCGCGCCCTTGGTCGCCGCGTAGCCGCCGTAGGTGGGCTGCTGGAGCCGGGTCACCGAGGTGGAGAAATTGATCAGCGCGCCGCCGGGGCGCAGGCGGCGGGCGGCGAGCTGGGAGACGACGAAGGTGCCGCGGACGTTGACGCGGTGCATTCGGTCGAAGGCGTCGAGGTCCATCTCGGCGAGCGGGGCGAGCAGCATGATCCCGGCCGTGTTGACGACCGCGTCGACTCCGCCGAAACGGCTTTCCACGGTGTCGAAGAGACGGGTCATCTCGTCCGGTTCGGCGACATCGCCGGTCAGTGCCACCGCCGTGCCGCCGGCCGCGGTGACGGACTGGACGACTGCCTCGGCCTTCGCCGCGCTTCCCGCGTAGTGGACGACGACGGTCATGCCGTCGGCGGCGAGGCGGTGCGCGACCGCGCCGCCGATGCCGCCCGAGCCGCCGATCACCACGGCCACCCTGGGCCGACCGGTTTCATTCCGCGTCACCGCACTGGCTGCCGCACTGTTCATGACCGCTCCTGTGATCCGATCCGGCCCCGAGAGGGTGCCCGGCGATGGGTACAACCCTCCGGCGCGGACAACTATTTGTCCAATGCATCAAAAATATGTACGTTATTCAGGTGACGCATATTCAACGGGTCGACCTCAACCTGCTGGCCCCACTGGCCGCGCTGCTGGAGGAGCGGCACGTCTCGCGCGCCGCCGAGGTTGCCGGGATGAGCCAGCCGGCGATGAGCCGGGCGCTGCAGCGGCTGCGGGACACGCTCGGCGACGAGCTGCTGGTGCGGACGCCGCGCGGCTACCGGCTCACCCCGCGGGCCGAGCGCGTCCAGCGCGAGGTGCGGGCGGTTCTGCCACGCCTGGAGAGCCTGTTCTCACCGGAGGAGTACGACCCCGCGACGGCCGCTGAGACCTTCCGAGCCGCCGGGACCGACTACAGCAGGGTGTTCGCCCCGGCCGTGTTCCAGCGCGTCTTGCGGGAGTCGCCGCGTTCCACACTGCACTTGCGCAGCTGGCACGACGCGATCCACGAAGACCTGGACCGGGGCGTCGTCGACCTGCTGTTCTACGCCAGGTCGGAGCCGGTCACCGCGCTGCAAACCGAGCACCTCTTCGACGACCGGTTCGTGTGTGTGCTCAGTGCGGACCACCCGCTGGCCGGGCTCCCGGAGATCACTCTGGACAGGTACCTGGAGGCCACGCACGTGATCGTCGGCACCATCGGTGAGCGCCAGACCGCGATCGAGCGGCGCCTGGAGAAACTCGGGGCGCGCCGCCGGGCCGGGCTGACCGTGCCCTACCACTCCCTGGCCGCGCAGTCCGTCCCCGGCACCCGGCTGATCCTCACCCTGCCCGCACGGCTGCTGACCGAGGAGCGCTCGGACCCGAGTATCCGGATTCTGCCCGCGCCCAAGGAGATCCGCTCGCTGCACTACGAGATGGCCTGGCACCCCCGCCTGGACGGTGACCTGGGGCAGCGCTGGCTCCGGGACACCATCCGGGCCGTGACCGCCGAACTGCCGGTTGTGGAGCGGGAGTTCAAGGGGTGAAGGGATTGGCGGGCTCATCGGGCCCACCTCGGCACCAAGGAATCAGCGCCGCCAGGGTCGTCGGCCGGCATGACTACAGCCTTGATCCGCTTGTCGACCGATCGCGCCGCGCGTGCAGACTCCGGCACCCTGTGACGCCAGCCCTCGCCGGAAGGTGCTTTGAACCGTTGACCAGGACCGAGCGGGTTAAAGGGCCATGAGGGGGCGCAGTTTATGGATCAATGAGGGGGTGAGGGGAGGGAGGGGAACGCTGCCGAGGTCGGAATGCTGGCTTTGGGTGGCCCCGAGATGCTTGCGCGGTTCGTCAAAGGCAAGCGAGGTCGGGGGCCGACGGTGACGCGTCGCCAGGCACGGTTCATTCGCTCGCGGTGTCGTCGGCCTCCCAGCGAAGCAGGTCGCCTGGCTGGCACTTGAGCACCTCGCAGAGCGCGGCGAGCGTAGCAAAGCGCACTGCCTTGGCGCGGCCGTTCTTGAGCACCGCCAGGTTGGCGGGCGTGATCCCTACGCGGTCTGCGAGTTCGCCCACGGACATCTTCCGTCTGGCCAGCATCAAGTCGATGTCGACGGCGATCGGCATCAGATCACCTCGTCCAACTCGGCCTGCATCTGTGCCGCTTCGGCGTCGCGGGCGAGGGCTTGGGCGAGCAGCATCCGCAGTACGAGCACGATGAGCGCGACTCCCAGGACGGCCACGCCGATCCCGCCCATGATGAGGGTGACGCCCGGGTCGTCCCGCTGGCCGGGCGCATTGAGGGCCGTGACCGCGAACCACACAAGAGCAGCCCCAACGATCGCGCCGATGATGACGTCCACGTACCGGAAGGCGGCGTGGGAGAACACGGTTCCGCGTCGCACCATCGTTACCAGTCGCCATACGCAGACCAGCACGACCTGGGCCGTCCCGATGCCCAGGATCGTGATCACGCGCAGCGGGGTCAGCGGGAGCGATCCATCCTCCGGGTCGCTCCCGCTGATCAACGCCCACACCATCAATGCTTGTACGAACACGGTGCCGGTGAGCACCACCACGAGCACGGCGCGCAGCGCGCGCACTGTCAGCTTCCCCATGATCCATCTTTCTATTGAGAGACGATGGGAATCTATCGAGTCTCGATAGGTTAAGCAAGGATGGCTCGGAGAGTGGACGACGGTTTCGCACCGCATCTCCGCGGGTGGGGGAGCAGCTTGTGAGCGGGCGTAGCTGTTGTTGATGAGGTGGGGGGCGATTGGCGATAGACCGGCGGCGGGCTTCGGCGGCAATGCATCGGTGGAGGACGTGACCGCGTATGCGGGATCGACCTTTTGGGCCGAGTCGGATTCAGCTGAGTCGGGCCGCGTCCAGCCGTACGTGGCTCCCGCCGGCTCGCGTCCCGCGGTGCCGTGCGCGTGCCGGGCGAGGACTCAGCCCTGGTATGAGGGGCCGCCCACGGCGCTGCCGCCGGAGGGAGGCTCATCGTGGACGTCACCAACCGCAACTGCCGCCGCAACCTCAGCCGCAGACCTCAAGCGTCGTCACGAGCCCGGGGCGATGGGGATGGCTTCACAACCGCCGGGCACCGCCCGCTGCATCAGCCCCAGGGTGTAAGCCCGTGGGTTACTGCGATCGCGAGTAGGTAACCGGTGGGCCGATGCTGCGGGGGAGGGGCACGTGACAGCGTCGCTCTGTGCCCACGGAATGGCCGTGCGGCTCGGTTGACGACCTGTCACCAGGGGAGGGCCCATGACCACCACGCCGTTCATCAGCCGGAAAGGCATGACGCGCCGCAGCATGATGGCAGCCGCGCTGGGTGCCGGGGCCGCCGTGCCGCTCGGCTCCGTTGCCGGCCCCGCGTGGGCCGACCCGGTCGCTGCCACCCCCGCCGCAAGGCGGCTCAAGCTGCCCGCGCCGACCGGCCCGCACCCGGTGGGCACGGCCCAGCTGCACCTCGTCGACCGATCGCGGCCGGACGGCATCGCGGGCCCCGGGCACTTCCGCGAGCTGATGGCAACCGTCTGGTACCCCGCCCGGAACGTCCAGCGGTACCCGGTGGCGCCCTGGATGCCGGCCGGCGCACTTCAGGCGTTCCTCACCGATGCCGGGTTCAGTGAGCTGGTCTCCATGGGGCCGTTGACTGCGGGCCGCGTGGGTGCTCCGATGCGGCGAACGGGCCGACGGCTGCCCGTCGTCGTGTTCTCGCACGGCGCGCACAGCCATCAGGGCGACCACACGATCACGGTCCAAGAGCTCGCAAGCCACGGGTACGCGGCTGTCACCGTGGCTCACCAGTACGACACCTACACCGAGTTCCCCGACGGTCGGATCGCCGTCCCGCTGTACGACAGGCGGGCGCCGACGTTGCCCGGGGACTTCGCCGCCGACCTGCGCTTCGTCCTCGACTGTGTCGAGCAGATCGCCGCCGGGCGCAATCCTGATGTCGACCACAAGAAGCTTCCGGCCGGGCTGCTCGGCTCCCTCGATGCGCGGCGAGTGGGCGCGTTCGGCTGGTCGAAGGGCGGGACGGCCACCGCCTGCGCCGCGCTCGCGGACGAGCGCATCCGGGCCGGGCTGAGCCTCGACGGCCCGATGCAGATGAACCCGCCGCTGGCGGGCGACCTGAACCGGCCGTTCATGATGATGTCCGCCGAGTTCACCCGCGCCACGGATCCCGAGGCCGCCGCATTCTGGTCGCACCTGTGGGGATGGCGGCTGAACATTGAGGCCCAGGGCGCCGCCCACATCTCGTACGGCGACAACGAGGCACTGTTCCCGCAGGTTGCGAAGCTGTTGGGATGGAACGAGCAGCAGCTCCAGGACGCGATCGGCACCCTCGATCCCGATCAGGCGGTGAAGATCCAGCAGGCGTATCCGCTCGCGTTCTTCGACGAGCACCTGCGCCACCGTCGGGGACACCTGCTCGATGGCCCGTCTCCAGCCTTCCCGGCAGTGACATTCGTGCCGTGAGCGGACCGGATGTTGCTCGCTGGTGGTCAGGCAAGGGTGCGCAGGGAATGACGGGCGTGGGTCAGGAAGGCTCGTGCCGCCGGGCTCTGCGTCCCCGCCGATCGCCACGCCAGAGCGAGTTGGCCGCGCAGGGCAGGTTGGATGAACAGTACTTGCAGCTCCTGCGGATGATCGCGGGCGATCGGCTCGGGCAGGATCGCCACGCCCATGCCGTTCGCCGCGAGCTGAGCCATCACCCTGGGGTCGCTCGCCTCGAAGGCGACGCGCGGTCGGAACCCGGCGGCGGCGCAGGCGGCGTCGATGTCCGTTCGGGTGCCGGTGGCGTGAGTGAAGGTGATCAGCGTCCGGTCCGCCAGCTCGGTGAGCGCGACGTGGTCCCGCCCAGGCCGTGCGAGCGGATCGTCCTGGCTCACGGCGGCCACCAACGGTTCATCGGCGATGACCTGGAGCTCGACGCCGGGCGGGGGCGTGTGGGCCGGGGCGAGCACGGCCACATCAAGTCGGCCGGCGGTCAGGGCCGAGGCCAGCTCGGACGAGCTGGCCTCACCGAGGCTGATGCCCACGGTCGGGTGGCGGCGGTGGAAGGAAGCAAGGACCCCGGGCAGATCGAGCGTCGGCGCCAAGGTCACCGTGCCGACCGCGACATGCCCGCGCAGCAGCCCCGAGTACTGGTCCACCGCTAGCTGGGCGCCTGCCACCGAGGAGAGCGCGGATCGCGCGTACTCCAGCACGGTGGCGCCCACCTCGGTAGGTCGGACCGTGCGGCCCGAGCGGTCCAGCAGCCGCTGGCCCAGCTCGCGCTCCAACTGACGTATCTGGGAACTCACTCCCGGCTGTGTGACGTGCAATCGGGCCGCGGCCCTGGTGAAACTGGCCTCCTCGACCACGGCCACCAAGTATTCGAGCTGTCGCAACTCCATAACTGACAAGCATAGTTGGGCGAAGAAGAAGTACTTGGACTTCTGATCGCCCGCTGGCCGACAGTCAATCCATGGAAACCACAGCCCTTCGCAGCACTGAAGAGACCGGCGTACTGATCGCCGGGTCCGGAATCGGTGGACTGACCGCCGCGCTCGCCCTGCACGCACAAGGCATCAAGGTGAGCGTCATCGAGCGGGTGCGACAGATCACCTCCATGGGAGTGGGCATCAGCCTTCAGCCGCACGCGGTGCGCGAACTGACCCGACTCGGCCTCGGGGACACGCTCGCGGCGACCGGCGTCGCCACTGCCGAGCAGGTCTACGCCGACGAACGCGGGACGCGCCGGTTCGCCGAGGACGTTGGTATGGCGGCCGGGTACCAATGGCCGCAATATGCCATCCACCGCGGCGAGTTGCAGCTCCTGCTGCTCGACGCGGTACGCGAGCGCATCGGCCCGCACGCGGTCCGCACAGGAATGCGTCTTGAGTCCTTCACCGACGAACGGGACGTGGTACGGGTCAGGGCAACCGACCGGGCGACCGGGCTGCCCACGATGATCGAGGCCCAGGCGCTCATCGGCGCGGACGGGGCCCGCTCGACGGTGCGCGCGGCGCTGCACCCGCAAGAGGGTCCGATGCGCTGGTCGGGGGCGTGGATGTGGCGGGGCGTCACACAGACGGTGCCACCGTTCCTGACGGGCCGGTCCGCGATCATCGCCAACGATGAGCGGGACCACCAACTGGTCGTCTACCCGATCTCCGGGCGGCGCCCACTGGTCAACTGGGTGTGCCTGGCGTTTCAGGCAGCGCCGGGACCGTTCATCGAGGACATGGGCTGGAACCGCAAGGGGAGCGCCGATGACGTCCTGCGACACCTGCAGGGCTGGGACTTCGCCGCGCTCGGCGTGGACATCCACGAGCTGGTCACCAGCAGCCAGGACATCTTCGAGTACCCCATGGTGGACCGGGACCCGCTGCCAAGCTGGGGCCGGGGACGGGTGACGCTGCTGGGCGACGCGGCACACCCCATGTATCCGACGGGAGCCAACGGTGCCTCTCAGTCGATCGTGGATGCCCGGGTTCTGGCGACAGAGCTGGGGGCCGGCGGCGGTGTGGCCGCCGCGCTCGCCCGCTACGAGCAGGCGCGGATCGGGCCTACGGGGGACGTGATGCGCGCGAATCGCGAGATGGACCGCAGTATGCGCGCAAGGAAGGGCAGCGATTCGGTAGCAGCGATCACGGACAGGTACCGGCGAACGACGGGCGGGGACGTAATGACGGTCAACGCGAAAACGTGACACCGGGAGACCTCGCCGGGGGAGAAGTGCCTCGCTGGAAGGCGGGTCAATTGGGCGGGTGTTGTTCGGTGGACGGCTTCTTCGATGTGGGTCCGCTGGAGGGCGCTCTGGTGCGGCTGGAACCCTTGGGCGCCGGGCATTTTCCGGACTGGTCGAAGCAGCTCGGAGCGAAGCTGCTCATGCTGGAGGCTACCTTCGAACAGTGGCAGGTCTACCGGGTCCGTTCTCGTACCGACGCCCGTAATGGGCGTTCACGGGCCGCCATCGCCGTCCTGGGGGCACATTTCGACGGGGTGCTCCGGGCGGAGACCGCCGGGTACGACGGAACGATCCGGGACAGCGCGACGTACTCGATCCCCGACTCGGAGTGGCCGGAAGTCCGTAAGTCGCTCGAAGCCTCCCTACGCCGCTGAGGCGTCACCGCGCTGCGCCACGAGGGAGCTGATTTGATGCACCGGGGGCGGCCGTGGAACTTGCCCCTTGTGGGGTTGGTGCCACGGCCTCGATCACTGGCTCTCCGGCTGGACTTCGGGGCCGACCCGCTCGGCGATGAGCCGCCGGTAGTTCAGGCACTGGGTGACCTCCTCGTACTCGCAGTTCAGGCCGCCTTCGATGAGCTTCAATGAGGCCTGGGCTGCCGCGATTGTCGACCGGAGCTCTTCGGCCGCAGGACGCAGGATCTCCTGCCGGGTGGCGCGGTCGACGGTTGCGGACAGGCTCCTGATGGTGTTCAGGCCGAGGCCGGCCTCCTTCAGGACAAGGATCGTCGCCACGCGGGTGAGGTCGTCCGCACCGTAGCGGCGGCGCCCGCCGGCGTCCCGTCCGGCGTGCAGCAGGCCCATCGCTTCCCAATGTCGCAGCACGTGCGTGGCCAGGCCGAACCGTGCCGCGAGAGATCCGATACTCAGCGTGCCGACGGCGCCGTCTTGGCTTGACTTCATGCCGACATTAAGTCGCAGCATGACGTCCATGTTCAAGAATCAGGAAGTGGTGGAAGAGCACCGCGACACCGAAGCCCTGCTGGCCGTCCTCGACGCTGCGGACCAAATGCCGATCGCCAATCGGCTGCGGGCCCGCTCCTACGAATTGCTGTCTCTCGTCCAAGGCTCGACCTTCGTGGACGTCGGCTGCGGCGCCGGACGAGCCGTAGCCGAGCTGAACGAACGTGGCGTTCATGCGGTAGGCGTGGACCCCGACGCACGGATGCTGGCGGTGGCCCGGGAGCGGTGGTCGCAGGCCGAGTTCCGGGAGGCGCGGGCGGAGAAACTACCCTTCGCCGACGGAAGCGTGCATGGCTATCGTGCCGACAAGGTCTTGCACGCACTCCAGGAGCCGGAGCGCGCGGTGGCGGAGGCACGACGGGTTCTTCGCCCGGGCGGCAGAATCGTCCTGGTCGGTCAGGACTGGGACGCCATCATGATCGACTCTGACGACGCGGCGCTCACGCGCACGATCGTGCATGCCCGCGCTGACCTCCTGGGCATGCCCCGTGCCGGCCGCCAGTACCGCAGCCTGCTTCTGGCCGGCGGCTTCGACGATGTCACGGTCGAGGCGCACACCGGTGTGTTCACCGACCCCACGATGCTGTCTCTGGTCACCAGGCTCGCCGAGCCGGCCTGCGCCAGCGGCGCCGTCGGACGTGACCAGGCGGACGAGTGGCTCGCCGAACAGCGCCGACGTGCCGAGGCCAACTGCTTCCTCATCGCCATTCCGTTCTTCGTGGCCTCCGCTTCCGCCTGAGGGCGTGCGCACCTTGAACTCGTCTGTCGACCCAGGCGCTGTGGGCGCTGTCAGTTCTCGACGCCACACCGGGCGATACGCGGAACGATGTTTCGTTCGCGGAGCCATCGACGCAGGCAGGGGTAGGCGTAGCCCATATCGCCGTCAACCCTCCAGGCGGCGGCCGGCAGGGCGCCGAGGCAACCGAGGCTCTCATCGGTGACGCCCGGGCTTTGGTGTCCGCTCTCGCCCAACGCATCGCAGCAGCATCCGTACTGACGATCCTGCACCCGCTGCATTTGCCGCTACGGGGACACGACCGAGGCGCGCCGGATTCGCAAGGTGAAGCGCGTGCCCCGGCACCGGCGAAAGGTGGCCATGCGATCCGGCAGGATGACCGCATGTCCCACACCCCGATACCCCCCGCACAGTCCTTCGACGAGAAGTGGATCGCCCAGGCCCTCAATGGTTTCATCGAAGGTTCCGGACACTGGGGGCCCGGCACGCTCGCCGTGTTCACCGAGGTCGGCGACTACTTGACCGGAAGCGGCGAGGAGGCTCCCGCACGGTACCTGGGCTGGAACTGGTACCGGTTCATCGGCCGGTGCGGTGCCGTGGCCCTGCGGGCGAGCTCCTTCCACGTGCAGGACCATCTGCGCGCGGTCCAGCTGGCGATGCTGGAGGTGTGGGCAGAAACTCCCTTTGCCGACCCGGAGGCTCGCACCCGGATGCGTACGGGTGTCCTTGAACTCGCCGACAAGGACAGGCGTGCCGTGCGGACCCACGACGGTGCGATGGTCGCTCTGCACGGGCTCGGCGCCGGCCGGGACGAGCAGCGATTCGTCGAATTGCGCACCGGCACCCCGCAGCCGCCGACATCCGGTCGGATCACGGCCACCGACCCGGTGCCCGCGGCCGGTTGGGACACACCTGAGCGGCTGCGGCGCTTCGTGCACCTCGTACGGCACAAGGGCCCTGCGCCCTGGGACCGCGCGGCGGCCGCGCTGCTCGCCGAGCGGACCGGGCTGAGCCGGGCCGGTGCCGCGCTGCTGCTCGCCGGAATACCCGATGTGAAGTACGGGTACGCGGGCCTCGATGCCGAGGCGCGCAAGGCGATGGGGCTCAAGCAGTCCGACACCGAGGCCGGTGAGCGGGAGTTGGCGACCCTGCCGGTGGCCGAGCGCCTCGACCTGCTGGCCGACGTGCTGCCCGCGGACCCCGGGCAGCTGTGGCTGGAGGGCGGACAGCTGGCGCTCGCCGAGCGGATCGCCGAGGCCTGGTGCAGGCAGCAGGGCGCACGCCCCGCCGTGCCGGAGTCGACGCTCGCCGTCGCCGCCGAGCACAGCGATATACGGATGGCCCCGGCAGCCGTGTGCGCCGTGTTCGCCGATCCCCCGCGCGAGCCGCGGCTGACCCGCGACCCGGACACCCGGCTGCGGGTGAACAGCATCAGCGGCGGCGGCTGGGAGGGCGAGGAGGGTTTCCGTTTCAGGGAGCTGCTCGCCGTGGTCTGCGACGCCGTCGACTGGGTGTACGCCGAGCTTCCCGAAGGAGATCCCGTACGCCGGGGTGTCCCCGAGACCCTACGGCTGCTGCGGGAACGCCTGGCCCACCCGGGGTTGCTGCTCTCCGCCCGCGGCCGCAGCCTGCGCGGGCGCACCGTGGGGGAACTGCTGCCGGGCTTCCCCGGCGCCCTGCCCTACTTGGACGCCGCCGAGCCGCTTGCCCATCCCACGCTCGACGACGGCCTGGTCGTCGTGTCCGAGGGCGGGTTCGACCGGCGCGGTGAGCGTGAGGCGCCCAGCGTGTACTTCCGGCCCGGCCGCTACGGGGCCGACGAACGCTCGTGGCGCCTGGAGAGCGTGATCGACATGGAGGACTCGCATCTGGCGCTGGTCCGCCGGCTGCGCGGTCCGGAGTTCGAGCGGATCGTGCAGCGCATCACCGAGGGATCTCTGCCGCCGGACGGATACGAGAGCGATCCGCGGCTGTCCGCACCACAGGTGGTCGAAGAGGCGGTCGCCACCACCGGTCTGGATACGGACGCCGCCACTTTGTATCTGCAGCTGCTGGCCCTGCCCGTGCCCACCGATCGCCGTATCCGCCGCTTCAACCGGTGGACTGCCGCGCACCACAAGGCCGTTGCGGCCGTACTCGTCGAGGCCGGCCTGGTGGTCGCCGACCGCAGGGCCCGGGCCGGGCGGGGGGTGTTCCTGCCCGGTGACTGGACGGGCGGGGACAAGTTCTACCCTCCGATGGAGACCTGGAAGGCCGAGCTGCTCGGGGTCCGGACCATCGGGAGCAAGGTCCGCTCCCGGCCCGTCGCCGGCCCCCTGCCCGAACTCTTCGCCCGGGCCTGGCGAACGCGGTCCCACTGAGCGTGGCGGCAGGTTCCGACGGCGGGGCCCGAACACCGGAGGGTGGCCCTCCAGGGCCACGGACTGCGCTGGGCCGCCATCTTCACTACGAGACGGCCGGTCCATGGGTGCCGGCCTGCCGCCCCTGGGCGTTCCGGTTCATTCCGGTTCTCGGCCCGAGGGCCCTTCACGCTGGTTCTACCGGCGGTTGCATGCCGGGGGCGGGGAAGCCGACCACGAGCATGGAGAGGACCGAGCAGGCCCGCGACCGGCTGCGCGTCCTGGCGGAGGAGGTCGGCACGACCATTGCCGCCCGCCGCCCTGGTGGAGGAGCCGGCGCGCTGTCGCGCCTGACCGCTGCTGAGCGTGAGGGGCGTGCCCGCGCGGCCGCTGCGGACCTTGGCCTGGCCTCCACACCCGCGCTCGCGGCCCGGGGCCAGGCGGCGTGGGATCTGGTCGCCCACCACGCCGCGATGCCCGCGAAGGCGAAGCAGGGGTGGGCCTTGTGTTCGTCAGCGGCAGTGGACTCTGCGGTCGCCGCGGTGCACGCTCACCGCCCGTTCGACGGCCTCCCGGTGTCGGCCGAGCCTTGGCCGAGGAGTCACGGAGGGGCATGCGGGAAAGCGATCAGGATTGAAGAAGCACCGGTCGCCGACCACGCCTAGCGTGAAGGACATGACCTCCATCGACTGCATCACCCTCGAGGTGGCCGACCCCACGGCCGCCGAGCGCTTCTACACAGACGCCTTCGGGCTCGACAAGCAGGTACGTCTGCGGGCCTCGGAGGCTCCGACGTCGGGCTTCCGTTGGTTCACGGTCTCGCTCGTGGTCTCCCAGCCGTCGATCGTCGACGGCTTGTTCGGTGCCGCGCTGGCCGCCGGGGCCACGGAGCTGAAGCCCGCGAAGAAGTCCCTGTGGGGCTACGGCGGCGTCGTGCAGGCCCCCGACGGGACGGTCTGGCAGCTCGCGAGCTCGTCGAAGAAGGATACCGGTCCCGACAGCCGGAAGATCGACGAGATCGTTCTCCTGCTGGGCGTCTCGGACATGGCCGCGACCAAGCGGTTCTACGTCGATCGCGGTCTCACCGTCGCGAAGAGCTTCGGCAGCAAGTACGTCGAGTTCGACGGTTCGTCGAGTCCCGTAAAGCTGTCGCTGTACCCGCGTCGCGGCCTGGCCAAGGTCGCCGGTGTCCCCTCGGAGGGCAGCGGTTCGCACCGGCTCACGATCGGCGGCGACGCCGGGACTTTCACCGACCCGGACGGATTCGCGTGGGAGCCCGCAGCATGACGCGAACCCGCCGTTGAGGCCGCCGGGCGCGCGCAGGGATCCCGCTCCGTCGTGAACCGACGGAGCGGGACCGGAGGAGCCGGCGACGATCCGGGCGCCCACACCGCCACCGCGGCCTTCCGCGATTCCCACCGCCCCGCGAACTGGGTGCGGTACAGCTCCGCGTCCCGGCCCTCCACCGCGAGCAGGCGTCGACGCTAGGGAATCGCGACGGTCGGTGAACGAGGCTCCGAAGAAGCGTGGCTACTCGCCCAGCACGCGGACCGCGCTCCAGCGTTCCGGCGGCGGGCACTTGAACTGATGAAGACCGCCGTCGGGGCAGGCGTGGCATCTGCACGTCCATACCCTCTCGCGGGCGGCGCCGGCCAACTCCTCGGGATGGGCGGCGGGGAGCTGCACGCCGCGCTTGACGCCGGGGGCCTCTTCACTGCGGGGGTATCCGACGACATGATCCGACGTGAGTTTCTGCGCATGGTCGCGGTGACCAGCGCCTGGCCAGCATGAGCTACGACGCTGACGGCAGGCACCTTGATCACATGCTCGTGCCGTGGTGATCCACAAGAGTCGCGAGGAGCCGGGCCAACTGCTCGCGTTCCGGCCGGGTCAGCGGCGCCAGTACCTCGTCATCGGCCTTGGCCAGCAACCGGTCCAGTGTCAGTAGCTGTCGGTGGCCCTGCTCGGTGAGGGTGACAGTGTTCCGCCGGCGGTCGGCAGGGTCGGCTGAGCGTTCGACCAGTCCGCGGCCGGCCAACTCGTTGACCACCGCGACGATGTCACTGCGGTGGATCTGTGTCCGGCGGCTCAGTTCCGCCTGGCTGGCGGATCCGAACTCCTCCAGGGTGGCGAGCACCGCGTAATGCCACTTGCGGGCATCCGCGCGCGCCAGCTCCTCGTTCACCAGGCGATCCGACTGGATCGCGGCCAGCGACAGGAGCCGGGTCCCTAGATTCCGCAGCCGCGCGGCAGTGGCGTGTCCGTCGCTCGGGCCCGCCGCGTCGGCCGTGCCGTTATTCATGGGTCCATCGTACGTTGCGTTAGTCCCACTAACAAACTACCGTCACTGACAACAGCGTTAGTGTCACCAACGATGTGGGGATGTCATGCCGCAGACGAACGTGCTGGACTCGACGCTGCACTACGAGGAGGTCGGCGACGGAACTCCCTTCGTCTTTCTACACGGCAATCCCGGCTCATCTCACCTGTGGCGTAAGGTGCTGCCCGCCCTGGATCTTCCCGCTCGCCTGCTCGCCCCCGATCTGATCGGCATGGGCCGCTCCGGCAAGCCCGACGTGCCGTATCGATTCGCCGATCACGCCCGCTATCTGGACGACTGGTTCGATCGGCTGGGTCTGGACGAGGTGGTGCTCGTCGGCCATGACTGGGGCGGCGCTCTCGCCTTCGACTGGGCGGCCCGCCACTGCGGCCGAGTCCGCGCCATAGCCTTTTTCGAGACCATCGTGCGGCCGATGTCCTGGAGCGAACTGGGTGAAGGACCGCGCTCGCGTGCCCAGGCCATGCGCGGGCCGCAGGGCGAGGCGCTGGTGCTGGACGAGAACGTCTTCCTGGAGTCGGCCTTCACCGGTGGGGTGCTGAATCCGGTGAGCGAGGAGGACATGAGGTCCTACCGTGCGCCGTACCCGACGCGGGAGAGCCGTCGCCCGGTGCTGCAATGGGCACGCTCGCTGCCGCTGGACGGGGATCCGAGCGATGTCGCCGAGCGGGTCGACCAGTACGGCACATGGCTTGCGGGCAGCGAGGAGGTCCCCAAATTGCTGCTCACCTTCGACTCCTCGCCCACCTTGCTGATCGGCAAAGAGATGGCCGATTGGTGTGCGGAGAACATCGCCGCGCTGGAGATCCAGCACTGTGGCCCTGCCGGTCACCACGCACCGGAGGATCAGCCCCAGGCCATCGCCGACGCGATCGCCGCTTGGGCCCGGCGGCAGGCTCTGACCGGCGACCGGGATTCTGGCACAGCGTGCTGATACCGCCTTCGAGCCGGTGTCCGACCAGGACGGCAAGAATGGCCTTCGCCCGTTCGGCGCGGGCTCCTGAGCCTCGCTCAGATACTGCCAGCGGTTGAGTAAGTCCGCTGGCCTCTGATGGCGAACCGGCCCTACCTCCTCGCTGCTCTCCTTCCGACCTGACGGCTTCGGCGCACAGTTGGTGGGCGGTTCGAACTGATGAAGCTCCTGGCAGACGGATTCACGACCAAGATCACCCGTGTCGGCCCGGATCCTGGTACACGAGGTCGAGCGACATGTAGGCGCCGCCGCGCGCCGCGGCACTGAATCCGAGGGTGGACACCATGACGGTGCACCCGCCGGCGTCGGGAGCCATGACGCGTCGGCCCAGATCGCTCTGCACGCGGTCGATGAGGTGGTCGCCGAACAGGGTGAAGTAGCCGCCGAGTACGACGGCCCGGGGGTTGAGGAGGTCGGCGAGTGCCCCGAGGCCGAGGCCGAGGCCGTCGATGATGTGCTCAAGTGCGGCCATCGTGGCGGGATCTCCGTCGTCGGCACGACGTCTGAGTTCCGCGAGCCGGTGCTCCAGGTCCACGGTCGCGTCGCGCACCGGATCGTCGGGCGCGGCGGCATGATCGAGGAAGGCGTCCAGGCCGACCATCGTCTCCCAGCAGCCCTGCCGACCGCAGGCGCACGTCTTTCCGGCGGAGTTCAGACGCATGTGGCCGATCTCGCCGGCGAATCCGGCCGATCCGCGAAGGAGCCTGCCGTCAGTGATGATGCCGCCGCCGATGCCGGTCTCGCCGGTCACGTAGATCAGGTCGTGGATGTCGGCGGCGGAGGCGATCAAGTACTCGGCGATGGCTCCCAGTTTGGCGTCGTTCTCCAGTCGCACCGGCGGGAACTTGGGACCGAGGCGTGTGCGCAGCCCGCCGGTCACATCCACGTTGCGCCAGCCGATGTTGGGCGCGTAGGAAACCGTCCCGCTGTCGCGCTGGATCACGCCGGGCGCCGCGACCGTCACGGCCACCGCCTGCGCGCCACGGCCGCGCAATGTCAGGCAGACGCTCTCGATCGCCTCCGCCGCCCGGTCGAGCACCTCGGCCGGACCGTCGGTCCGGGCGTCCAGGGCGACACGGTGCTCGGCGGTGACCTCCCCTCGCAGGTCGAGGGCGATCAGGAAGACGTAGTCGGCGCTGATTTCCAGGCCGATCCCGCAGATGGAGCGTCCGTCGACCTCGACGGTGCGGCTCGGCCTGCCGACGGTTCCGTCGCGCGCGGTCTCTCCCTCACGGATCAGGCCGCGTTCCATCAACTCCGCGACCAGATTGGTGATCGTGGCCTTGGGCAGCCCTGTCTCCGCCGCGATCTGAGTGCGCGGCCGCGGTCCCGCGTCGCGCAACAGGCGTAGGACCAGACCGAGATTGGTTCGGCGCAGCGACGCACGGTCACCTGCCCTGGGCGGTCCGTCCCCGCCCAGGCTCCGTACGCCCGCTCCCCGTAGATCTGCCTTCACGCCGGCCGCTCCTTCGTGTTCCTGCTCGTTTTCCCAGGCCAACGTACGCGGAGCGACGGGTCCGTCTCGAGCGATCGTGCGCAGTGGCGAAAACTTTCTCGCCGCAACCCGTTGACTAGGAATTATTAATTTTGGATCCTAGCCGAACTAATCAAGGCGGCGATGGGGACGATGATGAAGGCGCGCAGCAAGAAGATGCTCGGCGCGGCGGTTGCCGCACTGCTCACGGTGTCCGGGTGTGCGTCTGGCGAGGACGAGTCGGGCACTGAGGGCGGCAAGGTCACGCTGGACTTCTGGGGCTGGGCTCCGGGCTATGAGAAGGCCGTCGACCAGTTCAACAAGACGCACCCGGACATCAAGGTCGACTTCCAGAAAACGGCCTCGGGTTCCAAGGGCGGCTACACCAAGATGCTCACGGCGGCGAAGGCCGGCAACGCGCCGTGTCTGGCGATGGTGGGTTACGAGACGATGCCGAGCTTCGTGGCCGCCGGCGCCCTCGAGGACATCACGGAGGCCGCCGCACCCCACAAGGGCAAGTTCGCGGACTGGACGTGGAACCAGGTGACCGTCGGCGGCAAGACCTATGGTGCGCCGGTGGACACGGCTCCGATGGCGCTGTTCTACCGCAAGGACCTCTTCGCCAAGTACGGCATCAAGAAGCCCCCGGCCACCTGGGACGAGTACCGGGGCGCTGCTGAGAAGGTGCACAAGGCCGATCCGGACGTCTACTTGGGCACCTTCGGCACCGACGCCTACAACTACGCGGGCCTGGCCTGGCAGGCGGGAGCCAAGTGGTTCGACACCACGAGCGACTCCTGGAAGGTCTCCCTCCACAGCGCGGCCAACACCAAGGTGGCCGACTACTGGCAGGGCCTCCTGGACGACAAGCTGCTCAAGCCCGAGCCGAGCTTCGACCCGTCCCTGTACAAGAACATGACCTCAGGCAAGATCCTCTCCGACGTCAACGCCGTGTGGAACGCACCGATCCTCGCCTCGAGCGCGAAGTCCACCTCCGGCAAGTGGGCGGTCGCCCCGATGCCGGTGTGGGACGCCGACAAGCCCGCGTACGGCAATGACGGCGGCTCGGCCACCGCCGTCATGAAGGGCTGCGAACACCCCCGGCAGGCCACCGAGTTCGCGATGTGGATGAGCACGAACAAGGACAGCCTCAGCACCCTGATCAAGGACACCGGCATCTACCCGGCGGCCACGGCAGGGCAGAACCACCCGGTGCTGTCACAGCCCGACCCGTTCTACGGCGGCCAGAAGATCTACGACGTCTTCAAGAAGGAAAGCGCGCAGATCGACACCAGCTGGAAGTGGGGTCCGACGATGACGCAGACCGCGACCGACATCACCGACGGCCTCGGGCGCGCGGGCAAGGACGGCGTCACCCTGCCGGACATGCTCGCCACCGTGCAGAAGAAGACGGCCGACGAGATGAAGCAGCAGGGCATGACCGTTTCCACCCACTGACCGGAGCGCCCCACCGTGACCACCTACGTTCCCCCCGCGAAAGCGGCAGACGCGCCGGATCGCCGCGCCTCGCGGCACACTCGCCGGCGCGCGCGCACCGCCCTGCTGTTCCTTGCGCCCTTCATCGCGCTGTTCCTGTGCATGTACCTCGCGCCCATCGCGTACACGCTCTACCAGAGCCTGTTCCAGCAGAAGCGTGACGGGCTCGGCCTGTCCGAACCCACCACTTCCTTCTCGGGCCTGGCCAACTACGCCCAGGCGCTGGGCGACGAGGGCTTTCGCGGTTCCCTGCTGCGGGTCCTGCTGATCGGCGCCGTGCAGGTGCCGCTCATGCTGGGCGCGGCACTCGCGCTCGCCCTGCTCCTCGACGCCAAGCGCACGATGTTCAAGCGGTTCTTCCGTCTGGCGTTCTTCCTGCCCTACGCGCTGCCCGGAGTCATCGGCGCACTCATGTGGTCCTACCTGGTGGCGCCCGAGCTGAGCCCGATCAGCGCACTCGGAAGGCATGTCGGCCTGCACCTGGACCTGACCTCGGACGGCATGCTCGCCCCCGTCATCGGCAACATGCTGACCTGGGGCTGGACCGGCTACAACATGCTGATCATCTACGCGGCGCTGCAGGCGATTCCGGCCGAGCTGAGCGAGGCCGCCAGGATGGACGGCTGCTCGGCGTTCAGCATCGCCTGGCGCATCAAGATCCCGATGGTGCGGCCCGCGCTGGTCCTGACGACCGTGTTCTCCATCATCGGCACCGCGCAGCTGTACAACGAACCCTCCATCCTGCGGAACGTCGCACCGAACCTGAGCAGCGACTACACCCCGATCTTCGCCGCGTACGGGGCGGTCAACTCGGGCAACTTCCCCTACGCCGCGACCCAGTCGGTGATCCTGGCGCTGCTCACCCTGGTTCTCTCCTTCGGCTTCCTCAAGCTCGTCCAGCGCAAGGGAGCGGACCTGTGACCCTCACCGATACCGTCAGGCGCCAGGAGGCCAAGGACCCAGCCCCACCGCCCCCGCTCGCGCCCACGGCGAAGCCCGCCCCACCCAAGTCACGCTGGCTCGTCCTCGCCGTGATGGGCATGGCTGCCGTCTACTTCCTGCTGCCCGTGTGGTGGCTGCTCGTATCCGCCACCAAGACCAGCTCCGAGCTCACCACCACGAACGGCTTCTGGTTCGGCGACTTCGCGCTGGCCGATAACCTCCGTGCGCTGTTCAGCCAGGAGGGCGGAATCTTCACGCGCTGGCTGCTCAACACCGCCCTCTACGCCGTCGGCGGTGCGGTGGTGAGCACGCTGATCTCCTCGCTCGCGGGCTACGCCCTTGCCAAGTTCGCCTTCCGCGGACGGGAGTTCACCTTCAACGCGGTGCTCGCCGCGGTGCTCGTGCCCCAGCCGCTGCTCGCCATCCCGCTGTACCTGATGTTCTCGCAGATCAACCTGGTCAACACCTACTGGGCAGTGCTGCTGCCGAGCCTGGTCAGCCCGTTCGGGGTCTACCTCGCCAGGATCTACGCCGCCGCATCCGTACCCGACGAGGTCATCGAGGCCGGACGCGTCGACGGCGCGGGCGAGTTCCGCATCTTCGCGACGATCGGCATGCGCATCATGGCACCGGCCCTGGTCACGATCTTCCTGTTCCAGTTCGTGACCATCTGGACCAACTACCTGCTGCCCGTGCTGATGCTCGCCGACGACGAACTGCAGCCGGTCACCGTCGGCATCGTGGGCTGGCAGGCCCAACAGGGGATCGGCACGGCGGTGCCGCACAACATCATCATCACTGCCGCCCTCATCTCGGTCATCCCCTTGGTCGCCCTCTTCCTCACCCTGCAGCGCTTCTGGCGCTCGGGCCTGACGGCAGGGAGCGTCAAGTGACGCCCCACGCCCGCCGACGGGCGCGCTACCACCTGCGCTTCCAGCTGCGGCCCGGCGACGACATCGCAGAGCGGGCGGGAAACCTGACCAAGGTCTGCCAGGAGAACGAGGTCGCGGAAGTCGTCCTGCTGATCGGAGCCGAGGAGGCGTACACCGGCCACCTGGCCGCAGAGCAGGAGCTGAGCTGGTACGAGACGGTGGCCCAGGCGCGTGAGGTGCTGAGCGCCGGGGGAGTGGACGTCAGCCTCAACCCGTGGGTGACCGTCGGACATGCCGACCGCGGCCGTAGGGACCGCCTTGGCTTCGCGCCCATGGTCTCGCCGACCGGGAAACCCGCCGCCGCCCAGGCCTCCTTCGCCTGCCCGACATGGCGCAGTTGGCTGTACGCACACTACGGACGCTTCGCGCAGCTCGGCTTCCGGGTGCTGTGGGTGGAGGACGACTTCCGCTTCCACAACCACGCCCCGCTCGACTGGGGCGGCGGCTTCGAACCACTCATGATGGAGCGTCTGTCCCGGCTCGCGGGGCAGGAGGTCACCCGGGACGAGGTGGTCGCCGCCGTCACCCGGCCCGGTCCACCGCATCCATGGCGTGCGCTGCTCCAGCAGGTGTGGCACACCGCGCAACTGGAGGTCGCCGAGGGCTTGGCGCAGGCCGTACGGGAGCATTCCGCGGGCAGATCCCAGCTGGGCCTGATGAGTTCGAACCCTTCGGCTCACTCAGTGGAGGGACGCGACTGGGACGCGCTGTTCAATGCCCTGTCGATCGAGCGACGTGTCACTCAGCGGCCGCACTTCGCACCGTACTCGGACGCTCCGGCCAGGTCCCTGTCCGCCGCGCTGTGGTCCCTGGAGGCGCAGCGCGTGCTGCGTCCGCCCCATGTGGCCTGCGAGCCGGAGATCGAGAACTGGCCGCACACCGCCTGGTCGAAGTCGGACACCCAGACCTGGTCGGAGATGGTCACCGCGCAACTCTGCGGCTCCGACGCGCTGTTGCTGAACGTGCACCCCAGCTCGGCAGAGCGAGCCGAGCAGTTCCCGCGCGTCGACGCTCTGCTGCGCCGCTCCCGGCCCGCACTGGACTGGTTTGCCGCGCGTCGCACGGAACAGGCGGTCCCGATCGGTGTCGGTCTGCCCTGGCGGCCGGACACGGCCGCACACCTGACAACCGTCGAGGGAACCTTGCAGGAGCTTGCGGCCGACCCGACGGCGACCGCGGACTACCTGCTTGGCTACGGCGTTCCGGTCACCGCCGGACCGTCCCCGGTCCAGGCCCTGTTCGGCCGGTGCACCGACGCCTTCAGCGATGACGAACTGCACACCATGCTCCGCGGCGGGCTGCTCCTGGACGGCGAGGCCGCCCTCCGCCTCACGGATCGCGGATTCGCCGACCTGATCGGCGTACGGGCCACACAGCTCTGCGCCCGGGACGAGCAGGCCCGACCTGGACCGTATGCGGTCGAGCAGGTGACGGCAGAGGCGACCACGGACGCGGGCGCGTACTTGAGCGTCGACGTCCAACCGGCGCTCGCCCGGCTGGAGTCACAGCCGGACGCCCATGTCGTCACCCAGATCCTGACCCCGGAGGGCCACGCGTGGGGCGTGGGCCGATGCCACTTCGTCAACGCACTCGGGGGTCGCGTCGCGGTCCTGGCCGCCACCGCTCCGGCGCAGCTGGCCCGCAGCGACAAGGGGCAGCGCCTGCTCCACGCGACGGTGCGCTTCCTGGAGGGCGACCGCCCCGGGCTGCCACTGGTGCACGGTGCGCCCCACCTCATCCCGCACGCGGCGCGTACCGGGGACATCCTGCGGCTCGCTGTCGCCAACGGCAGCGCCGATCACTCTCACCCCCTGATCGACCTCCCCGCCACCCCCGACACGATGCGGGCCACCCTGCTCGCACCGCTGGCCGACCCGGCCCCGGCCACCACCACCGAGGTCGACGGACTGCGGCGACTCGAACCCGCCCTGCCGCACCGAGGCTGGGCGGTCCTCGAATGGCGAGCCGTCCCCGGGCGCTCGCCGCTCACCACTCCCTCCACCCTCTCCTGAAGCGAGGAGTACCTGTGCCATCCCATGCGAGAGCACGAACCGTCGGCGCCATCGCCGCGGCGGTCGCCCTGTTGGCCGGTGCCGTCATGTCATCACCGGCAGCAGCTCAGAGCGACGACCCGACGTACTCCGTCAGCGTCGGTCAGAGAGGCGAGTGGACCAACCCGGACGACACCCCCGCCTCCACGTACATCGACAAGGACGGCACGTTCCACTACCAGTCCGCGCACGCGCTCTACAGTGCGGACGACCCGCGCAAGTGGTCCTTCTACACCGGCAAGGACTTCGACTCGGCGAAGCCCGACGCCAAGCTGAACGGTGCGGTGAACCCGGCCAACTCAAGCGACCGCAACGACGACACGACGTGGCGCTGCAACAACAGCCCCACCGGGCGCGAGTCGACGTACGCACCTGACACCTCGCACTACGCGCAGAAGAACTACTGCGATCTCCTGGGAGTCTGGGTCGACCCGGACACCGGCGACTGGTACGGCCTGGTGCACAACGAGTTCACCCCCTCGCCCTTCGGCGACGGACTGCACTACGACGCGATCGACTACGCCGTGTCCAAGGACCAGGGCAAGACGTGGGACATCAAGGACCACGTCCTGACCTCGCCGTACAGCACGAAGCGCGGCGACGACAAGACCTTCCCGAACGACCTCTACCACTACGGCAACGGTGATCCGCGCCTGTTCGTGGACACGGCATCCGGCTATTTCTACGTCTACTACAACTCGCGGGCCATCCCGAAGGGCGGCGTCTCCGGCGGCTGGACCGACGGCAGCCGCGGCCATGTGGCGCGCGCTCCGATGTCAGGGAAGATGGCGCCCGGTTCGTGGAAGAAGTGGTACGACGGCGCCTGGTCGCAGCCCGGCATCGGCGGCCTGGAAAGCAACATGGAACCGGTCGACGCCGACAACCCGAACGGCTACACACCGGTGGAGCACGACTACGACCCGGCGAACGAGGGCAACGTCGCCGAGCAGGTCGCGGCCGGTGAACTGCCCGCCAAGTCAGACCTGTTGACGATGAACATCGTCTACAACGCCCATCTGGGCCTGTACATCGGCCAGCCCGAAGCCATCGTCCAGGACAGCAAAGAGCCGCAGCGCTTCTACGCCACCGACAACCTCGCGACCCAGAAGTGGAAGCTCATCGGCGACACCGGTGACTACCACTCCGGGTCCTGGTACCGCTGGATGCTGGACTCGGTGAACAAGAGCGGCAGCACCATCGTCGGCAAGAACTTCCGTAGCTACTGCTCCTTCCAGTGCTCGGGTGGCGGCGACGGCGAGTACTACAACACCGCGATCGAGACCGATTCCCCGGCGGCGCCGGTGGAGGCTGGCGCTGCGTACAAGATCGCCAATGCTCGCGGCCGCGTCCTCGCCCAGGCCGCGCAGGGAAGCGGCACGACGTCGCTGCCCACCGCCGGCGGATCCGCCCGCGGCAAGTGGGTCTTCACGCCGAACGGCGACGGCTCGTACCGCGTGGCCAACGCCGCGAGCAAGGGCCTCCTTGGTGTCGACTCCGACAAGGTGGCGGGCCGCGCCTGGGCGGCGAAGCCGACGGTGACGTCGGCGCCGAAGGGTGGTCCGACGGTCGGGCAACAGTGGTTCGTCATCCCGGGCAAGGACGCGAGCGGCCGCTCCACGGACACCTTCAAGCTGGTCAACCGCTACAGCGGCCTCGTCGTCGCCATGTCGGGAGCCGAGCGGCGTTCCGCTGAGACGACACCGACCCGGGCCTGGACCGACACCAGCGGATCAGCCGTAGGGGGCGCAAGGACCGCCGCCGAGCAGACCCTGAAGCTCACGCGCACCCACTGACCCAGCCGTCGTTCCCCACCGCGTGTCCACCGTGCCCCAACACGGCGGACACGCGGTGATCGTGTCTCGCGGCCACCCGGCGTCACGGCATGCCCGCACCGTGACGCCCCAGCTGCACACCGCGGACGGGCTACGTCATCAACTCGATGTGCGGATGCTCGGGCTCCGCCGGGCAGACGAACAGGTGCTGTCGGTAGCCGCTGCCTATCTGGACACCGGTCGCGTTGTAGCCGCGGTGGCCGGGGTACGGACCAGCACCTGGGTGGGGGTGCGGAGACCAGCTGTTCCCGGCGTCGTCCCCTTCCTCGAACGTGGCGACGGTCATCAGGACCTCCATGCCGGTGCCACACTCGGAGCAGGACTGCGAGCTGGGGTCGGTGGAGTTCCAAGCGGGCCAGCCGCCGACCTTCCAGCCGGGTGCGTTGGACAGCACACAGTCGTAGTACGTGTCCGGGTCCATGTCTTCCTCTGCTGCCTGCGGCACACTCCATTGCTTGAGCTGCTCCCGCAGTTCTTCGCTCAGCTCCAGATGGTCGGGGTACTCGGTGATCTGCTCCGGTTCAAGCACGCACGGTTCTGGTAGATAGCCGTCGAACTGCACTGCGGGCGGCTCGGGGGGCGTGTCGAGGATGTCGGTGACGGCGGCTGCCGAACGCCAGAAGAGCAGGGTCCTGGGCATGATCGGATGATCGAAGGGGCACCACAGAACCTGCAGCAAGTCCGTGCCCTCCGGCGGGCTCAGATCGGGCACATCCCGTACGTACAGCTGCGCGACGGGCAGCATCGCCATGGGGCCGTCGTACGCCTGGACCGTCATTCTCACCGGATACGTCCGAGGGGGCCGGAGCCGCTGGAGAGTCTCCCGTTCCTCCGGAGTCAGGTCCCGGCCGTGCGAGGCGGCGAAGATCCGTCGTTCCAGCCGCAGATCCGCCGGGGACTGGGCTGGGTTGATGCCATGCACCACATGCTGTTCCTCGCAGTGCGGCCACGGCTCCTCAGAGGGCCACAGCAGTGGCCCGCCGATCGAGCTGCCGTGCCATGTCGGCACCCCAGGGCGGGGGTGCAGGCGGGTCGCCGTGCGGGCCAGCGGAGCCAGTTGGGGAAAGACCGTGACAACGTCGATCGGCCGTGGCGGAGTGACAGGAGTGACGTTCATGGCCGCAATCTTGCCAATCGCCTCTGACAGCGGCCCTCGTGGCCGCCCCACGCAGCGTTCCGGCACGGGCATCACATGGGAGAAGTTGAGCATCTCGCCGATGGTGAGGTACTCAGACGGCCTTGGTGCCGCCCCAGAGAGAGGGCGGCACCAGGGCTGACCTATGGATAACCCCGGCGCTGAAGTGCTGGTCAGGGGCGGCGAAGCGGCAAGCCGGGCTGTTCGCGTGAGGCGGGGACTTAGGGCTTGGTGGTGATCGAGGATGCCCCGTTCAACTTGCCGCCAGACCTCGGGTCGCCGGACTTTCGGTGCTCAGGTGCGGGTGAGTAGGTCGGCGACCCGTGTGATCATCTGGCTCTCCTGACCATTGCGGGCGGTCGTCGGGTTGTAGGAGAGCACGAAGCGCCGTTGTTGGTCACGAGTGGAGAACGCGGCGTTCTTATAGCCATACGTCTCGCCGGTTTTGCCCCAGAGAGTTACACCGTTGACGGTGGCCTGCTGAAGCCCGGCGCTGTAGCGAGCCGGAGAGCCGTCCAGCATGCGCACGTCGTCCGGTGGCAGGGTGAACATCAGCTGGAGTAGCTCCGGTGGGAGCAGTTCGCCGGAGAACAGGGCAGCGAGCATCCGGTCGAGGTCACGCGTGGTGGAGATCATGTCACCCTCACCCCGAGCGGACGATTGGTCGTATGCGGTGATGTCCCGCAGGCCGCCGTCGGCCATCGTCAGGTATCCACGCACGTGGCGGCCCCGAATATGCAGATCGTTGCCGGGTACGACCGTGTGGGCCAGGCCCAGCGGGCGCAGGATGCGGGCCTTGATCGCCTCTCCGTACGGACGGCCGGTCACCTTGTCGATGATCAGTGCGGCCAGAGCATAGTTAACGCCGCGGTACTCCTGTCCAGCGCCCGGGGCGAACTTCAGCGGCCCGTGTGTCACCGTCGCCACCCACTCTTGCGGCGACCAGTGGTCGAAGCGGTGGCGGAAGACATCCTCTGCGGATACCGGTTCGGGGATGCCGACGTGATCCGGCAACCCGCTGGTGTGGTTCAGCAGATGCGCCACGGTGACGGGCGAGAACCGGGCTGGCAGCAGCCCCGGCAGGACGCGCTGCACCGGTGCGTCCAGGCCGACCCGGCCTTCACCTATGAGTTGCAACACCACCGTGGCGACGAAGGCCTTGGTGATACTGCCGATGCGGACCTTGTCATATACCGTGACCGGCCGCCGCGTCTCGACGTCAGCCACACCCGAGGCACCACGCCAGTAGCCGGCCGTACCGCCGACTCGCAATTGGGCTGCGGTCGAGGGCGGACGCTCCAGATCGTCGATCGCCGCCCGCAGCGCGGCGGCATTCAGTGGTGGGAGAGGAGCGGAAGACACTGGAGACGCGATGGCCCGGCGCGTGGGTAGAACCGTAGTGGCGGTCAGCGCCGCCGCTCCTGACAGGGCAGCGCCCGCAAAGGCCCTTCGTGACATGCGTGTTGGTTTCATGTTCCTCACGCTGCCAGCGCGTATACGACCGCGCATCGGGGACGCCCCGGAGCGATCCCTGATTGCACCCTGACCCTTCTCGCACACGAGTGACTCCCTGGCGCATGGCACCTTCGATACACGCCCCAACTTGATCTTTAACTTGTGCGGCGTGGTCGTGGGGTAATTGACGTCTTCAGACGCTGTTTCGCTGCCGGTGTCGTGCGGGGTGTGTACACGTCAGATCATGTTCACGGGGCAGGAGTCATGCGACAGCCTCAAGAGGCGCCCGCGCGGAGCCGTCAGAAGGTGTAGCGGGTGTGGCTGAAGACCTGGCCGTTGTGCCCGAAGCCGTATGCCGTGCCGGGCTCCACCGCGAACAGCAGGTCGTTGCCGTTGCGGATGCTGTCGCCGAAGCCGTGGAAGACGCCCTGCGCAGAGGTGATGTGGTCCCCGTACTGCGCCTCGAACGCGGCGATGACCTCGTTCTGCCGCCCCGGATCCGTCACCCGCTCAGCCGTGCCCTCGATCACGATGTCGAGGCCTTCGGAGAGAGTGTTGTGCCCTGTGGTGAGTACGCAGTGCGCATCGCCGGCCAGGTTCTTCGCCTTCTGCTCGCCGGGCCCGGTACTGAAGTACAGCGCGCCGTCGTGCCAGGCGGCGATCAGTGGGGTGACGTGCAGTCGGCCGTCGGGCCGGACCGTGGTGATCCAGAAGACTTCGGCATCTTCCAGCCGGCGCTGGGTCTCGGCCCAGTCGGTGGCGGTGACGCTCTCGGCGCCCGGCCGCGGGTTGAGCGCGGAGCTGTAGCGGGCGTCGAGGTCGGTCCTGGGCTGCTTCGGCGTCATGGGGATCCCTTTCCCTCTTCTCGTCTCGAAGGCTACGCAAGGCGGCCGGACTGCGCCCGGTCCAGATTCCGGCGGCGGTCAAGGCGCATGGAAACGGCGTATGCACCAAACGGCGGCGGTCTCCGAAGGCGCTCCTGGCGACGCGGTGCCCTGAAACGGTCGGTTCGTCAGGTGCGGTCGAGGGACCATGCCGGGGCGTGGCCTCCGTCCCGGCAAGCAGGCTACTGGAGCGTGTACGCGGCCCGGCCGATCCGGAGGTGCGCGTCGACCAACCCCTGCGAGGTCCGTGTCGAGCGCCGGCGGGCCGGGCATGGAGTCAAGTGGTCAAGGCGGTGACTACGAGGGGGATCTGATGATGCTGAAGGTGGGAGCAGGGGCGCTGTTCCTGTTCTGCTACGTCGACGTCATTGCCGTGCTCGCCATCGGGGACTGGATCACCCAGGTCAGCCGTCCTCTGCTCTACGGCGGCCCGATAGCCTTCGTCGCCGGGTGTTTCGCCCCCGCTGTGCACGAGGCCTATCTGCGGCGCGCTGGATGATGGAGAGTCGCGGCCGCCGCACGCCGGCCTGCCCCGGCTGCTGGATGGCAGTGGGTGGGGCGGCCGTGCATGCGGTGGAGTGCCCCACGTCGTCGCAGGCCGGATAGCGCCCGTGGTGCTACTCGTCACTACCCGGGGTGCCGCCCCGGCGAGGCTGAAACGTGGCGGCGCCTGTGGCCCACGGCCAGGGTGGTGAGGGCAGCTACCGCGAAGGAGAGCAGGGAGGCGCTCATCCACGGCTGGACGGTGAAGCCCACGGCGTCCTGCAGCCAGGCCCAGAAGTCGGACCAGCCGGCGATGTTCGTCGGTGCGATCAGTTGGTAGGTGGCGAAGCCGAGTGCCCAGGGCAGCAGCATGACCCAGCGGGTGGGGGCCTGTTCGGAGACGTCCCAGGTGCGGTGGCCGCCGAGTACGAAGAAGTCCACGACCAGGACGGCGAACATCGGGATGAAGACCGCGCCGATCAGGTAGAGGAAGCTGGCGTAGCTGTCCATGTTCACCAGAAGGGCCAGGACGGTGGCCAGGGTGCCGCTGATCAGGCACAAGATGCGGCGATCGGCCCGGGGCAGCAGGTTCTGGGCGGAGACGGCGGTGGAGTAGACGTTGGCGAAGGACTGGTCGACCTCGCGCAGGACGAGGACACCGAAGCAGATCACGCCGACGCTGGTGGCGGTGAACGGATCGAAGACCCTGTACGGGTCGGTGGTGTCGAACGCGATCATGGCGAGGGCGGCCACGCCGAGGACCGAGCCCGCGACGCCCGCGAGGGTCTGCCCGACGACCAGGCCGCCGAATGCCTCCTTCTCGCTGCGGGAGTGCCGCGAGTAGTCGGCGACCAACGGCAGCCAGGAGATCGACACGGCGATCACGCTGTCGGCGGCGAACCAGAAGTCCTTCCAGGAGCCGCCCTTCATCGGAATGCCGCGGCCGGCCAGGTCCCAGCCCAGGTAGCAGATGGCCAGGACGACGGCGATGGTGACGTAGCGGCGGATGATGCGCAGGGCGCCGAGCGGGCGCAGGGTGAGCGCTGTCGTCACCGCGCCCGCGACGAGTACGTACAGCCAGCCGGGTCCCGGTTCGCCGAAGGTCTGGCGGGCCAGGATCTTCAGTCCGGTGGAGATGACCACCAGCTCGAAGACCGCCCAGCCGACCATCTGCAGCACGTTGAGGACGGTGGGCAGGTAGGACGCCTTCGCGCCGAACAGGCCGCGCAGCAGGACCATCGAGGGCGCGCCGGTGCGGGCCCCGGTGATGGCGGCGAGGCCGAGGGCGACGGTGCCGATCAGGGTGCCGACGACGGACGCGGTGACGGCCGCTGCGAACGACAGGGTCGGACTGCCGGTGCCAAGGGGGTCGAGGACGACCAGCATGCCGCTGAAGCCGAGCAGGCTGACGCCCAGGTTGGCCCAGAAGGTGCCCTGGTCCAGGCCGCTCAGGACCTTGGGTGTGGGCTGGTCGAGGGTGAGCGGCGCCTCGTCCGCCGGGACCTGTCCCGGGGTGGTGGGTTCGGTGGTGGTCGTCACTTCGCCGGCTCCGAAATCTGGACAGGAGCGGCGCCGACGGGCCAGGACTCCATGCGCCAGGCGGCGTCCCAGAACATCCACTCCCAGGTGGACGCGGTGGTGAAGACCGTACGCATCCGTGCGCGGGTGGCCGGGTCGGCCTGCTCCGCAAGCCGGTTGACGATCTGTCGGGCGTGCTCGGTGGCGGCTTCGAACTCCTCGTCGGCGTACGTGCCGATCCAGTCGCCGTAGGGGTGGGCGGCGAGGTCGCCGGCCAGCCCGAGGAGCTCCCGGCCCACCTCGGCGTAGATCCAGAAGCAGGGCAGGACCGCGGCGGCCAGCTCCGGATAGCCCTGGGTGTGCGCCACGGAGAGCAGGTAGGAGGTGTATCCGGTGCAGGTGGGCGAGGGCGTCCAGGCATCGACGTCGACGACGTTGCTCTCGTGCAGGGAGCTCTCGACGATCACGGCGTCGTGGGCGGACTTCGCGAAGAACGCGATGTCCTGCGGCCGGTCCGCCTTCGCGGCGGCGCTGGCCAGCGCGCGGGCGTAGCCGCGCAGGTAGAGGGCGTCCTGGGCCAGGTAGTAGACGAACTTCTCCCGGTCCAGGGTGCCGTCGCCCAGGGCGATGACGAACGGCAGCTTGTCGATGGCCGCACGTATCTCGGTCGTGGTCGTCCACAGCTCGTCGCAGAACGTCGTGGTCATGGGGGATCAGCTCCAGTACTGGTGGAAGTGGTGGACGGGTCCGTGGCCGCGGCCGATGTGCAGGGTGTCGGCCGCGCGCAGGGCCCCGGTCAGGTACGCCTTCGCGGCACTGACGGTGGTGTGCCAGTCGTCGTGCTGCGGGCGCAGGGCGGCGATCGCGGCGGAGAGGGTGCAGCCGGTGCCATGGGTGTTGCGTGTGTTGACGCGAGGTGCCGACAGCTCGCGGACGCCCGCGGCACCGGTGCCTGTGGCGTGCGTGGCGTCGACGAGGATGTCCACGGATTCCGCGTCGTGGGTGTGGTGGCCGCCCTTGAGGAGGACGCGCCTGGCCCCGGTTGTGAGGAGTGCGTGGGCCTGCTCGATGGCTTCTGCGCGGTTCTTTGCGGCGGCGGTGCCCAGGAGGTCGCCGGCCTCGGGGAGATTGGGGGTGATGAGGTCGGCGAGAGGCAGGAGACGGTCGCGTAGCACGGTCACCGCATCGGCCTCCAGGAGGCGGTGGCCGCTGGTCGAGACCATGACGGGGTCCAGGACGACGTATCGGGGGCGGTGTCGCTCCAGGGCTTCCGCGACCGCTGCGGCGATGCCGGCGTCGGCCAGCATCCCGATCTTGACGGCGTCCACCGGGACGTCGGCGAACAGCGTGTCGAGCTGCTCGATGACGAACGCCGGGGGGATGGCGTGGATGCCGGTGACGCCCAGAGTGTTCTGTGCGGTCAGGGCGGTCAGAACTGCTGTTCCGTAGGCGCCGTTGGCGGAGAACGCCTTCAGGTCGGCTTGTATCCCGGCGCCGCCGGAGGGGTCGCTGGCGGCGATGGTGAGGGCGATGGGCGGGCTGGTCACGCGGGGATCTCCTGTCGCAGGGTCAGAGTGCGAACGAGGGACTGGGCTGCGGCCTCGGGGTCGGGCTGCCCGCAGACCGCGCTGACGACGGCGATCCCGGCCACGCCGCTTCCCATGACCGCGGCGGCCTCGGACACGCCGATCCCGCCGATGGCCACGCAGGGCAGTGGGCTCTGCCGGACGATCCGGGCCAGGCCGCCCAGACCGAGCGGGGTGTCCGCGTCCGGCTTGGTGGACTGCGGGAACACCGGACCGACACCGAGGTGGTCGACGGTGTCCGGCACGTGCGCCAGCTGCTCGGGACGGCTGATGGACAGGCCGATGTACGCATGGGGACCGAGCCGGCGCCGGGCGCTCTCGGGGGAGACGTCCCGCTGCCCGAGGTGGACGCCGTCCGCGTCCAACCAGGCCGCCACGTCCAGACGATCGTTGACGATCAAGGGGACGCCCGTGCAGGCGAGTTCGGTCTGGATCGCCCGGCCGAGCGAGAACAGCGTGCGGTCGTCCGCGTCCGGATCGCGCAACTGGACGGCGGTCACGCCGCCCTTGACGGCCGCCGCGACGGTGGCGGCGACACCGCGGTGGCCGCAGAGTCTGGTGTCGGTCACGAGATAAAGGGACAGATCGAGAGGAGGTCGCACGGGTTACTCCTTGGGGTCTCCCGGCCGGGAAAGGTGTGGCAAACACATCGGGAGGTACGGGGAAGGACGGCCCTGACGTACAGGGACCTTGAGTTGTTCACAGGGACGAGCTGGGGGGGACAGGGCAGCAGGAACCGGTGTCGGGGGCGCAGTCGCAGGGCGGGCGGGAACTGTGCAGCGGGTGGCATCCAGGCCACCGCTTATGCAGGACCCCGCAGCACGCGCATGCTCAGCGCAGGTGGAGAGCCTCGGCGAGCCGCTCAGGACTGAGCTCGTACAGCGCGTCGATCAGGGCGACCGCGAACGTGCCGGGCGCCGCGGAGCGGGTGGCGGCGTCCTCCGCGGCCACGGTGAGCAGGCCGGTCGCGGCAGCGGCGGCAAGCAGCGCGTCGCCGGTGACGGCCGTGCAGGCGGCCACCAGGGCGCCCAGTGAGCAGCCCGTTCCCGTCACCAGAGCCAGCAGCGGGTGCCCATTGGCCAGGCGCACCACTCGCGCCCCGTCCGTGAGAACGTCCACCGGACCGCTCACCGCGACCGCGCAGCCATAGCGCCGGGCCAGCGCGCCCGCCGCGGCCAGCGCCGCCTCGGGGACGTCCGTGCTGTCCACGCCGCGCCCGCCTGTGCCGCCGTCCAGCGCCAGGATCTCGGAAGCATTGCCGCGAACGACCGCCGGGGGTGCGCTCTCGAGCAGTTCGTGGGCGAGTTCGGTGCGCCAGGGCAGCGGGCCGACCGCCACCGGGTCGAGCACCCACGGCCGCCCGGCTCCGGCCGCTTCTGTGACCGCGACACGCATCGCCGCCGCCGTCACGGACGTCACCGTTCCCAGGTTGACCAGAACACCCCCGGCCACCCGGGCCAGCGCCCCGGCCTCCTCCGCGCTGTGCACCATCGCGGGGGCAGCCCCCGCCGCGAGCAGCACGTTCGCGGTGAACTGCGACACCACGACGTTGGTCAGACAGTGCACAAGGGGTGCGGAGGTTCGCAGGGACGCGATCACATCCGCCACGGCGTCACGGGACACGGCAGTGCCGTGCTGGGCAGGTACGGAGGCAGTCTCCATCGTCAACACCCTTCCTACGCCGGCATTACCCGGTCCAGGTTCATGCGGTCGGCGGAAAGGGGATCAAGTCCCGTCCGCCCTCTCAGCCCGGCTACTCCCGAGCTCCCGCGGTGGTCGCTACGCAATGTACCTCCTTCAGGAACAGGAGTTCGCACTCGGGTACCTCACGAAACGACGTGGATCACGCGCGGCAAAGGGGCCTGCGCAGCCAGCGCCGCTGTGGTGCAGGGCGCGCAGAAGCGATCAAGGTCCGATTTCCGCCGGGAACAGCAGCTCCCCTTAACCAGAATCGGCTGCATGAAGGACACAGACGACACGTTGCTCAGCTACTTCGACACTGCGGCGGGAGGTTTCAGTGAACGGCTACGGTCGGTGCCGGATACGTGCTGGGAGAAAGCCACGCCGTGCACCGAGTGGAACGTGCGTCAACTGGTCAACCACATGATCCAGGGAAGCCGCATTTACACCTCGCTACTGCGTGGCGGCAGCAGTGTGGAGTTCCTGGCGAACCTGGACCACGAGACGTTCACAGGCGATCTGGTGACCACCTACCGGGACGCGGCTGCCGAGTGCCGGGCTGCGTTCCATGCCGTGGGCGCGCTCGACCGCATCGTCGACTACCCGTTCGGTCCTGTTCCTGGTCGACAGCTACTTGGCCTGTACGTCGTTGACGCGATCACCCACACGTGGGATCTCGCCCGTGCGGTACAGCTCGACGAGCGACTGGACGCGCGCACGGTGCACTGGATCCTCGACAACTTCCAGTGGATCTATCACGGCGTGAGTGAAAGCCCGATCACGGACAGCAGCACCTACTACGGACCGCCGACCAAGGCGCCCACGTCGGCCACCTCCGAGCAGGTGCATCTTCTTCACACCATGGGACGCAGGTTGTAGACCCGGCAGCACACGGAATCGTGAGAGTCCAGAAGGGCAAAGTGCGGTCGCGCAGCTCCCATCGGGCGGTAGCGGCTTCCACCGTGGTCTGCGCGGCGTGGGTGATCGATCCGCTCGTGTCGAAACGGAGCTCTGGGTGTCCGGCGTGCAGCTGGTGCGTGTCATGCAACGGCTCGGCGCCGGATTCACTGCCATGTATGGGGGCAGGGGAAGTGGGACACGACATCGCCCAAGCGAGGAGCCGGCATGACCACGTTCGTCATCACTGTCCCTGGCACTTTTCTCAGCGACATCAATGACTCGGCATGCGTTGCTCTCGAGCGGGAGCTGGCTTCTCGGCACACTGACGTGAGCGAGAGTGAAGGCGTCGACCTGTTGACGTTGAACGAAGGCGGTACCTTCTCGGTCCGCCTCGAAGTGGATGCTGCAGACCGCTACGAGGCTGAACTGCAGGCCGCGAGGCTTGTCGCGGCCGCGTTGAAGGAGGCGGGCATCAACGAAGCTGATGCTCCACTCGGCCCACCGGCGGTCACCGGTATTGACAGTGAGCTGTAGTCAAGCTGGGCTGCGTACCGCGGTCCACCGGGCGTTCGGCGAGGTCGGGGGATAGGCCTGGGATTCGGCGAATCGGTCCGGGCCCTGCGCGCACTTCACGGCATCTGAGGTACCCGGAATCGTCGCCGGTACTCGTTGGGCGTCGTGTTCAGACGGCGTCGGAACGCCCGCACCAGCGTGTCCACGGTGCCGAAACCGCAGGCAGAAGCGATCCGTTCGAGCGTGGCGTCGGAGGACTCCAGTTCGTGGCGTGCCTTCTCCACGCGCACCGATTCGATGTACGCGTGCGGGGTAACGCCCAGTTCGGTCTTGAACAGGCGCGTCAGGTGTCGGTCGCTGACATGCGCGTACTCGGCGAGTTCAGCCACGGTCAACGGTTCGGCGATGCGGCGCAGGATGTGGTGGCGCAGGTCCTCGATGCGCCGTGTCGTGGAGACCTGGGTCAGCGGGACGCTGAACTGGCTCTGTCCGCTGGGGCGTTTGAGGTACATCACCAGCTGGCGGGCCACCCGTAGCGCGACCGCTTCGCCGAGATCGTCGGCGATCAGAGCCAGGGAGAGATCGAGGCAGGCGCTGATGCCGGCTCCGGTCCACACGTTGTCCTCGCGGATGAAGATCGGGTCGGAGTCGACCTCGACGGCCGGGTGATCGGCCGCCAGCTGCTGCGCGGTCGACCAGTGCGTGGTCGCCCGCTTGCCGTCCAGCAACCCCGCCGCGGCGAGCAGGTGCGCGCCCACGCACACGGAGGTGATCCGGTGCGACCGTGCGGCGAGTACCTTCACCCATCCAACGAGATCGGGATCGACGAGCGGGTGCACGCGGCGCTCTTCATCCATCTCCACGGCACCAGGCACCAGAAGGGTGTCGATGCTGCGGCGTGCGGCCTCATCGAAAGTGAGGTCGGGCAGGATGCGCACTCCCGCCCCCGTGGTGACCGGGTCCATGGTCGCGGCGGCGAGCACGACCTGGTAGCCCGCAGCCTCGTCGGTCTCGCGCAGGGCGAGCGAGAACACCTCGGGGGGCCCGGTGACGTCGAGCAGGTCGACGCCCCCGAAGAGCACGATGACGATGAGCCGTCTGGCGACGGCGGTGTCCGGCACGGTTCTCTCTCCCCGGTCAGCTGAGCGGCAGTCATGTCGGTATCTGCAGGTTACATGTCATTGCCGACGTCCTGGCTCGGTCCTAACGTGGTGGACACAGCTCGAGGAACGCCGCGAGCTGCTCAAATCCCACGTATCTCCGAAGGTGGTTTCCCCATGTCCAAAACGACGCTGCGTGAGCTCAACGGCTTCGACCAGGCGCCAGCGAAGCTGGCCGACTCGACGCTGATCCTCATCGACTTCCAGAACACCTACACCCAGGGCGTGATGGAACTCGACGGCTGGGAGAAGTCCCTCGACGCCACGGTGCAGCTGCTGACACGGGCCCGCCAAGCCGGCACCAAGGTCGTGCACGTCATCAACGACGGCGGCCAAGGCACCCCCTATGACATCCGCGCCGAGATCGGCCACATCCACCCCAAGGCCGCGCCCCTCGACGGCGAGCCGGTCATCGTGAAGCAAGTCCCGAACGCATTCCTGGGCACCGACCTCGACACACACCTCACAGCGGGCCAAGACGTCGTCATCGCCGGCTGGATGACCCACATGTGCGTGCTGTTCACCGCGCAGGGCGCCTTTCTGAACGGCAACCGCCCCACCGTCGTCGCCGAAGCCACAGCGACCCGCTCGCTCCCGGTCACGGGCACTGACCTCGACGCCCGCCAAGTGCACTACGGCGCCCTCGCCACCATCGCCGACCTGTACGGGGTCGTGGTTCCCACGCAGAAGGACATTGTCTGATGAAGGCCAAACTGCTCCGTTCGGCTGCCGCCCTGGGCGCCGCCGCCGTACTCGCCACCACGATGACTGCGTGCGCCGGAAGCTCCGAGGCCGCCACACGAACCGACAGCCGCGACCACCGCCACGAGAAGGACTACGCCAAGGACACGACGACGCTGCGTCAGCTGATGGAGCTGGATGAGACCCCCGCGAAGCTGGCCGACTCGACACTGATCCTCGTCGACTACCAGAACGTCTACACCGACGGCGCGATGGAGCTCACGGACTGGCGCGACGCGGTCAAGAACACCAAGACGCTCCTGGAGCGGGCCCGCAAGGCCCACACGCCCGTCATCCACATTGTGGAACGGGGCTACGACCTCAAGTCGAAGGCGGGCCAGATCATCCCGGCGCTCAAACCGGCGAAGGGGGAGACCGTCGTCGAGAAGGCCGTACCGAACGGCTTCCACGACACCAACCTCAACGCCGAGCTCAAGAAGACCGGCCGAAAGAACGTCATCATCTCCGGCTTCATGACCCACATGTGCACCCTCTTCACCACCGAAGGCGCCGTGTACAACGGCTACAACCCGACCGTGATCGGAGACGCCTCGGCGACCCGTCCGCTCCCGGTCAATGGCAACCCCCGCGGCATCCCCGCCAAGCAGGTGCACGAGGCCGCCCTCGCCACGATTCAGGACCGCTTCGGCGTCGTGGTTCCCAAGCAACGCGACCTCACATAGCGCCAGCGCACTTCGGTAGGGAAGCAGCACGGGCTCTTCCCTACCACTTTGCAAGCTCCCACCTCGCCCCCCACGGAGAGATTCGCCCAAGCTTCCGGTGCGAACCGGTAGTCCACGGAGACCACGACCGCACCGAACTTATCGAGGCGTTCCGGTGGGAATCGGCAACTTCTTCGCGATATCCGCTGCAGCCCGTACGAACTCACCGACGTGCTCTGTGGTGTTCCCCTCCAGCCAGACCGGCCCCCGTTCGATCGGCTGTGCGTCGTGCAGTGGCACGTAGGCCACGTCCGGTCGAGGGTAGTAACGCCGGGAATGTTCTCCGACCGGCAGGATGCCCCTGCCCATGGCGACCAGCGTGAGCATTTCGGAGAACGAACCTCCGGTCGGCCCCTTCGGGACTGGCCTGCCCGACGGGGTGTAGTCCGGTGTGCGATCCCGCTTGAACCCCGCTGAGGTCATCTCCGGATACTGCACCACGGGGTGTTCCGCGAGCACTTCGAGCGACACCGACTCCTCGTCGGCGAGTGGATGCCCGGCCGCTGTGGCGAGCACTCGTTCCTCCGTCAGCAGTACTGGCCCACAGGCCATCCCATCGAACGGGTACGAAGCGATGAGGACGTCTATCGAGCCGTCGAGCAGGCTCGCACGGGAGTTGGACAGCTGGACCTCCCGTACATCGACCCTGCAGCCGGGATGGCGCTCGCTGAACAGACCCACCACCTTCAGGAGTGCGGGTGCCGTCCACTCGCCGAGGAAGGCGACCCGCAGTTCTCCTGTCGCACCGCGACTGGCCTGAGTGGCCCTTCGGAGTGCCTCCTCCATTCCGGTGACCAAGGGCGCCAGATCATCGGCCAACTGCTGGCCGATCGCCGTGAGCCGAACCGTTCTGCTGGTCCGCTCAAACAGCATGCCGCCGACCCGCCGTTCAAGCTTCTTGATCACCTGACTGACCCGGCCGGTTGTGACGCACAGACACTCGGCGGTACGGCCGAAGTGCAGCTCCTGGGCAAGCGTCAGGAAAGTCTCGATCTCCACTCGTTCCAGCACTATGCCCCCGTTCGTTTAACCTGACTCAACGATCGTATTCTGATCCTGCCTTGATGGCGGAACCCCCTCAGCGGATCGTGGAAGGCGCACACCTGGACTCCCACCATCGAAGGAAGCCCCCATGAACGTCTCGGACATCACTACCGGCCCGGCCCGGACCGACGAGCCCTTGTGGGAAGACGGCCACCCTGCACGCAGCCTCGGTGGCCAACTCAGGTCGCCCTCGCTGCGCGTGAAAGCATTCGACCATCTGGTCCTCAACGTCGAGGATGTCGAGCGGTCCCTGGATTTCTACTCCGGGCTCCTCGGCCTGGAACCGGTACGCGTTGCCGAGTGGCGAGCCGGCGAGATCCCGTTCCCATCGGTGAGAATTACCGCTGAGACCATCATCGACCTGGTCAGCCGCCCTCGCGGAGAGTCCAACGTCGACCACATCTGTCTCACGGTGGAACCGCTGGACTGGGACGAGTTCATCGCTTCGGGAGCCTTCACCGTCCTCGAAGGCCCCGTCGACCGCTTCGGCGCGCGGGGTACCGCCACGTCGGTCTACGTCCAGGACCCGGACGGCAACACTGTGGAACTTCGCTGGTACCAGCAGGACACCGCGGCCTGATTGCGCTCAAGCTCTTCCAGGCGGCTCGGTCCATGAACAACTTCCTAATAGCGCGCGTCAATCAGCTGCGGCGTCGTGCAAATGAGCGGGCTATCTGTCACTTCTGAGCGTCCTAGTTATCACTCCGTGCGACACCGCGATCTGAACTGGGCCCTTCCGGCGGCAGCCCGCCTCAGCGCCGGATCCGCAGCCCGAGAACCCAGCCAGCGCCGAGTGCGCCGAGCAGATCGCGGCCATCGAGACGCAGCTGGCCAAGGCCAAGGAGGAAGACACAAGCGACGGCGTGCTGGCCTACTCGCGCGCCCAGACCGACATTGAGGACGACTGCCGAGACGAGCAGCGCCATCACTTCCGTGGCGATCGGTGAGCCGCAGCATCTGGCTCACCGCAGCGGCAGGGCTGGCTAAGCGTGTATCCAAAAGTCCTGCGCGTAACGGCAGTGAGACTTAGCGCTACAGTTGGCCCCTTAGCGCCGTGGTTTGCCCGGCTGTGCGTGGTGGTTGGCCCGTCCCAGCGGCAGGTGTTCGTTCTCACTGAAGGTGTCGCGTTCTCAGCGAAGGTGTCCGGGGCGGGGGTCTTGTCATTGAAGGTGTCTCGTTCTCATCGAAGCTGTCCCGGTGGTGCTGCAGGTGGGACGGCTGCCGAGTCGGCGCGGAATCCGGTGGCGAGGACACGTCCGAAGCTTCGTGGCGCGGCCTGCCGATCAGGCGGCCGGTCACCGGATCGAGATGACCAAGAGTCCGGAAGGTGCCCTTCCGCGACGCTGAGCTGCGAGGATTGCGCGATGGTGAGGCTGAGAAGGCGCGTGTTCACAGTCGCCGCGGCGGTCGTGAGCGTCATGTCCCTGGCGTTGACCGCGTGTGCGCAGAGCGACTCCGGGGTCGGCAGCGGCGACCGCGAGGCGGCGTACAAGCGTGTCATCAAGGACCCGCACCCGAGTCCTGACGCCGTCATCGAGGCGGCCGGCGCACCGACCGGGGTGGCGCGGGCGGGCGACGGCTCCCTGCTGCTGTCGTACAACGCGCGCTACATCGGGGACGACGAGGGCCCGGCGGCCGCCGCCTGGCGGATCGTCTCGCCGGCCGGCCGCACGGTCGCGCAGCAGGCGTGGCACGCGAACGTGGAGGATCAGCCGGACCAGTACATCGGCGTGCGCGACGGCTTCGTCCGCTGGCACCGCAGCAGCCGAGGCGCGGAGAGCGCGTACGCGCTCGACGTACGCGGCAAGCGGCACAAGGTCACCGCGTCGGACCGCGCGCTGAGCACCCACCCCGACGACATCGTCCTCCACGAGGGGATGCCGGCTCGCTTCTACCGCCCCGCCAACCGCACCATGGCTGCCCCGGCCGGCGCACCGGAATACGTAGACTTCGCGCTGGACGAGCGCGGCTCGGTCTGGTTCGTGGACCAGTCGCGGATGCCTAACCGCGTCGTGCAGCAACGCGACGGCCGCACCCTCACCTCCATGCCGATGCCCAAGCCGTACACCAACGGCGGCGCCGTCACCGCGGCGGGCGGCACGACGGCGTTGGCCTTGCTCCTCGGCGGCCCCAACGGCACGGTCCGAGGCCTGATGGTGACCGCGGACGACGGCGCTCACTGGCGCAGTCTCACCGGGAACGGCATCCCCTGGCAGGACCTCAAGCTCGAATCGGTGTCCCTGGTGCTGCGGGCGCTGCCGGACGGGCGGCTGCTCGTCGGCGAGAAGGGGGGCCGCTGCTGGCTCGCCGACGACCGCTCGAACCGAGCCTTCCACCAGCTCAAGACCCCGGTGCCGTTTGCCTCGTTCACCGCCCGGGGCAAGACGCTGTACGGCATCGCGGACGCGACGAAGCCGACGTACGACCTGGTGAAGGGCGAGGGGCTGTACGCCTCGGACGACGGCGGGCACACGTGGCGGCGGCAGGGGAAGCGCGGCTGACTTGTCGGGGGGCGTTGTTACGTTGGCCCGATGATGGCCGACATCCGTTCTCAGTAAAGGTTGACGGTTCTCGCTGACCTTTGTCGGCGCCACCGCGCGCCATCCCGTACCAGTTCACAAGAAAACACCGCAGGTCACAGCCCTCACCGCTACCCTGCGGGCCAACCGAAACGCTCAGCCGGGCCAACCACAGGGCTCAGGGGCCAACTGAAGCGCTCAGTCACAGGTAGTTGAGGCTGATTGCTGCACGAGGCGTTGACATGGCTCTCGCCGGGCGTTCGATCGAAGTATCAGCATCGTCCGTCCACCCGGCGAGGTTGTGGTCAGTGTGCGCCCGCCCACCGTGTTCGCCAACGCCTCCGGCCGTGAGTGCGAGAGGTTGCGCGGCCAGCTGCGCGGTCCTGGCCGCTCGATGGTTCGGGCGGTGATGGTGTTGCTGTCCCTGCATGGCCTGCCTCCCGCGGAGATTTCCTCGCTGTTGGGGTACGACCCGGCCACGGTGCGGCGGTGGATCGACCGCTTCAACGCCCATGGTGTGGCCGGCCTGGAGGACCGGCCCCGCAGCGGACGGCCGCGGCTGGGCGGGCGCCGGCTGACCGGGCGGATTGCCGCACTGCTGGAGCGGCCCTGGCCGTGGACGGTGCGTCGGCTGCACCACTACCTGGGCCGACCAAAGGTCAGCAGCCGCACCCTGTACCGGCGCCTGCGCGAGGTGGCCGTGTGGCGGCGGCCGAAGCTGATCGCCCGCGGTGATCCACACCGGGACGCCAACCTGGCCGCCCTGCGCCGCCGCATGGCACTGCTTCCCGTCGGCGCGAAGGTCTTCACCGCCGATGAAACGCATGTGCACCTGCTGCCCCACGTCCGTGCCCGCTGGACCCTGCCCGGCCACCGCCCCGAAGTCCTCACCCCGGGCAGGAATCGCCAGGTCACCGTGCTGGGTGCGCTGGAGGTGACCTCCGGCACCTTCTTCTACCGACTCGGGCGCCGCTGTGCGGCCGACTTCCTCGCCCTGCTTCAGCAGCTCCTGGCCGCCTATCCCGATGCCCCGGCCCTTGCCATCGTGTGTGACAACGACCAGATCCACCACGCCCGCGCGGTCCGCGACTTCATCGCCGACCACCCCGGCGTGCACCTGTGGTTCAGCGCCCGCTACAGCCCGCACGACAACCCGACCGAACGGATCTGGGCCGCCCTGAAGACCTTCATCGCGAACACCGCAGCGTCCTGGCCCGGCCGCAAACGACAGATCCATGCCTTCTTCCGCAGCCGATCACCGGATCAGAACCTGGCCACCGCCGCACCCTGGACAAGCCCCTGGTTCCCCACGAGATACCCACAGGACTTCTGGAAAGCCGCTTAGTTGCTTTCGCCCGCTGCCTTCTCGCATGCCGGGCTGTTCCGCAAGGCGAGCAGCGACAGATAGTCGTCGCCATCAGGGGTGCGGTGGATGACTTGAAGGACCCAAGACCCCTTGGTGAGCGATGTCAGTCTGGCCTGCTCATGAGTGCGCCGCTCGGTGACCTTCCACCGCTGCTCACGGAGCGAGCTCACGACCGCGTCGACTTGCGCGTCTGGTGCGGGGGAGAACGTTGCCCAATCCGCCGCGCACCCCTCCATGCCCTTATCTATAGGTACTTCATCCTCTGGGCCCACGCCTGCGTCCTTTGCCGCGGCCACCAGGTCTGCATGAATAGCCGACTGGGTCCAGTCCTTCGAAGACGCGTTCGGCGACTTGGCCTCAGCCTTCGGCGCTCTTTGAGCTGCGCCATCGCCGCACCCCGCCGCGAGCATGAGAATCACAAGGGATGTCCCCACCCCCGCGCCCCGTCTCCTGAGCCTGCTGCACATAGTCTTCCCCACCCCTATCCGACGCCCCATGCATCCTGCGTGGGGCGCCACGGAGTGTTGCACAACGCCGACAAGGTCATGCACTCTCGTCTGGACACTCTCGCTGGCTACACACAGATGGCATGGGGCCATCCCGATGACGGGCCCGGCTACCCGTCCTATCGGCCCTAACGTCCTCTCAGCGCACCGCCCGCATAGCAGCATTGCTCGCCGTGCCCGCGGCGCTTTCCCTGGCCGTGGCGACGCCCGCGTTCGCGCGCGAGGGACACCACTCCTGAGCCTCGAGGACGGGCTCGATCGATCAGACCTACCAGATCAGGGGGGCGTGAACGTTGACGGATTCCTTGGTCAGTGGTGAGTCGCGGATACCGCCGCGTGCGTCTCGGCCCGCAGAACCTCGGCGTCGGGCTGTTCGCTGGCCCAGGCGACATGGCCGTCGGGACGGATCAGCGCGGCACGCACGGTGGACCAGGCGGGGCGTGGGTCGGGCCGATGTGCTGTGTGCGTGATGACGTGGGGAGTGAGGGGCGGTGCCGGGGTGTCGGTGAAGTGCAGCAGGACGTGGCGGCCGGTCCGCAGCAGTGTGAAGAGGTCGGTGCTGTTGGCGAGTTCGAGGTTGGGGGCGCGGTGACCGGTCAGGGGGTGGTGGTGTGCGGGGCTCGGGTAGGTGACGGCCAGTGCGGAGAGCCGTTCGGCCAGGCTTCGGGAGAACTCGGGTACGGTGGCGATGAGTTGGCTCAGGAGCGTGCGCAGGTCCTGGCCCTCCGCCGAGTAGGCGTTCATCAGCGCCGTCTGGGCGCGGGTGCTGAGCAGTAGGTCGGCACCGACCGGGTGGCGTTCGGCGTGGTAGCTGTCCAGGAGCCCGGCGGGGGCGGTGCCTGCCACTGTGGCGGCCAGTTTCCAGCCGAGGTTCGTGGCGTCCTGGATGCCGACGTTGAGGCCCACGCCTCCGGCCGGGTAGTGCATGTGCGCCGCGTCGCCCGCGAGGAGGACGCGGCCCCTGCGGTACTCGGCGGCCTGGCGGGTGGCGTTGCCGAACCGGGAGAGCCAGCTCGGGTCACGCATGCCGAAATCCGTGCCGGCGATCCGGGTCACCTTGGCGCGCAGGCCGTCGAGGGTGAGTTCGCCGGGGTAGCCGGTACCGGTACTGTCCGGGTCACCGCCGACGATCCGGTGGATGCCGCCCGGCATCGGGACAATCATGATGCCGCCGGTCGGGCCTGACACGGCCGGCACCGCTTCCTGTGGCGGGTTGTCCAGGACGACGTCGCCCAGGAAGCCCCAGGTGGTGGCGTCGTTGCCGGGGAAGTCGATGCCCGCCGCTTCGCGCACGGTACTTCGGGTGCCGTCGCAGCCGACGAGGTAGTCGGCGCGCAGCGTGTACGGGCCGTCGGGGCCGGTTGCCTCAACGCTCACCCCGTCTTCGTCCTGGGTAAGACCGGTCACGTGGTGCCCGCGCCGGATTTTGGCTCCGGCCGCATGGGCGTGCTCCTCCAGGAGCTCCTCGGTGCGGGCCTGCGGCAGGGCGAGTGTGAAGGGGTAGGGGGTGTCGAGGACCCCGAAGTCCATCCGGTCGTCAAGGCCGCCGAAGTGGCCGCTGGGGATGCGCCGGCCTTCCTTGAGGAAGGGCTCCAGCGCGCCCCGGGTGGCCAGGGCCTCCAGTGTGCGCGGATGGAGGGTGAGGGCCTTGGAGTGGGGATCCCGCTCGCGGCGAGTTTCCAGGACAGTGACGGGTGTCCCGCCCAGCCGCAGTTCGGCGGCCAGCCACAGCCCGGTGGGGCCGCCTCCTGCGATGACTACGTGCTCGTGCTCCATGGCAGCTCCTCAAGAAGGTCTTGGTCAGTGACCAAGAAGGGGTACGCCCAGTAGACTAGGTCGGTGACCAAGAAGCAAGCAGCGGATCTCACCCGGACTCGGCTCGACCCGGGGGCGGTGGTGCGAACGGCCCTGGAACTCCTCGAGGAGAAAGGCGCGGACGGGGTCTCGATCCGCGGTATCGCGGACCGACTCGGCGTCCGGATGAACACAGTGCTCTGGCATGCGAAGACCAAGGCGCGGCTGTCGGAGTTGATGGCGGACGCGATCGTGGCCGGGGCGCCGGTGGACGGACTGCCCGAGCCCTGGGAACCACGGGTCCGCGAACTGCTCCACCGCTACCGCCGCGCCCTGCTGGCCCACCGGGACGGGGCCAGGATCGTGGCCGGTACGTACGCCGCCGAACCCGCCACACTCCGCTTCGCCGACCTGATGACCGAGGCGCTGCTGGCCGGCGGTCTCGCGGAACGCGAGGCGGTCTGGACCGGCTGGAGCCTTGTCTACTTCGCCTTGGGGCTGGCTCAGGAGGAACAGGCGCTTCCTGACGCGATGGGCCCGGCGTTCGCGCGACGGCTGGACACGGGCGAATACCCCTCACTGTCCCGAGCCGCCGCGTACTTCGAGGACACCTCCTTCGACGAGCGCTTCGACTACGGACTCTCCCGCATCCTGGGGGTGTGAAACGGAACGGCGCCCCAACGGGCGGGCTTTCCACCGTTGCCTCGGTCGGAGCGAGGGTGGAAGCGGTTGGATGACCCGATGGTCCTCAATGGGATCGTCTGAAGGGTTCGAACGGGCACGGCCCGGCGGGACATGCCGGAGCGGTACGGATCCCAGGCCACGGCGCACAATGTCCGGTCGGCGAGTGCCCAGCTGGTCCGCTCAAGGGGCGACCCAGCCGTCGGCGCGTACCGCACCGCCCTGATCGTGCCGGCCGTCATCGGGCTCGTCGCGGCGGAGTTGCTTCCCCGAAGGGTGCGCTAAACCCGCAGCCGGGGAGAAATGCCCTGCCCAGGCGGACACGCCCGCCCTGTCTGTTCGGGCAGCGGAATCTGCCCTGGCGGCTCTCGCGAAGATTCGATGGCCACGAATAGCATCGAACTGCGCGCCTACGAATTGGTTCGGAGCTGGTTCTCGCCCGTTCCGAAACAGCCCGCCCATGACCGGGGTGGCCTCGTAGCCGTGACTGTCCTTGAAGAGATCGAGGGGGATTCATGTCAGAGGGTTTTCAGACGCCAGTCCTTTTCGTCGCCTATCACCGCACAGACTTGGCTCCTGTCCTGATGGACCGAATCCGGGAGGTGCGGCCGGCCAAACTGTTCATCGCCATGGACGGGCCGAAGTCCGATGTCCCGGGTGATGATCTCGCGGTCGCCGAAGTGCGTCGGATCATCGAGGAGAAGATCGACTGGCCTTGCGAAGTCCAGCGCAGATACGGGGACAAGAACCAAGGCTGCAAGGTGAACGTGGCCGGTGCGATCGACTGGTTCTTCGAGCATGTCGAAGCCGGCATCATCATCGAGGACGACACTCTCGCGGATGTGTCCTTCTTCTCCTTCGCCGAGGAGCTGTTGAACCGTTACGCGGACGACAGCGAGGTGATGCATATCGGTGGCACCCACTACCTTGAGCCTCATCTCCGGCCTGAGTCGTACTACTTCTCGAAGTACAACACCATCTGGGGTTGGGCCACGTGGCGGCGTGCTTGGCAGCATTACGACATGTGGATCTCCGACTGGCCCGAGATCGTGAAGAGCGGAGTGCTCGCAGAGCACTTCCCCGACCCGACGGAACGCGAACTGTGGGAAGGGCGTTGGGGTCGCATTTATGAGGGAAAGGGGCAGGACGACTGGGATTACCAGTGGTTCCTGATCTGCCTCCTCCGCGGCAAGGCGATCATCCCGACGGCGAATCTGGTCACCAACCTCGGCTTCCGGGCGGACGCGACGCACACCGCGGACCCCGGCCATGAGTTCGCGGCACTGGCCTGCGACGAGCTGAAGTGGCCGCTGACCCATCCCGCGACCAAGGACAGGGACCGGGATCTCGACGAACGGATCTTTGAGCAGTTGGTGGCCAGGGCGCCGTTCGTGCAGGAGATGCGGCGGCTGAATCAGGCCGCCGGTCGTTGATGTCCAGCCATCGGCCGCAAGCCCGCCATGCCGCTCGTATCGGGGGAACCATGCCGCCCAGGAGAACTTTCCAGCGCGCGGTCGTCACCGGGGGAGCGGGGTTTCTCGGATCGCACCTGTGTGATGCCCTCATCGCCTCGGGGTGCGATGTGTTCTGCGTGGACAACTTGTGCACCGGATCACGGGAGAACATCGGCCACCTGCTCGGCCACCCGCGTTTCACCTTCGTCCGCTCGGATGTCAGTGCCGCGCTCAAAGTGGACGGCCCCGTCGATCTCGTACTGCACCTGGCCTCACCGGCCTCGCCCGTCGCCTACACCCGGCTGGCGATCGAGACACTCCAGGTCGGCAGCCAGGGGACCTCCAACGCCTTGGAGCTGGCGGGCGAGAAGGGCGCCCGTTTCATCCTCGCCTCCACTTCCGAGGTCTATGGAGATCCGCTCCAACATCCCCAGGCTGAAAGCTATTGGGGCAACGTCAACCCCGTCGGCGAGCGCTCGATGTACGACGAGGCCAAGCGGTTCGCCGAGGCGCTGACCGTCGCCCACGCCACGCGCCGCGGTGTGGATGCCGGAATCGTACGGATCTTCAACACCTATGGCCCGCGCCTGCGGTCGGGGGACGGACGCGTCGTTCCGAACTTCATCCGCCAGGCGCTCGCGGACGACCCCATGACCGTCCACGGGGACGGCACCCAGACCCGGTCGCTGTGCTACGTCGACGACACCGTGGACGGAATCCTCCACCTCGCGGCAAGCCCGCACCTCGGCCCCGTCAATATCGGCAACCCCGAGGAACTCAGCGTCACGGAACTGGCCCACCGGATAGGCGGGTTGGTCGGGTCCGCGTCGCCGCTGCGCCACCTGGGCCTCCCGGCGGACGATCCGAAGTGCCGGTGCCCTGACATTTCCCGGGCCGACGCGCTGCTCGGGTGGAAACCGTCCGTCTCGTTGGAGGACGGACTGCGCCGGACGATCGCCTGGTTCTCGAATAACCAGGAAGCGCAGGACCAGGAAGCGCAGGACCAGGGAGTGCCGGACGAGGAAGCACCGGAATTCGAACCGGCGGTCACGAGATCTCCCCGGGGCTCGAAAGAGAGGAGCGTTCCATCATGAGCGAGAGCCGGAGGGAACGCCGGGCGCGCCAGCTCCAAGAGTTCGGCGAGTTCGGCCCAGGTGCTCTGCCCTCCGTCACCGAGGTGCCTCGAAATCCGGTTTCCGTATCCTGCGAAGGTCCGGGTCCCGCCGTGGTCGAGCCTGCGGTCGACGATGTCGACCTGGCGGGTTGGTGTGCGACGGAACCCGAATCCATCAGATCCCTTCTCCATGAGTACGGGGGAATCCTGTTCCGGGGGTTCCGTCCGCCCGGAAGCGAACTATTCCAGCGGTTCTTCGCCGCCGTATGCCCGCACTCCATGGATTACCAGGACCGTTCCTCTCCCCGGTCCGTCGTGGGTGACCGGCTCTATACATCGACCGATCATCCGGCGGATCAGACCATCGCGATGCACAGCGAGCTGTCGTACTCGGCAAGTTGGCCCACCTTGCTGGCCTTCTACAGCGACAAGGCGGCTGACACCGGCGGCGAAACGCCGATCGCCGACACCCGGGTCGTGTTGCGGAACCTCTCCGCCCCGACGCGCGAGCGTTTCATGCGACTGGGCGTCCGTTACCGGCGCGAGTTGCGCACCGGCGTCGGCCTTTCCTGGCAGGAGGTACTCGGAACGCAGTCGAGAGACGAGGCCGAGCGGACCTGCCGCGAACTCGAAATGCGCCACGAGTGGATCGAGGACGGCCTTCGTGTCGAATGGACCCGGCCCGCGATACGGCAGCACCCCGTCACCGGAGAGCAGGTGTGGTTCAACCACGCTTCCTTCTTTCACGCGGAGTCGGTGGAACCGGGCCTCGCCGACGCTCTCGAGGCGGCCGAAATGTCGCCGTTCACCACCGCCTTCGGTGATGGCTCGCCCATCACCGGAGAGGTCGCGACGGAGATCCGGAGCGCGTACGAGCGGGCGCTCGTGGTCCGGCCGTGGATCACCGGCGACATCCTCCTGCTCGACAACATGCTGATGGCGCACGGCCGCCTGCCCTACCAGGGAGCACGCAGGCTGCTCGTGATGATGGGCGGGCCGGCCTCGCCGTAGCCCCCGCACGTCACCCAGCCGCGTCGATCCAGACATCACACCCTCCCCGAAGATGGAGACCGAGGTGCGTCTACACGGGCTCTCCGCCCAGCAACGCCGGAGCTGGCTCCGCGATCCGGAGACGCTCCGCACGAGCGAGTGCGTCCTATCTCTTCCGTACGCCATCGGCATCGACGAGGTGCGCCGAGCCCTCACCACGCCCGCCGTGCGTGAGGGGGCCGCTCGGCGATTCGTCAGGCAGCCGGACCGGATGGTCCCGGTCCGGCTGAACGAAGAGCCGCAGGTCCCCACGGTGACGACCCAGGAGGACGGGCACGGGCGGGCGGCCGTCGAAGGCGCGGGCAGCGCTGGGGTGTCACGGGTTCCGGTCGAGGAATGGGGCGTCACCGTCCGGATACCCGGCGGCGGGCATCGGCTCGTCGTATCTGCACCCACCCTGACCCACGACGCCACATCGCTGCTGTTATGGGCGCGCGACCTCACGGCAGCGCTCGCCGACCCGGACGGCGCGGGCATCGCAGGATCCGCGGACGGGCCCGACTACCTGCACTACACGCGCTGGCAGGACGCGGTGCTCTCGGACATGGACCCGGAGGAGCGCGAGTACTGGCAGGCGAAGCGGGACGATCTGACGCGCTGCGCGTCGCCCCTGAGCACGACCGCACGCTTGGAGCCCGGCCGCGCATGGGAGACGCTCCCGGTGGAGACCGCGGGCCCCGACCTGGACGACCTCCTGCGCACCGCCGAGAAGCTGGACGAGGAGCCCGAAGACCTGCTCCTCGCCTGCTGGGGCTACCTCGTGGCGCAGAACGCGGGCCTCACCGACATCTGCCTGGGTGTCACCTTCCCCGGCCGGGACGCCGAGAGCTTCCACACGCTCCGCGGCCCGCTGGCCAGGACACTGCCGATGGAGTTCACCAGCACCCCGAGCCTGCGCGATGCGACCCGCGCCGTGCGGAAGTCGCGTACCGAACTGGCCGAGTGGCAGGAGTGCTTCGACTGGGGCCTCGAGCCCGACGACCCGGTCGTCTTCCCCGCGGGCTTCCGTGCCCTCACGCTGCCCGCCGAGCCGTCATCCGACCTCCCCGGCGGCGCCCACGTGGAAGGCCTCGTGAACGCGGACAACGCGGCCACTGTGTTCTGCTCCGTGCTGCGTATCGGTAGCAGGCTCCAGCTCCAGCTGGACTTCGACCCGGGCGTCCACGATCCGGCGGCCGTACAGTCCCTGGCCGGTCAGTTCCAGGTCCTGTTGCGGCATGCCGCCCAGGAGCCGGAAGCCCCGCTGCCCGAACGTCTGCTGCACGAGGACGACTTCCACCGAGCCGTGTCCACCTTCGCCGGTCCGTCCAGGACCCGTCCGGACAGCGGTGCCGCCGAGCTGTTCCGGGGGCACGCCCTGCGCGCGCCCGGTCATCCCGCGCTCGTCGACGGCGTACAGACCCTGACGTACGCCCAACTCGACGCCTGGGCGGGCAGGATCGCCGGGCGCCTCGCCGGTCACGACGCGGATCACGTGGGTCTGCTCCTCGGCCCGGGTGCCCCGCTCATCGCCGCGATGCTCGGCTGCCTCTACTCCGGGAAGACCATGGTCCTGATGGATCCCGGCCATCCGGACAGCGTGCTGCGTCACATCCGCGACGACAGCGGCATGGGCGTACTGATCACGGAACGTTCGTACGCCGAGCGGGTCGGCGACTGGGACGTGGCGGCGTTCTTCGCCGACGAGGAACGCTTCGGAGAAGGAGCGGCTGCCGCCCCGGTGCCCGCCGGGCAGGCCGGCCCCGCCTACGTCATCTACACCTCCGGCACGACAGGGCGGCCCAAGGGGGTCGTCGTCCCTCAACGGGCGCTGGTCAACTACGCCCTGTGGCTGGGCGAAGACCTGGGGTTCGACGACCGCGACCGACCGGCGCTCCTCACCTCCGCCGCGTTCGACCTGGGCCATACGGCACTGTGGGGCGCGCTGCTGCACGGCGGCACACTCGTCCTGCCCTCGCAGGACACGCTCGGCGACCCGCACCGCCTCCTGGACGAACTGGTACGGGAGCGCGTCACCGCGCTCAAGCTGACCCCTTCCCTCCTGCGGCTGCTCCTGGACACGGACTCCGGGCAGCTCGCACGACTCGCGCCGCGTCTGCTGGTCGTCGGTGGGGAGGCCGTACGTCCTGCCGACCTTCAACGGCTGCACAAGGCAAGCCCGGCGACGGTGATCGTCAACCACTACGGTCCGACCGAGACGACGGTGGGCTGCATCGCGGAGCGCGTCCAGCCCACCGAACTCGCGGACTTCCTGCGGCGGCCCGTGCTCGGCACACCGATCGCCAACACCAGCGTGCACATCCTCGACGAGAAGCTGCGCCCCGTGGCCCCCGGTGTCGTCGGCGAGATCTGCGTGGCCGGTGACGGGCTCAGCGACGGATATCTGGGTGACCGGGACCTGACCGACGCACGCTTCGTCGACACGCCCCGGACGGGCCGTGTGCACCGCACCGGCGACCTGGGTCTGCGGTTCCCCGACGGACGTATCGCCTTCTCGGGACGTGCCGACGGCCGGCACAAGGTACGCGGCCACCGCGTCGAACTCGACGGCGTCGCGCAGATCCTGCGTGAGCACCCCGGTGTCGACGACGCGGCCGTCGTCCTCGACACCGACCCGGCCGGGCAGAACCGACTCCTCGCCTACTGCGTACCGTCCACGGACCGGACAGGACCGGTCGCCCGCCTGTGCGCCCTCCTCGACAGCGCGCCCGAAGTCGCGCGCGGCTGGACCGAGTTGCCCGACGGGCGTCCGATCCTCTCGCTCAACCCGGCCGAGACGGCATTCGTCCACCAGGAACTGTTCGTCGAACGCGCCTACCTGCGCGAAGGGATCAGCGTCATACCCGGCAGCGTCGTCATCGACGTAGGCGCCAACGTCGGCATGTTCAGCCTCCAGGTGGCAACCGAGGCACCCGGGTCGCGCATCATCGCGATCGAACCCGCACCTGCGGCCTTCGCCCGCCTGCGCGCCAACAGCACCCTGTACGGCGACGCCTGGACACCGGTGGCCGCCGGGCTTTCGTCCGCCGCGGGCCGCGGAACTCTGACGTCGTACGCGGATCACAGCATGCTCGCCACGCTGCACCCCGCTGCGGACGAGGACCGGCAACTGCTCAAGTCGCTCGCGGAGCAGCGTCTGGGGCGTGGCCTCGACCGGACCGAGAGCGATCACCTGGACGAACTGCTCGACGAACAGCTCGCCCCGACCGCCGTCGACTGCGAACTCACCACCCTCTCCCAGGTGATCCGCGACCACGGCCTCGCGCGGGTCGACCTCCTGAAGATCGATGCGCAGCGGGCGGAGTGGGACATCCTCCGTGGCATCGACGACGAGCACTGGCCGCTCATCCGGCAGATCGTCCTGGAGGCCCAGGGCGACACCGCGCACCTCGGACGGATAAACGACGCTCTCGTCGATCGCGGCTTCCGGGTGCGGGCCGAAGGACAGGACCACACCGGTGCCGTCGGCCACGTCCTGATGTACGCGACTCGCCCCGGTACCGATCCGCGGGACGAAGGGGCGACACAGACCCCGATGAGCTGGAGCTCTCCCCGCCGCTTCGTCGCGGACCTGCGGGAACACCTCGCCACGGAACTCCCGGAGCACGCGCTCCCCGCACGCGTCGTCCTGGTTCCCGAAATCCCCCTGACCCGCAACCGCAAGGCCGACCACGCGGCCCTGCGTGCGACGGCGCACGCGCTGGACATCGAACGGCGCCCCACCGAGCCCACCACTGCCATGGGACAGCGCCTTGCCGCGCTGTGGCGGACCGCGCTGGGCGTGGACGAGATCGGGATGGAGAGCCACTTCATCGAAAAGGGCGGGGACAGCCTGAGCTCCGCTCGGCTCGCCACCCGTATCCGGGACGAGCTCGGTACGCACGTGACCATGACGGAGATCCTGCGGACCCCCCGCTTCGAGGATCTGCTGAAGCTCCTGATGAGCAAGTCCACGGCTGTGGACCTGATCGCGCCATCGTCCTGGGGCGACACCCATCCGCTGTCACATCTCCAGGAACGCATCTGGCTGCTGAGCCGTATGGAGGGCGGGAGCGAGGCGTTCAACCTCAGCCGGGCCTTCCACCTGAACGGCGAGGTGCCACCGGACCTCCTCGAGCAGGCACTCGCCGCTGTCGTCGACCGGCACGAAGCATTGCGCACTGTCCTGCGGCAGCCGGAGTTCGGCCAGCAGGTACGCGCCCCCGGTGAGTGCCGCCCACCGCTGACCGTCGAGAGCGCCAAGGACGGGTGGAGCCCGGCGACGGCCGCCGAGCGGACGGTCGCGGAGGCGCGGCGCCCCTTCGACCTCGCGCGGGACGTGCTGCTCCGCGGCACGGTGACGACGTTCGCGGACGGCGGGCACCTGCTGATCCTGACCACCCATCACATCGTCGCCGACGGGTGGTCCGTCGAGGTCCTGGTGGCCGACTTCTTCGAGGCGTACGGGCGTCTGCGCGCCGGGGAGGCCCCCTTCCCCGCGCCGCTGCCCAGACGGCACCGCGACTACGTCCACGTACTGGACGACCTGGCCGGCCGGGCCAGGGAGGAAGCCGCCGGCTACCTGGAGCGCTGGGCCGACCCTTCGGTGTCGATTCGGCCGTTGCCCACCGACGCCCCACGGCCGCCCGTACCGTCCTTCCGGGCCCGCAGCCTCCATCTGGAATGTGCGCCCGATGTGTACGAAGGTCTACGGGATCTGGCCCGGACCCAAGGCGTGACGCCGTTCGTCGTGTGCGTCGCGGCGATCCACGCGGTGCTCGCCCAGTGGACGGGGGAGCGCCAGCAGGTTCTCGCCGCCAGCCTTGCGGGTCGCGATCTGCCCGGCATACGCGACCAGGTGGGCCTCTTCGCGAACACGGTGCTGCTGCGTGGCGATGTGGTGCCGGGCGACCCCTTCGCAGAGGTGGTGCGGAGCACCGGCGCTGAGGTGGAGGAGGCGCTGCGCCATCAGTACCTCGCGCTGTCCGATGTGGTCGACCGCATCGGGACACAGCGCCACGGCGGCCTTTCGAGCGCTCCTTCGGTGGGCATCACCTGGCACAGCATCGACAGGGCCGCCGAGGTGGCGGGCGTCGCCGAGCGGTGTGGATTCCGCTGCGAACCCATCGATATGGACGAACACGCGTCCCGCGCGGAGCTGTGGTTCTTCGTCCTTCCCGGAGACGCGCTGCGGTGGCAGATCATCTACGACGCCGCACTGTTCCGCGAGGAGACGGTGACCGCGGTCGCCAAGGACCTGTCGGAGCTGCTGAGACAGGCGGCTCGCGACCCCGGTCTGCGGGTCGGGCCCGCCGTACCGGACTTCGAGGTGCACCTGTAGCGCCCGGTACCCGCGCACTGGTCCCGGTCGCACCGTCACCCCCTGTTCGCCTCCGCACACTGCGGTTCCCCACGTCACCACTCGCTCCCGCCGGAGGGCACGTTGATGCACAGCGCACTGTCCCAACTCTCCACGTCACAACCGGGATTCGCCGACAAGGAGCCCCGGGAGGCGGAAGTCCGCCTGGAATCCCAGGCGTTGGCCGCCTTCGACCGAGCCGCACGGCACGATCGCTGGAGCGAGCTGACACTCCTGCTCTCGGCTCTTACCTGGTACACGGCGGGCACGGGCGAGGACCGCCCGGTGCGTGTCACGGTGCCGGGACCGGACGGCGTGGCGCGGTTCTTCCCCGTGCCGGTGGACCGCACCGTCTCGCTCCGCGCCCACGTGGGCGCCGTCAAGGAGCACCTGACGGCCGCACTGCGAGGGCGCCGGGGGACGCGGTACGCAGAGGGATACGGCGGGGGCGACGGGTGTGACGTGTACGCCGATGTGTCGAGCTCCGAAGAACCGCCGGAGCAGGGTGGGGTGCGCGTGCGCTACTCGGGCGAGGGCCGGATGCGCGTATGGATGCCGGAAGGCGGGGGAAACCCGGAGGCCGCCGCCTCGGCGATCGGCCGGTTCCTGCTCGCCCTCGGCGACGCCGAGGCGCCCCTGGAGCGGATCGCCCTGCTGAGTGACGATGAGCGCGCGCAGGTCATCGGCTTCGGGACCGGCCCGCTGAAGCCTGAGTGGACGCGCACGTCCCTGGTCGAGCTGTTCCGCGAGAGCTCCCGCATGTTCCCGCACCGGACCGCCGTGATCGACGGTGAGCGTGGCATCGACTACGCGGAACTCGACGCCGACAGCGACCGGATCGCGCATGACCTGCTCACCGGGCACGCGCTGGAACCCGGCCAGGTCGTGGCCGTCGCCTTGGACAACGGGATCGACGGCATCCGGGCCATGCTCGGCGTCCTGAAGGCCCGCGGAGTGCTCCTGTGGCTCGACCCGACCTGGCCCGAGGAGCGGCTTCGCGCCCTGTGTGCGGACGCCGACGCGCGGGCCGTGGTCACCGACGCGGGCCCGCCACCGGCATCGCTGAGCCAGATCCCCGCCCTCGCGATCGGCGCCCCGTCCGCCGGCCGGGGCGGGGATCTGCCGCGGGTGAGTCCCGATGACACCGCCTACCTGCTGTACACCTCCGGCTCGACCGGCCTGCCCAAGGGTGTACTCGTCGGCCACGGAAGTCTCGCCAACATGCTGCGGGACCAAAGCGCGTATGTCGGCGTGACGCAGGACGACAGGGTGCTCCAGCCGTTCTCACCCTCCTTCGACGTCACCCTGCTTGCCACGGGAGCGGCACTGGTCACCGGAGCCGCCGTCGTGCCGGGGCGCATGCGGCACTCCACGGACGACTTCGCGGCGGACGTACGCGGGAGCGGAGTCACGGTCGCCTTCCTCGTACCCACGCTGCTCCGCTCGATGACGCCCGACGATCTGCCCGACGCAGGCACGGTCATCAGTGGCGGGGAGCCCTTGCGGGAGCAGGACGTGCGGCGGTGGTCCGGAGCAGGCCGACGAGTGATCAACTCCTACGGCGCGACGGAGACGACCTGCTGCACCAGCGCCGGCGACGTGGTGCTCGGCGGCGAGATCACGATCGGCACACCGATCGCCAACACCCGCATCCGCGTGCTCGGCACCGGGGGCGAGTTGATGCCGATCGGCGCCGTCGGAGAGATCTGCGTGGAGGGCGCGGCCGTGGCGCGGGACTACCTGCACGCCGATGCGCCGCTGGCGCAGCCCGTGCCAGGACTCTCCGGTGTGCGCCGCTACCGTACGGGTGATCTCGGGCGCTGGTGTGCCGACGGGCGCCTTGAGGTGATCGGACGCCGTGACCGGCAGGTGCAGATCGGCGGCCACCGCGTCGAACCTGCGGAGGTCGAGGCCGCGTTGCTGAACCTTCCCGGTGTCGACGCCGCGGGTGTCGTCGCCTCGCAGGGACGCCTGTGCGCGTTCGTGGCCGGGGACGAGGCCCTGGAACCCCGCGTCCTCGCGGCCGAGTTGTCCGCGGTTCTGCCCACCCACGCGCGTCCGGACCGCACGGTGGTCCTCGCGCGGCTGCCGGAGACCGCCGGTGGCAAGACCGATCTGGAGGCCCTCGCCCGGCTCGCGGCGGACGCCGACCAGGACGCCGGCGAGTCCACGGGCCCCGAAGGGCCGTGGGAGGAGCGCCTGTTCGACCTGTGGCAGGAACTCCTCGAGCAGGCTCCCACCGGAGTGACCGACAATTTCTTCGGCCTTGGGGGCACCAGTCTGACGGCACTGCGGATGCTGTCCCGGCTGCAGTTGGAGACGGGCGCTCCCGTCTCCATCTCCGTCTTCTTCGAGGCCCCGACCATCCGGGCCTTGGCAGTCCACTGCGCCGAGGTCCTCGCGCAGTCCGCATCGTCGCCCGAAGCCGCCCCGGAACCCGGCCGCCCGGAGGACCAGGACCAGCCGCTTCCGCTGTCGCCGGGGCAGCTCGGCGTGTGGCTGGCGTGCGCTCGTGGCGAGGCGGATGCCGCGTACAACGTTCCCCGGTGCTTCGAGCTGACGGGTGCGCTCGACGTCGACGGTCTCCGCGCCGCGGTGTCCGACCTCGGGCGTCGGCACGGGGCTCTGCGGACGATCTTCACCTCCCAGCGGGGCACGCCGGTACAACGCGTCCACGCGGAGCCCTTGGCATCCCTGGAGATCCTGCAGGCGCCAGTGAGCCCCGACGAGCGCACGGCTGCGATCGACACCCTCTGCGCCACGCCGCTCTCGCTGGAGACGGGCCCCCTGCTGCGCGTCGTCCTCGTCGAAGGGGAGCAGTCCAGGACGACGCTCGTCGTCATCGCTCACCACATCGTGTGCGAGGGGTGGTCGATGGCACTGCTACTCGATGACCTCGCGGCGCTGTACGGAGCCCGCACGCGGGGAACCGCGCTTCCTCATCCGCCCGCTCTGCCCTACGAGGCCGTCGCCGCGCGTCAGAGCACCCAGGCGCACGCCGACCGGGCGGCGCGGCAACGGGCCGAGTGGCGCGAGCGCCTGTCCGGTGCCCGCGGGGTGACGTTCCCGACCGCCCCCGGCCCCGCTGCCGCCCCGGCGGCCAGCGGCTGCGTCACCCGCCGCTTCACCACCGTGGAACGCGACAGGCTGCGCGAGTTCGCCCGCGGCCACCAGCTGAGCCCGTTCGCAATGGTCCTCGCCGTCGTGTCCTTCGCCTTGCGCGAGGCATCAGGGCAGGAGGACATCGTCGTCGTCTCGCCCGTGTCGCTGCGGGGCGATCCTGACCTGGACGACCAGATCGGCATGCACCTCAACATGCTGCCGCACAGGGTCGGCACCCAGGGCGCGCACACCATGGCCGACATCCTCGCCCGGGTGCGGGAGACGGTGCACTGGGGCCTGGACCGGCGAACCTGCCCGTACACCGACGTGCTCGCCGACCTCGGAATGCCGGGCGCGGCCTTCCCCGTCGAACTCGACTACCGTGCCGCCGACGTACGGGCGGATCCCGCCGAGTGGGCCCTGGGAGACGTCATCGGCCGACGGCTGCCCCGACGTACGGCGGTGGCGCGCAAGTTCGGCTGGGACCTGCTGTTCACGGAGGACGAGCAGGGCCTGCGCCTCGAAGCGCTCTACGACACCGCGGCCCACACGGAGAACTCGGCCGAGGCCGTCGTCACGCGCATCGCGCGGCTGCTCGCCGACACCGTCGACGGACGTGACCCGGCGCTCGCGGCGGCGCCCGCCGCGAGTGACGCGGCGACCGCGCTGGCCGCCCGGCGCGCACGGCTCAAGCGCCGTATGTCCGGCAGTGCCGGGGAAGCTGCCTCGGCCGACGTACCGGCGCGCCTTCCCGAGCCCGGCCAGTCCATGGCCGAACGGCTCGACAACGACCGGGAGTTGCTCGACAACCTCGGCGACCACGGCGGCTTCGTGCTCTACCGCGACACCGGCGCCGACTCGCCCGAGGGGTTCCGCAAGGTGCTCGACCTGCTCGGCTCCGCGCCCCTGCCCTACGAAGAGCGCTCATCCGACCGCCGAGAGGTGGCGCCGTCCCTCTACACATCGACGGAACACCCCGCGGACCAGCCGATCAAGCTGCACACCGAGCACTCGTACGCGCAGAGCTGGCCCTTGCGCCTGACGTTCTGCTGCATACACCCGGCCGACTCCGGCGGCGAGACCAGTGTGGCCGACCTGTCCGAGATCACCCAACGGCTGCGCCCCGAGACCGTCGCCAGGTTCCGTGACGAAGGCGTCCGTTACGTACGCAACTTCGGCGGTGGCCTCGGTCTTGAGTGGCCCACGGTCTTCGGCACCGACGACCGCGCGGAGGTCGAGGAGTACTGCCGCAGCCATGACATCTCGTACGAATGGCGGGGCGGCGACCGGCTGCGGACGACGTTCTGGCGTCCCGCGCTGCAGACCCACCCGCACACCGGACGGGAAGTCTGGTTCAACCACGCCTACTTCTTCAGCCCCAACAGCCTCGATCCCGCTCTGCGCGCCGAACTGCTCGACCACTGCGACGCGGACGACCTGCCCTTCCGGACGCTGTACGGCGGCGGGCAGGAGATCGAGGACCCGGTGATCGAGGAGCTCGGGCGCGCCTACAACGCGACGCTGCGCACAGTGTGCTGGCAAAGGGGCGACGTGCTGATCGTGGACAACATGTCGGCCGCCCACGGCCGCATGCCCTACCAGGGGCGGCGCGAGGTGCTTGTCGCCATGTCGCACGGCCACACGCCGGGACCGAACACGTAAGTCCGGCAGGCCGGTGCGAAGCACGTTCCAGCGATAGCTGAAGGAGCCACAACCCCCATGCACGCTTCGCCCACCCAGCAGCGATTCACCGACGTTTGGGGCGCCCGTACGCCCGAGACCCGGATCGTCGTCGCCCACGACGCGGTGATCGCCCCGGCCGACATCCGCGAGCGGCTGCGCTCGGCCGTCGCCCGCCACGCAGTCCTGCAGGCCGACGGCGCACACACTGAACTGCCCCCTGCCATTTGGCGGGAGGGCGTCGTGACCTGCTCGCTGCGATCCGGTGCCGACGGGGAACACCGCATCGAGCTCCGAGCCCCCGCCGACCGGCTCGACGCAACCGCCGCGTTGCGCCTCGCCGCGAGCCTGATCGGGGACGCCACGTACGAAGGACCGGACCAGGCGGACCTCGCGGCCTGGGCCTGGGAGACACTGGCCGCCCGTGAAGCGGACGGGGTGACCCACTGGGACGGCGCCGAGCAGGGCTGCGCCGCCGTGCCGCCGCTTCCGTGGGGCCGCCACTCGGCCCCCGCGGAGCTGCGCCCCGCCGCCACGTCCATCGTGTGGGGCGACCGCGAGAGCGCGGCCCTGCACGGGTGCGCGGCCGCGCTGGGGGCCTCGCCCGCGGACGTGATGTGCGCCGCGTGGTCAGCGCTCCTCGCCCGCTGGTACGACCTCGACACGCTGCTGCTCGGCGACACCGTCGACGGCCGGGAGCTGGACGAACTCGGCGCCGTACCAGGGTTGTTGGAGCGCACCCTGCCGCTGTTCCTCGCCTGTGACCATGACCGCGACTTCGCGGCACTGGCCCGTGAGGTTGCCGAGGAACGCCGCAAAGCGGCCGCCTTCCAGGACTATTTCGTGCTGCCGTCGGCGCCGGAGACCTCTCGTTCCCTGCCACTGGCCTTCGTCTGGCGTGAGACGGGCATGGTGGACGATGCCGCACCGCGCAGCCGTGTGGTGTCGCTCGACTCCCTCGTGGAACCCTTCTCCCTCCGCCTGGAGACGAGGACCTCACCGGACGGCGTAGACCTGCGTCTGGCGTACGACAGCACCCTGGTCCCGCGCCCTCTCGCCGAGGCACTGGGGGAGTGCCTGCCGCACTTCCTGCGCGCGGCATGCGAACGGCCCGAGACCCGGCTCGGTGACCTTCCGCTGACCGCGGGGCCGATGCCCCTGGCCCAGCGGGAGGCACCCACGGACCCCGGCATCCGCCGACTCCTGGCGGACGTCGTGGCCTCGGCTCCGGGGCGACCCGCGCTGCGCCACCACGGCGTCGTGCGGACCTACGCCGAACTCGCCGTCGGCATCGCAGAGTTCGCTGAGCGACTGACTCAGTTGGGCGCCGTGCCGGGAGACCGCGTCGCCGTGCGCATGCCCACGACACCTGAGGCGATCACGGCATTGCTCGGAGTGCTGCACGCCGGTGCCGCCTACGTACCCATCGATCCGGAGCTGCCCGAGGACCGGGCACAGCACATCATGAGCGACAGCGGCGCGCGGTTCCTCGCACACTCGGACGGCGACGGAGCCGCGCGCATCGACCGGCTCGAAGACCGGTCCGGGCACGACGCATCCCACGACGGCCAAGAACCGCTCGCCTACGTCCTGTACACCTCCGGATCGACCGGCCGACCCAAGGGCGTACAGGTCCCCGAGCGCGCGGTGACGAGCCTCGTCGACGCCCTCGGCGCCCCTGTCTACGACGGTCTCGGCGACGGCCTGTGTGTGGCGCTCCTCGCCTCCCTGGCCTTCGACGCCTCGGTTCAGCAGATCTTCGGCGCGCTGCTTCGCGGGCACACGCTCGTGTTGATCGACCCCGAAGTGAAGCGGGACCCGGTGCAGCTGTGCGACGAACTCGTCGAGCACGGCGTCGACGTCGCCGACTGCACGCCCAGCCTGCTCCAACTGCTCACCGCCCACGCGGCACCGTCGCTGCACCGCCTGCCGCTGCGCCGCCTGCTCGTCGGGGGCGAACGACTCCCGGCCGCCGCGGTCACCCGCTTCCACGAGCTCGGTGCTCCCGAGTCCGCCGTCGTCGTCAACGTGTACGGACTGACCGAGAGCGGAGTCGACTCCGTCGCGTACGTCGTGCGCGGCGGGAACGGGCTCCACCCCGCGCGCGAGGACGTGCCCATCGGCACATCCCTGACGAACAGCCAGGTCCAGGTCACGGACGGCTCGGGCCGGCCCGTCCCGCGAGGGGCTGTGGGGGAGATCCGTATCGCCGGGCCCTGTGTCGCCCTGGGATACACCAACGACGAAGCGCTCACCGAGGAGCGCTTCAGCCATCGTCCAGGGCGCCCGGCGGAGCGCGTCCTGCGCACGGGTGACCGCGGTTGGGTGGATGAGTCGGACGTACTGCACTTCGCCGGACGGCGCGACGGGCAGGTCAAGATCCGGGGCCACCGGGTGGAGCTCGGCGAGATCGAACGCGTCCTTGGCGCGCACCCCGACGTTCAGGCGACGGCCGTCATCGCCTTCCGTACGCCGGGCGGTGACATCGAGCCCGCCGCGTTCGTGGCGGGCCCTGCCGTCCCCAAGCGTGCCGAGATCCGCGCCCACCTCAAGCGGTCGCTGCCCGACGTGATGGTGCCCCGCCTGATCACCTCAGTGCCCGAAATCCCCCTCTCCTCCAGCGGAAAGCTGGATGCCCAGACCCTGCTCGCCCTTTTGCACCGAGGGGGGCCGAGCGGCGAGGGGGCGGATCACGGGCTCGCCGACCTCGTCCTCAACACGCTGCGGGGGGTGCTCGACGACCCCCTGCTCGGGACCGACGAGCACTTCTTCGACGCGGGCGGGCACAGCATCCTCGCGCTCCGGGCGGTCTCCGCACTGTCGCGCGCACTCGACCGGGACGTCTCGTTGCGAGCCCTGCACGACCATCCGACCGCCGACGCGCTCACCCGCCACCTCAGCGACAGCCGCTCGCGCGGCGCCACCCGCGTCGTACCGCTGCGACCGACGCGGCACGACGCCCTGCCCGTCTTCTTCCTGCCGCCCGCCGCGGGCATCCCGTACATCTTCACGGATCTGGTGGCCGAGCTGCCCACCTCGTACGCCCCGTGGGGAGTCGACTACCTGACGCCCGACGGATCGGTGGAAACCTCGCTCCACGAGCTGGCCGAAGCCCTCGCCGAGGAACTGCTGCTCCACACCGACCACACAGTGGTGCCCCTCGTCGGCTACTCACTGGGAGCCGCCGTCGCATTCGACCTCGCGCGCCTGCTCGAGCGGCGCGGACGCCGTCCCGCACTGGTCCTGATCGACCGGATGCTCAACCCACCGGCTCCCTCGGCGGAGCGCGCGGCGCTCATCGAAGGGGCGGAACACACCGATGTCGCGGCCCGTCTCGATGTGCTGCTGCCCCTCGCTGCGGGACACACCACTCAGGGCGTCGTCGCGAGCCCCATGGCAACCCTCGAGGCGGCCGGAAACCCCGTCCCGGCAGGGATGACGTCCTGGCGGGCGCACACCACAGGTTCTTTCCACCACACGGTGATCCCCGGTTCGCACCACACGCTTCTCACGCCGGAACATCTGCCGGCCCTTCGCGAACACCTCCACCACAGCCTCAGCCTCACGACCGGAAGGTGAACCTCCATGAACGCGGACACCGACACCCTCATCGATTCCCGACGCGGGCCGATCCCGCCCACCGGCGTGGCCATCCTCGGCTGCGGTTCGGTCAGCGCGCGCTACCTGCGCATGCTGCGCCACTTCAGCATCCTGGAAGTCCTGCGCTGCGCCGATCTGGACCCGGAGCGGGCCCAGCGGCGCGTCCAGGAGTTCGGGCTCGGCAAGCCGTCCACGTGGCAGGAGGTGCTCGACGACCCCGACGTGTCGATCGTCGTCAACCTGACACCGCCCACCGAACACGCCGCGACCACGGAAGCGGCCCTGCGCGCCGGCAAGTCCGTCTACGTGGAGAAGCCCCTCGCCACGGACCCCGAGGACGCCAGGCGGCTGCTCGCGCTCGCCCGTGAGTCCGGGCTGCTCCTGGCCTGCGCGCCCGACACCGTGCTCGGACGCGGTCCGCAGACCGCGATCGCCGCCGTTGCCGCCGGTGAGATCGGCACCCCGGTCCACGCTCATGCGTCCATGCTCAGGTCCGGGCCCGAAATCTGGCACCCCGACGCGGACTTCTTCTACCGTCCCGGCGCCGGGCCACTGCACGACATGGGTCCGTACTACCTGACCATGCTCGTCCACCTCCTCGGCCCGGTCACCGCGGTCAGTGCCCAGAACCGGGTCAGCGACCGCGAGCGTGTCATCGCCCGCGGGCCCCGCGCGGGGGAACGTATCGAGGTCTCCGTACCCACCGTCACCGTCGCCTCCCTGGACTTCGCGTCGGGCGCGATCGCCACCCTGGTCTGCTCGTTCGACGCCTGGGCGGCGACCTCGCCGCACATCGAGCTGCACGGCACGTCGGGGTCGCTCGTCCTGCCGGACCCGAACCTCTTCGACGGCCCCATCCAGGTCGCCCGTTCCACCGGGGGCGGTCTGCAGGAACTCCCCGCGCTGCCGGGCTATGTGTACGACCGCGGGATCGGCGTCGCCGACCTCGCCCTCGCGCTGCGCACCGGCAGCGCCCCGAAGGCCGATCCGGCCCTGGCCCTGCACGTCGTCGACGTGATGCACGCGGCGTTCGAGGCCGCCGAGCGGCACACCAAGGTCGAGGTGCACAGCACCACCACGCGCACCGAGCCGATGCCCACCGACCTGTCGGTCTACGGGTGGACCGGCATCGCCGACCCCGAAGAGGACGCCCGCCTCGCCAAGATCCGCTGACCCACCCGTACCGAAAGGCACCCCCCATGCGACTGTGCATCTTGACCGAGCCGCAATTCGGCGCGACCTACGACGACGTGCTGCGGGTCGCGAAGGCGGCCGAAGACCTCGGGTTCGAGGGCTTCTTCCGCGCCGACCACTACACGCCCATAGGCGGCGGGGACGGCCTGCCGGGGCCCACCGACACCTGGACCACGCTGGCAGGCCTCGCCAGGGAAACCTCCACCATCCGGCTCGGCTCACTGATGACCGCCGCCACGTTCCGCGCCCCGGGGCCGCTCGCGATCAGCGTCGCGCAGACCGACCACATGAGCGGCGGACGCATCGAGTTCGGGCTCGGCGCCGGCTGGTACAAGCCGGAACACACCGCCTACGGCCTTCCCTTCCCGGACGTGGTCGAGCGGTTCGACCGGTTCGAGGAGCAACTCGCCATCATCACCGGTCTTTGGGAGACGCCCGTAGGGGAGACCTTCGACCACGACGGCAAGTACTACACGCTGACCGACTCGCCCGGACTGCCCAAGCCCCTGCAGCGCCCCCGCCCGCCCCTGCTCATCGGCGGGTACGGCACCCGCCGCACCCCTCGCCTCGCCGCGCGGTACGCCGACGAGTTCAGCCTGGCCTATCCGGGCTTCGGGCAGGTCGCCGAGGCGTTCGACCGCGTCCGCCGGGCCTGCGCCGAGGTGGGCCGCAGCCAGGACTCCCTGGCCCTCGCCGTGTCGCAGGCCGTGTGCTGCGGGCGCGACGCGGCGGAGATCGCCCGGCGCGCGCCCGCGGGCCGCACCCCCGAATCGATGCGGGACAAGTGGCTCGTGGGCACTCCGGACGAGGTCGTGGACAAGATCGGAAAGCTGGGCGAGTCCGGCACGGACCGGATCTATCTCAGGACCCACTCCCTCGGCGACATCGACCAGCTGGAGCTGCTTGCCCACGAGGTGCTGCGCCAGGTCGGCTCGGGGAGTTGAGGACAGTGCGCGCATTGGAGGAATGGCGGACCGACGGAGATCCGCGCGTCTTCCCCTACGCCTCCGTCGTCGACGCGTACCAGCTCGTGGGGAAACACTTCGTGGAGCGGGAACTGCTCACCTCACTCGCCGAGCTCCGTGACGACCTGCCCACACTGCGCGGGGCGGCCCGGGACCGAGAGCTGCTCACGCGGTTCCTGGACCTGGCCCTCGACAAATGGGACGGCCGCTACGACTACCAGACCTATCTCGCGCTCGATCTGCTCCTCGGCCCTGCGGACACCCCGCTCCTGGGGCCTGCGGACACATCGGACCGGCAGGAACACACCTCCGGTCAGCGGGACCGGCTCACCGTCCAACTCATCGCCGACATACTCACGTTCGAGTTGGACGCCGAAGAGGGCAGAACCGACCGGCTCCCGCTGATGCGTCCCGACACGCGTACCGTGGCCAAGCGTTGCCGCCTGGGTATACGGGCGGCGGGTCCGGCGCTGACCCGGCTCGGCCTGGCAGACCCGGCCGATACGGTCGCGCGGACCGTCCAGGACGGCATGAGCGAACAGACCCGCGGGCTCTGCCGCACCGTCCACGGGGACACGAGACCCGAAGAGCGCCGCCGTCTCACACTCAGCATGCTCCCCGCCTACACCGTCCACGACGAGTACCTGTTCATTCGTGTGCTCCAGTGCTTCGAGCTGACCTTCGCGCTGCTCGCCGAGCACCTGGCCGCCGCGGTGGAAGGAATTGACGGCCATCAGCCCCTCGTCGCGGCCGCACGCATCGACGCGGCGACCACGGGACTTCGCGAGGCGGCCCCGCTGTTCTCACTCCTTGCGACGATGAGCATCGAGGCGTTCCACGCCTTCCGTTGCTACACCGAGGGCGCGAGCGCCATACAGTCCCGCGGCTACAAGACCATGGAATCGCTGTGCAGGGAACCGGACCCGGACCGCGTGGAGTCCGCCGCCTTCCACTCCGTACCCGAGGTCCGCACACGCGTACTCGCGGGCATGCCCAGCCTCGACAGCGCGTTCCGGAGCGCCGACGCGGCAGGTCGGATGACCCCGGCGACGCGCGACATCGTCGGGCAGGCGATGGAGGGGTTCTCCGCCGCATTGGTTCAGTGGCGAAAGACCCACTACCGCCTTGCGGCCCGCATGCTCGGCGAGACGCGCTCGGGAACCGGCTATACGGAAGGGGTTCCGTATCTGCGGGAGGCGCGCTCCGTTCCCGTATTCCGGGAGGTACCGGGGGAGTCGGGCGGACGCTGCCCCGTGGGCGCGCCCTCCGCGCCACCCTCGCACGGCGATTGAGCCTGGGCTCCCTACGAGTCGAGGGCCGAGCGGCAGACCATCCGCTCGGCCCGGTGGCGGCGACGGGCGAAGTCACCGCGCCGCGCCTCCAGTTCGGCGAAGAGGTTCTCCCAGCGCTCGGTCACCCGCTCCGCGCAGAAGCGCTCGGCCCCGGCGACCGTGTGTGTGCCCAGAGCGCGCAGAGCCGCCCGGTCGCCCATCAGCCCGGCGAGTACGGCCCCGATCGCGTCCACGTCACCCGTGGGCACCAACCAACCGTCCACTCCGTGCCGGATGATCTCGGATGGACCGTTAGGGCAGTCGTAGGACACCACGGGAACCCCCGCCGCGAGGGCCTCCAGGATGACGAGGCCGAATGATTCCGCGCGCGAGGTCAGCAGGGCGATATCGGCCTTGGCCCACTCCTGGGACATGTGCGGACTGCTGCCGTGGAACCGCACACGGTCCGACACTCCGAGTTCCCCGGCCAGCGCGTGCAACGCACTGCGCTCGGGGCCGTCGCCGAAGATGCTGAGCACCCAGTCGGGGTGCTCCGAAGACGCCTTCGCGAACGCCCGAATCGCATGGTCGACCCGCTTCTCGGCAGCGAGCCGTCCCGCGATCACCACGGTCTTTCCGGTGAGTGTCGAACGCGGACGGTGCGCGACGGGCAGCGAGTTGGGAATCGTCGCGAGGAGCGGCGCGGCATCTCCCAGCGCCTGTTCGTACTGGGCCCGGCTGCGCTCGTTGACCGTCACCAGCGCGTCGAGCTGAGGCGCGGACGGCAGCGGCGGAATCCCGGCCATACGGTGCTCGTGGTGCACCGTCAGAACTTCGGGCCTTGTCAGACGTACGGCGGCCGATGTGAGCGCGGGCGTTGTCGTGACCAGCAGATCGCAATCGATCGCCGGGAGCAGGAGCCCGAGCTCCAGGTCGGAGAGCCGGGTGAAGATGGCCCTCTCCCAGGCCGGGGCGGTGAACTCGGTGGGTAATGCGGCCAGCGCCGCGCACTCGGCCGGGCTGAGACCCGTCGGGGACACCGGGCTTTCGGGGCCGCTGCCGCTCCTGTCCACCAGGTAGCGCAGTGTGACCCGCGGTTCGATGGTGAAGAAGGGCCGTTCCCCGGTCTTGAAGACGCTGATGATCTCGACGTCATGTGCGGCGGCGAGTTGCGCAGCCTGGGTGAACACCGCCCGCTCCGTGCCTCCCAGCACATCCGCCCAGGTGAGCAGAAACGTGATCTTCAAGGATCATCCCCTCGTGAAGACTCGTGATCCGGTGCCTGCCTCAGTAAAGGTCTCAGCCAACGTCCCTGCAGAGCTCTCAGGAGATCCCTCAGTGAGGGCGAGCAATGAGCCGTCGATCCCGAGCCCCGCCACGACGAATCGGCCGGAGCCGTCCACGGCCGCCGATGGAGTACCGACGGTGAACACATCCGGCACGCTACACCGCACGGCACCGCTGTCGCGCGACACATCCATCGCCCACGCCTGCAACGCGCCCTGATCGCTCCGCTGCACGAGCAGCACCTGATGCCCTTCGCCCGCGGCGAGCGCCACCGGTCCGAGGCCTTCCTCGACGGGCTCCGGGAATGCGACCCGCTCCCAGCTGGTGTCGTCAAGCCGTCGGTACACGCATGGAGGGCCGCCGGCACAGCGATACGCCAGCATCAGGGCGCCGTCCGCGGTGACCACGGCGGTGGGCGGACTCACCGGGACGGGCAATGCGGAGGCGTCCTGTCCGACAGGGAGAGCTCCCGGTGCGGACTGCGCCCAGTGCCGAAGCCCGTGCCGTCCGGAACCGAAGAGGTGGACCAAGCCCCGGACATCGGTGACCGCGGCGAGCGATTCCCTGACATCTGATTCGGCGAGCTTGGTCCAGTGCTTCGGCTGTCCACGCGTACCCGTTCTCACGGCTATGGACAGATCCCCTTGCCGGGCGAAGACGAACCGGTTGCCCCCACCGTCGACGGCCGCCACGGGCACCCCGAGTCGGCCCATGCCGGAACGTGGGCCGCCGGGAGCCCCCAGGCTGCGCCAGGTGCGGAACTCCCTTTGGGGCGACTGCTCGATGAGCCCGGTCTCGACGACGTCCTCACCGACCCCGACCGACGGCTCCACCCGCGACGCATGGATCCGGCGGCTTCCGTCAGGCCCGGTGGTCACCGCGAGGACTGGCAGCAGTCCGTGCCCGCCCACCTGCCGGGGGCCGGTCCAAGCCCGCCCACCCGGCTCCTGCTGAGACATCACCACACTGCCGCCCAGGACCCAGAACGCGGCCACTGTGCCATCGGCGTCCGTGGTCAGAGCCGGACCGGCACCGTCCCACCGAGGGGTCACGCTTTGGGCCCACCCCGTCATCCGGGACCTGCCCTGCCCCACCGAGTAGTCACCGCAGCCCCCCGGATTGCCGCAGCCAGCGGTGGAAAGACCCCCGTACGCGTCCAACGCCGCTACTTTGTAGGACAGTTGAGCCGCACTCAGATTGGCGGGCCAGCGCGCGTTGTAGTAGCCACGGTAGGCCTGGACGAAGGAACGGCCGCGGGCCCAGGCGTCGTTCCGTGACAGCGCGGCCAGGGCGAACTTCGCGGCGACGGTGTGGTCGCGGTGGTCGGAGAAGCCGGGCTGGTCGAAATGGCGCCGGTTCGGGGCATCGTGGTTCTGATGATCGGGGAGTGGATCCAGATAGTGGACGACGCCGGGCCGATGGCGCTCCAGGAGCCACGCGATGGCGTCGATCAACTCGCCCCGGTCGTAGCCGGATTCCTCCGCCACGGGACTGCCAGGTGTGCGGAGCGTCGTCGCCGTGCCGCCCTGCCCGTGCCACAGCTCGGCGAGCCCCACGTACGGCGTGTCCGGGAGCGCTTCTTCCCTTAGGCCCAAGTGCACCAGCGTGACCTGCGCACCGAGTTGGGCCGTCTCACTCCACGCCCCGTTCGGCATCGCGAGGGCCGAACGTGACCAGCGGGCCCCTGGCTCCTTGGCCGACATCCAGCCGTACGCCTGGCGCAGTCCCTGCATCCGGGCGCTTGCGTACGCCGGCTGGTCGGGTTCGGCGGGTGCGGCGGCTCCGGGTATGTTGTTGCGTCCGTCGGACTCTCCAGCCGTGATGTACACCGTCACCACGCGGTGGCCCGCGCGGAGCGTGGCCGCCACCTCGGGATTCATGAAGTACAGGTCGTCGTCCGGGTGAGCGACCACCTGCATCAGTGTCTTCGAAGCCTTCATCCATCTCTCCAACGTCAACTGAGCCGGGGCTGTAATCCGTTGTACGCGCAGGTTCTCAGATGTAGCCCGCACGTACCGCATAGGCCACGGCATGAGACCGGTTGCGGAGTTGGAGACGAGGAGACGAGGAGACGAGGAGACGAGGAGACGAGGAGGTGGGAGGTGAGAGGTGAGATTGTGCAGGACGTTCCTCGCTGTCCGTTCGGAATACGCGACTTTGGCCGTGATCTCCTCGGATGAAGGTCACCTGCCGCAGGTCCAGGACGACAGGGGGCGGGGCGTGATCGAAGGTATCGGCCCCGGGCTCGGCGCAGCGGGTCGCCGGTGTCGTGGTCGATTTCTCCCGCCAGGGTCAGGCCGCGCATCCCGTCGCCGACACGTCAGGAGACCGGCAAGTGGTCTGCCTGGCCCATGGCTTCGGCGAGGGCGTCACGGACGGCGAGCAGGTCGTCGACGGCCTCGCCGGTAGTGGCGGCGGTGGTAGCTAGACGGCGTCGCTACGGTCCATCTCGGCTGCGATCCTCAAGAGTTCAGGGGTGTAGGCGTACTGCATCGCCCATGCGGGATCGTCGTCGCCCACCCCCGTCAGATTGGCGAGCCGGGCGTCGGACAGGGAGAGCAGATCCTCGACCAGGCGTCCGCGGGGTGCAGCGCGGTCGAGCAGGGCGGCGAGGTCGCGGCCGCCGCGGGCTGGGACGCCCTCAATGGTGACTCGGGTGCAGCTGCCTCGGGTTCCGGTTCCGGTTCTGGTTCCGGTTGTGCATGAGGTGTCATGACGGTTCTGCCTGCGCGTTTCGATCCGCGGAAGCCCGTGTACGTATAACACTGGCGCCGGTCGGCGGTCGGCGCCGGGGGAGGGGCTTCACGGATGTCCTGGCGGGCTCCGCAAGCATCAACACCCTGAATAGCAAGGCCAGTTAGCATGACACTGCCCAACGCCCGCTACCCCGCCCGCCTCCCCGCGACGATGGAGCCCGCCCATGACGGCACCCTCCCCCCGCCCCAGCATCGACACCAGTCAGGCGCACCCTGCACGAGTTTACGATTGGCTGCTTGGCGGCAAGGACAACTACCCCGTCGACGAGGCGGTGGGTGAGAAGCTGCCGCCCGAGGTGCGTATCGGGGCCCTGCAGAACCGCGCGTTCATGAACCGGGCCACCGCCCATCTCGCGGGGCTGGGCGTGGACCAATTCCTCGACATAGGCGCCGGTATCCCCACCGCGCCAAATCTGCACCAGATCGTTCAACGCATTGTGCCGTCCGCGAAGGTCGTCTACACCGACAATGACCCCATCGTGCTGCGCCACGCGGAGGCCCTGCTGGTCAGCAGCCCCGAAGGCGCCACCGACTACATCCAGGCCGATGTGCGCGAGCCGGAGGTGATCCTCGAACACGCCCGCACTGTCCTGGACTTCAGCCGTCCGATCGGTCTTTCGCTGATCGCGCTGATGCACTTCGTCGCGGACGAGCAGAACCCGTACAGCATCGTCGCCACGCTGGTCTCGGCTCTGCCGTCCGGCAGCCATCTGGTGCTCTCCCATGCCTCGAACGACATCTTCCCTGAGGTGGCGGAGCAGGCGACCGAGCAGTACGCAAGGAGCGGCATGACGCTCGCGCTCCGCTCCCGCGAGGAAGTGGTCCGCTTTGTCGAGGGTCTGGAGCCTGTCGAGCCCGGTCTGGTGACTGCCCCTGAGTGGTTCCGCGAGCAGCTCGCGCCGCAGCCTGCGCCGAGCGGAATGTACGCGGTGGTGGCGCGGGTGCCCTGACCTTCTTGCGAGCCATGGCGGGCCCGCGCCGAGAAGCGGGCCGTGGGGGTAACCGGACGAGGGCCCGTCGGGCGATTCATTGCTCCGCCCACGCCCCTCAGTCCGCACCACTGCTGACCGCCGATCTCGCGCGTCCCCGGTTCACCGCGGCCGCCGAGGCCTTCGCCGACGAGCACGGCACGGCGTTCGCCGCGGAATTCGGCGCGGACTCCACCAGCCACGCGGCCTGACGGCCTCCATCGGCTCGGCGGTGCAGGGTCCTGGCCCTGCTCAGCCACGCTACCCGGCAGGCTTCTGAAGGTGCGCTGCCGCGGTCATGGGGAGCTGGGACAGGGGGCCCAGTACCGGTTCCAATTCATGCCTCACCAGTCGCCGCAAGGTCCAGGCCAGTCGAATCCTCGGCACTATCGGATCGAACCGGTTGAAGGTTGCATTCCAGTCTTCATCGAAAGAGACGATGCCCTTCAACCTCAGGTCCCAGCGCTGGCCTTTGGCCGCCGGCAGTGGCAGTGAGAATGCCGGAAGCTCAGGCAGACGCGGCCACACGCCTGCTTCTTCCTCCTTTGACCGTATGGCGTACCTCTGCGCGACGGCCTCACCGAACGCGGTGTACTGCGCCAGCTCGCCGTAGACCAGCAGGATCAGCCTGGCCGGAGAGATCGTGCGCAGGGCTTCAGTGAACTCCCATACTGTTCCGGGCCCCGGAGCCGTGGTCATCATTACTACGTGGGCGCCCTGGATCATTTTGCTCACGGTGTTCTGCCAGTTGCCTACGGGGAGATACCCGCGCTCCGCTCCGAGCAGTGGAAGCCGCTCGCCTGGTTGGCCCACCGCGACGACCCGACCGAGAGCCTTGAACTGCCTGACGAGGAAGTCCTCTTGCGTCATCCCGGGTATCTCGAATGGGGAGCGCATGAGGCCACCTGGGGCGTCGGGCATCGGCAACGCCATCTCCAGGTCGAGACCGAAGGGACGCAAGTAGAGGACATATCGCGCCTCGGGGAGATCGCCGAGGGACGCGATGGTCCCGGATCGGTGGCGCTTGCCTCGGACGATGAGGGGATAGCTGCCCGCGAAGAGCAGACCACCGACCGCCAAGACCGACAGCGTGATCAACAGGCGTGACCACAGGGGGAGCCGTGCCACATCTCCAGCCGGTTCCTGCACCAGCACTCTGAACAAAGCGGTACCACTGAACATCATGACCAATCCGAGAGCGCCAACTGTCCAACCCAGACCAGTCAAGGTTCGTCCTCGGGCCACGCTCTGTGCCGACTGTGGCGGTAAGCCCTCAGCGGATTGCGTCCTCACGTCTCTCCTGTCAGCCAGGGCGATACCTCTTCAGCGGACAGTAATTGTGAGTGTGGTGTGCAGCGTGTGGCAATGGTTCCGCCGAGCGCTGGATACATCAGTGCCCGTGTTACATGAGTGCCCGTGCGGCCCGTCGCTTCCCGCCTCGGCGCCCAGAGCGATAAGCGTGTGGGGCTTGCCGGTACCGGAGCCCGCGGGAGAAGTCCTTGTGGGCGTTCGACTTCGATGCCAACCCGAACTTCGACGCGGTCACCGGCCACCGGCCACACGTTGGCAGGCTGTGAATGGATCAAGAAGAGTCAGCCGCTACTGCCTGATCGGCAAGCTGGTCGAGGCTGCCGTCGAGGAGCAGTTGAACAAGACCATCGGCGCCACTCGATATGGCCACGTCGATCTTTTGTGCACCCCTCACCGATCCCCGACTCTGCGCTGCCATCGTCGACCGGCTCCCCTCAACGGCACGCTCTCCGAGAGCGGCACCGCCTCCTAACGGGCGGTTAAGCGGGCCAGCACCCGCGCGCGAGTGGAGGTGTCAGCCACGGCCAGCTGAAGCCGCCTCGTCAGCTGGGCGACCGCACCCTTGAGGGCGACGGATCCACCTGCTCACCCAGTCAAAGTGCCCTGGTGGAAGTACATTCGCCAGCCCGTCTCGGTCGAACGCCACAGAGAACTCCTCCACGCCCGGCGGCCCAGGTGGTCGGTGAAGTACGTCAGATGCACAACTCCCGGGACAAGGACGACGCCAGACATCTCGCTGACCTCGACCGGAGACTCCGCGGACACCGAACCGCTGCTCGTCACCGTGAGAATTGACCCCACGTCCCACCGGCGTCCAGAAGCCCCAATCTCGGTCCACTCCGGATCCAGCAGCTCCAGGACACGGTCCGGCGAAGCCCGCACCTCGGGATCGAGAAGCCGCATCTCCCCGTCAATGGCCGCTTGCACGGCCCGCTCGCTCTCATCCGTCATGCGGAAACCCTACGGACGCCGCTCGTCGAGGCACAGCGAATTGATCAGTCGACGCGTCGACAGCACAGCGGTGCCGTCAAAACGCGGCTCTGGCACAGATCTTGAGGAGGGAGCGCGAAGCGTCACCAGGCCAGTCCCTACGCGGCTGTAATCACACCTGTTCTTGGTAGACCCTGATCTCCGTGGGAGGGAAGTCGCGGATGATCGTCCAGATTTCCTGGTGGCCAATGCCGGTGGCCCAGCGGTCGAGTTCATCGTCCGTGTCGTGGAAGAACCAGGACATGGAGCTGGATGTAATGATCATGCTCGCCAGAAGCGTCGTTGACCTCGAACTGCCGGGCAAGATCCAGTGTGAAGACGGGCGGGCCCTCGAAGGTATGGGTCCCGTACTGGAAGAGGAGACCATCGGCGTCGGGGGAGTCCGCGGTGGCGAAGCGTTGCGAGCCAAAGCGCACGAACCTGGGCCACACCTCGTCCGAGTCCAGTTCGGCGAGGGGCTGTTGTCCAGGGCTCAGCGGGCGTGCGAAGACCCGGTCTCGCTCGGGAGAGACCGGGCCGGTTCGGCATGGATCGGTCAGTAGTCTCCGTTCGACAGGATCTCGCCACTCTTGTCGTAGACGGTCACCAGACCGTTCTCCGAGTCGTAGCAAGAGCCGAACGCGCTCGCAATGAGCTTGCCGTCTGATGCGTGCGGACCCATCATTCCGCCGGTGAAGCCGGTGAACACCTCGGCCGCGTCAAGGATGTCGTTGCTCTTGCCCGCACCGGTGACCTTGGTGACGTGCTTGACCGCTGTCTTCTCGCTCTCGGTGCCGCCCTTGGCGACGCAGGCCTTGAACTGTTCTGCCTGGCTTCCCTTGTTCTCCGCGGGCGGCTCCTTCCTTGTGTCGCCGGACTTGGGCTTGTCGTTGGTCGTCACGGCCTTGTCGCTGTTGGTCGCATCGGTGGAGTCGCCACCGGCGGCTGCGCCGATGGCGGCGATCACACAGACGAGGGCGACGACGCCGAGGCAGCCGAAGCCGAGGATCTTCCCGATTTTGGACTTCTTCGGGGGCTGCGGTTGGCACTGCTGCTGCGGGTGCTGCGGTTGACTCATGGTTCCCCCGGGTGACTTCGTACTGAGGGGAGCAGCATGAGCCGGGCGCGCCTACCGTGGAGACGGTATGACCTACTGTGACACGAATGGGTGGCAGCCAAGGAGCGTTGACGTTCCGGGTTCGAGCGGCTTGGGCGCGTCCTGTCGATCAGCAGAGCCAGATCATGATGGCGGATGGCGGCGATGACGACTTCGGTTCGGTGGATCGCAGCGCGCTTGGCACATCGGGCGGCCGGGCCGCGCCATTGCTTGAGCCGGTTGAAGCAGCGCTCGACTACGTTCCGGTCGTGGTAGAGGGCGCGGTCGAGGCAAGGTGGTCGGCCGCGGCGCCGGATTTTCTGAGCAGCATGCTCGGGGATGGTGGTGGCGATCCTGCGCCGGCGTAGCTCGGCACGGGTAGACGGATGCGAGTATGCCTTGTCGGCGATGACCCGATCCGGCCGCGACCGGAGACGCCCCGGCCCCAGCCGGGGCACCCGGATTGCCTCCAATAGCGGCACCAACTGCGCGTTGTCACCGGCCTGTCCGGGCGTCAGCAGGATCGACAGTGGACGGCGGCGCCAGTCCACAGCCAGGTGCACTTTGGTGCTCAACCCGCCGCGGGATCGTCCCATCGGTCAATTCAGCACGACGAATCATCCGACCACCATCGAATCCCGACCTACCCCATGTCCTCGAAGGGTGTTCGGGCAAGCCAGGGTCAGCGACGCGACGCAGCCAGTCCGATACCGCCGCCTGATCGTTTTCAGGCAGCTCGACTGACGTCCAGCCGTTCGGACGACGGTTCATATCCAGCTGCCCTGTAGGCGGCGACGGCGGCAGCGTTCGAGGTCGGGGTACTGACGAGTGCGCTTGATGCACCCAGTTCACGCAGCACCGCCGCAGCGGCGACGCTGATCGCGGTCCCGTAGCCGCGACCGCGATGGTCGGCGTGCACGCCCACCGGCTCCAGCAAGCCGGGCTTGCCGGGCCCGGCCGACCAGACCGTCGCCGCGGCCACCGCGTTGTCCTGGTCGTCGTAGCCGATCAGGCAGCGGGCGTCGGCATAGACCGGCCCGGCCGCGAGGGCGTGCCAAATCTCCTCGGTGAACGCCGGGCTGCCGAACGCCGAGCGATGCACTGCGGTCCGTACCCCCGCCGTCTCCGGACCGGCTACCTCAATCCGTAGGCCGGAGTCCTTCACCGGCTCGGCGAGGTCGTGGCGCAGCGGCGTCCACGGCTCGTCCAGACTCCAGCCCGCCTCCAAGAGGATCTCGCGGAGCAGGGCGCCGTTGGGGATTTCGAGGCCGACCTTCCCGGGCGGCAGGACCCCGCGCTCCGGATCATCGAGATCCGCCAGCAGCTGGCGCGCCAGATCACCGTCCTGTCGCAGATCCGGCGCGGTCGTCAGGCGCAGCACATCAGGGTCGTCCAGGTATCCGACGGCAATGATCCGTCCGTCCACGCTCCAAGTGCGGACGGCTGCGGCCAGCCTCTCCGCGCCCAGCGCCCAGGCCCAGCCGAGGTCTCCCGGATGGAGTTGCAACGGCGTGCGGTCGTTCTGCCATACGCGGAGGGCATCCACGACCCTGGCCAGCCCATCGACGCCGGGCTCGTTCAGAACGATCGTCATGTCCCGCATCTCACACCATCGCGGTGACCGGCCGCACCTGGTTTTACTCAGCCAGTCAGATCGACAGGACACTAGTGGGGCAGGAGGTTGTGATCACACCGCTTGAACTGCCGACGAGAGGCGTGGAATTGCGGCTGTGGGGTGAATGGCCGGTCGGGTGAGCCTGCGGGTCATAAAGTGCGATCGTGGCGAGCGTGAGCAGCGCTTCGATCACGGCTTTCCCTCGCCCCGATCACGCTTATGACCCGCAGGCTCACCCGGCCCACCGTCCAGGTCACCGCATCCCATGCCCCGATCTGCCCAACCCGTCCACGATGCTTGAGGCGTCTCAGGCGTCTCAGGCGTCTCAGGCATCCCAGGCGTGACGCCGACCAAGCCTGGTGCCGGCATGTTTGCCTGGGTCATGCCCCCAGATCCTCCGGCACGGTCAGGCACTCGGCGAGCAGGTCGACGACGTCGCGCCAGGCTCGCCGCGCGTGCTGCGGGTGGTAGCCGACGCCGGGGACCGTGGGGTGGTCGACCGGCGGATGGTGGAAGGCGTGCAAGGCGCCGCCGTAGACCGCGAGGCGCCAGTCGACGCCCGCGGCCTGCATCTCAGCGGTGAACGCCTTGCGTTGCGCGGGCGCCATGATCGGGTCTTCCGATCCGACCCCGGCCCACACCGGGCAGCGAATGCGCGCTGCCTCGCCCGGTCGGCCCGTGGTCAGCGCGTTGACTGTGCCGATCGCGCGCAGATCGACGCCGTCGCGCCCGAGTTCCAGCCCGACGGCGCCCCCGGTGCCGTAGCCGACGGCGGCGATCCGGTCGGGGTCGGTCCGCGGTTCGGCGCGCAACACGGCGAGCGCTGCATGGCCGATGCCCCGCATCCGGTCGGGATCAGCGAGCAGTGGCAGGCAACGGGCCAGCATCTCCTCGGGGTCGCTCAAATAGCGCCCGCCGTGAAGGTCGAAGGCCAGCGCTATGTATCCCAGCTCGGCGAGAGCATCGGCCCGGTGCCGCTCGACGTCACTGAGCCCCGTGCCTTCTGGTCCGAGCAGCACTGCAGGTCGGCGGTCGACACCGGCCGGGAGCGCGAGGTGCCCGATCATCGTCAGACCGTCGGCCGGGTACTCGACCGTACGCGTCGTAATCGTCGTCATGAGACTGGACTGTAGTGATCGTCGAGCCCGGTCCGACCGCTGTTCTGCCGCTGGCAGAGCAGCACGGGTATCCCTCTGAAATACGGCGAGGGATCACAAGAACCCTCACAACCTCGTCCCCACGGCAGAGCTGTCCATCTCGTTGCCCTTTGACCCGTGTCTCGGCGAGGTCGCCAGTTTCAGGCCTCTCACCGGTTGGAGATGGGTTTTCAACCACCGCGGGCACCAGGCCGTCTCTTCTGGGGCCTCGAGCAGGGAGGCGGCCATGCGGCTGTCGGCGATCCTGCGCACCGCCCCGGGGCCGCTGACCGGCACCAGGTCGAGCCGGATCCGATACCCGGCATGGGGGCGGCCCCGCGTACGTGCGAAGCGAAACGCGGGACCGCCAAGGCACGCCGCCTGTCAGGGCACCCGCCTCCGACCGCGCGACCCCGCACCCGCACCCGCGCCCGCGCCCAGCGCTACTCCGGTAGAGGCGCGACCTTCACGCCCTGCGCAGCTGCTCCAACTTCGTCGCGTCGGGCTCGTCGGATCCGAGAACCATCAGGCTCCTCGACGCGGCTTCCGGAGACCAAGAGCTGCCAGGCTCCGCCCGCGCAGGCGCGCTCGCTGTGCGCCCTCGCACCCCGACGGGCGAGTTCGGGGCGGCCCCCTCTCGTGGTAACAAGTGTTACCATCAAGGGTATGGCAAAGACACAGCTCGGTGCACGGGTCGATCCCGAGGTCAAGGAACTCGCGGCGGTGCGGGCCAAGGAGCGCGGCATGGCGGTGGGGGACTACATCTCTCAACTGGTCCTTGAAGACGCGAGCGGCCTGCGCGCTCGGGGTCTGGAGGCGGCCGGCCGATTCCTCGCGGACCACCAGCACGTCTTCGACGAAGCCGAGGCGCCCCGCGACGCGCAGGCCGCCGCACCGGGAGCGCACGCCGCGTAATGGAACTGCACATCGACGTCCCCTGGATCCTGCAGGTCGCGCAACTGGCCGGGGCTGGTGACCCGACCCCGGACGACTACGGCATCCCCGTTGCCGCTGTCGCCTGCCACCGTGCCGAGCTCCTCGAAACCCCCGTCTACGACGGCGCCTACGCGCGTGCCGCGGCGCTGGTGCACGTCCTGGGGCGCTGCCGCTGGCTGGAACGCTCGAACCTCGCAGTCGCGGCCGCTACCGGCGTCATGTACTTGGAAGCCTCTGGTGTCACGGTCAAACCCGGCCACGATGACGCCGTAGCCCTGCGCGATCTCCTCCTCAGCCGCGACTGCACCGCTGACAAGCTCGCCCAGCTCTTGCGCTCCTGGCCCACCTCCAGCTGACGAGGGCGCGGGCAGGGGAGTTGAAGTGACGGAACGAGCAGGGGGACGGGTCAGGGTTTTGTGCACGGTGCTGTGCGGCACCCGGTGAGCTCGGCCGGGCGCCGTGCCGACATTCGTCCCCCGGCCTGCCAGTCCAGGTCGATGCGCAGGTCGAGGAGCCCCGGACCCTGGTGCGGGAAAGGAAGAACAGTGATGTGGGGGCGACGCTCGACCTGCGGGGCAAGGGCAAGTTCACCGTCAAGAACCTCAAGGCGCAGTACTTCTCGTGCTTGGCCAGTGGCCTGCACTCCAAGTCGGGGGAGGGCACCTGGAAGTCTCTGGATGTGACAGGGGCGACCTCGGTGGTGCTGGACTTCTCGGACGGGTGTGACACCACGCTTTATTACGGCGAGGAATCAGGGGTCCCCGTCCTTTATAACTCCGCCGAGGGTGCCGACATCGTCATGAAGCTGGCGTAGTTGCGGTGGAGGTATCCATTTGTCCTGCCTCTCCGTCTCCTTCTCCGCGGTCCTGCAAGAGAGTGCCGCTGGCATCCGAGGCGGACATCCGTGGCGGCACGGGAGTGCCCGTAGGCGTCACACTGGTCCCTTGAAGCCGTGAACCGTCCGGTCCACGGGGCCGGCGCGAGAGGATCAACTCATGCCCAAGAAGATCGAGCATGTCCCCGGCACCGACAAGTTCATGACACTCGATGAGATCGCTGACTTCGTCGCCGAAGCCAAGGAGGCCGGCGCGTCCGGCAGTGACATCCCGCAGGGCCGCTTGTCGTTGAGCGGGAAGCTGCAGCGGCTCGTCGTCGCTGTCCCCGACGGCGAATAGCCCACCATGGAGTCGCAGATCATCCGGCCCGGCTGCTCACCGCCCACCGGACCGCCCGAGCCCTTGGGATTGGCCTCCCCGCCGTGCGCAGGTTAGCCGAGGCGGGGAGAGCTGAAGCCAGCCCCGGGTCGGCACTTGAGGTCTGCCCTGCACCAGCTTCGGTGCCGGTTCGGGCAGCAACGGCAGGATGAGCGACCACAGTTCATCCGACACGATCCGTGGCCGCGGCTGACGTTTCGCCACACCAGACCAACGAGCCAAGACGCCAACAGCCAAATGGTCAACAGCTTTCGTTAGAAGCAGGTATCCAAGACGGCTCCGACGCCGTGATCACACCAGCCATGGAGAGATCATCTCTGCCGTGGGCAGCGAGTATGGGACGACCGTCAGGTGTGCAGAATGCGCACGGCGAGCAGCATCTGCCAGGTCCAGCCGATCGTGAGTGAGACGCGCTGGATCAGTCCGCCCAGATCCACCCAGCGTTGATGTTGGCTGAACGCAGCACTGGCCAGCGCCATCGTGGTTGCGAAGAGCACACCACTGGCGATCGAGTAGAGGGCCCATCCCGGCGAGTTGGACAGAGCGAAAACGAAGCAGGCCGCGGCAAGGGCGAGGAATCCGATGAGGGAGAACAGGTCATGCAGAGCCCCTGTGCGGGTGGGGCGCTGGAGCTGATCGGGGGTGCCGATGGGGTAACCGCTCACCGGATCCGTCCGGCAGGAACCTGCGCCCAGCAGCCCGACCGCCCATACGCCGATCAGCAGTGCGCCCCAGCGGGAAGGCCCGGCACGCCACAGGCCCTCGGCGAAGATCAGCGTCAGCGAGCCCGTGAAGAGGAAGTTGACGGTCTGCACCCACCCGGCGCGGCCGAGGGTGAGCGAGCTGACGGGATGGCGGAACTGCTTGTAGTCCACACGGCGGGCGCCTTCCAGTAGGTACGCGATGGTGAAGAGCGGGCCAGCGGCCATCCCGCAGGCAAGCAGTGTTTGATTACCCATCACGTCAACTTATGTTGACAGGATGGGTACGTCAACCTGCGTTGACGTAGGGATGGGTCGCAGTCATCAACCCAGAACGTGTAATCGCCAGCCTAGGCCCGACTCATGCCTCTGCTCCGGAAGATCAATTGCGGGACAAGTCTTGAAGGGTGTTGCGCAAGGCTGTATTTGCGCAGGTCAGGGTGTATGAGCGCAATCTTCTGGTCATGATGCGGGCGCGAGGTTGTGCATGTGCGCGACGGCTTGGACGGCGTGATGGAGGCCGTCGCCATGTTGCCGGCAGCCACGCAGGATGATTTATGTGGCGGGTCCCAGTTCTCCGGGTGGCATGGCCGCACTCCGCGATGGTCTGCCCGAGATCTTTGGGGTGAATCGACACGGTCTGGAGTGGGCTGACAAGCAGCACACCCTCCACGGTGATCCTGCTCTGCCACCAGGACCTGGTCCCGCTCAACACACAGTTGGGATGCAGCCGGCTCTCCGTGCCCGTCACCTTCCAGCAGCCTGATGGCACACGGACCTCCCCTTTGACCACCATGCTCTACGACCTGGGTGGCCTGCCTCACCGGCCACCAGTGTGGACCTGCGGGGACTGCCCTTCTGATGAGTTGAGCAGGATTCACCGTGGGGTCCAGGCTGCTGCGGCAAAGCAGCGCGCGCCCCAGCGGGTGGCCTTCTCTCTGCGGGTGCGTGCGCTCGCTGCGTTGGGCGGCCGGCACGTGGGGGTGGTGGCCGAGGTCGGCTTCCTGAATCCTTGGAGCGCAGTTGCCGCCGGGAAGACGCACGCTGCCCCCGATTGCGACGCCATGGATGGTGAGTCGCGAGGTGCAGGCGGAGTGCCGCCGCCGACCGACGGGCTTTTGGGCGGCATAGAGAACTGCGGCGATGGGGCTGCCACGTCACCAACAAGCCCGGCCTCGCAGCAGTTCATCGGCCGCAAGGGCACGGCGGCTAGATAGCGCACTGGCGACGCCGGGGGCGGGCAGGGGGCACTGGGGGACCTCTTGCCCGTCGATCGAGGGCAAAGGACTCGTTCCCCAGCTCCCGGCGTGCGTTGCCATGGAAGTCAGGTGCTCAGCGTCGCGTGCCTCTCGTCTTCGATGGAAGGTCACCTCCCATGGACTTTGCACGTAATCAGCGCGTCGCTGGTGTGATCGCGGGTGTCGTCGCATCTTGCGCCGGCCTGGCCGCGATCTCGGCGGCCCCCGCGTCCGCGGCCCCCTTGGCGCCGAAGCCTCCCGCGCCGTCGTACGGCTACGACGGCCACTACGGGGACGCCTGGACCGGCGGCCGCTGGGATCAGGACTACTACCAGCACTCCAAGCCCAAGACGGGCGCCGATCTGAAGGTCACCGCTTCGGGCCCCACTCACATCGATCACCATCAGGAGCAGCGTTGGCAGGTCGAGGTCACCAACGTGGGCAAGGGCAAGGCCGAGAACGTTGATCTGGTCACCACGCTTCCCAACGGCATCGACCACGTCGCGGACCGCGTGAGCCAGGGCAACTCCACCTACACCCCCGGTGGCTCTCTCATCGCCAACCTCGGCACCGTCAAGCCCGGCTCCACCGTGCGCCTGGAGATCGCGGGCAAGGGCCCGTCCCACGGCGGCGGCACCGTACACCTGCGCAGCGAGGCAGGAACCGCCAGCCCCGAAACCAACACCACCAACAACTCCGCCGGCGTCACCACCCGGATCAGCTGAGCCCTGCTGGTCGAGCAGCCCCGTGCTGCTCGTCCAGCTGTGTGCTACGTAGACCGGCCCGACAAACGGACGAGGATGGTTGCGCGGTCGCATCGCATACTGCTGTCAAGGGTGCCCTCGTTCGTTGCGATGGAGCCGACCTGCCCGCCCTCTGACCGCTCGCGGCATCAGATTGTCGGACCTCCACAGCCAGTCCATGAGGCGCAACGAGGCGACCCCGATGGGGGTAATCGTCCCGTCGGTGTTCTGCGTCATGGCGACGCCGCCCGCCGAAGGACAGACCGCCGAGGCTCACCAGGAGCGACCCGACGGCGGCATCTGGGATCACCCCGCTTGGTGGCTGTGGCTCATCATGATCGGTGCCGTGTTGGTTGCCGCCTTCTCCGTCGCGCGCCTCGCGGAGCTCTACCCCCCCCCACAGGTGCCGCCCGTCGGACTTCCCAGGCGCCGACAGCCGCATCCACGCGGTCTCCGCGTCGACGCACGGCTCAATCGTGACGGGCGGCGCCGCCCGTCTCTGCGAAGCGCCCGGCACCCTCCGGCCCGGCGCGCTGCGGTGGCCTCGCCGCACGACACGTCACCCTCGTCGTGGCGTTCGCCCTGGTGCCGACACCTTGCTTGTACGGTCCCTTATGGCTTCGGTATCCGGCATCGGTCCTCCAGCCTGGTGGCGGCCTGGTGATGTCCTGGGGACGGGCTTTCCCGGCTCCAGCGCTCGCAGAGCCCCCGGTGGGCGCGACCTGTCTGTCGTCCTGGCGTCACCCCCTCCTCGGTGATCGGCCGAGACCGCTTGCCCTGTCCCTCGTAATGAAATGCGCCTAGGTGCATCCGGCTGGCGCGTTGGGAGGGAAAACGCACCGACCGACGCTCCGCACGCCATGAGAGGAATTGCGATGCGCCGCACCTGGACGGAGGCACCGTCCCTGACCGGCGGCCAGGACGGTCGATACTTCGGAACGGGGCATGCGGGCTTCCCTCCACTGCCTGAGGGGCAACTTGCCGGGCGCGCCGCGGGCCCAAGCCTGGGCTCCTGGGATCCGGCCGTGGTCGACGCTGACGTCGGCGCCGCAGTCGGGCGCATTCTTCACGATGTTCTCAAAGAGCGGCTCGACGCGGCGATTTCGATCGACGCCCACTTCGCTCAGGGCGTGGCCGAACGGGTCGCCCGCTTCACCCTGGACGGCGGCAAGCGCATGCGCTCAAGGTTCCTGTGGTGGGGCCTGCAGGCATGCGGTGGCTCAGCCGATGCCGCTTCTGCCCGGGCAGCTCTGCGCCTGGCCGCGGGACTCGAACTGATCCAGACGTGCGCGCTGGTCCATGACGACGTGATGGACGCTTCGGCTGTACGCCGTGGCCGGGCCGCGGTGCATGTCGACCTTGCGGCCCAGCACGGTGCCCACGATGCCGGGACAGGCACTTCGTTCGGCACGGGCGCCGCCATCCTCGTCGGCGATCTGGCCCTGGCCTGGGCCGATGATGTCGTTGCGTGCACAGAACTGCCGACGGACACGGCCAGGGACGTGCGAGCGCTGTGGCAGGCGATGCGGTCGGAGATGGTGGCCGGCCAGTATCTCGACCTGTACGGGCAGGCAACGGGTTCTCGCTCGACGTCGTTGGCCCTCAAGACGGCCACGCTCAAGAGCGGTCTGTATTCAGTGGAGAGGCCGTTGGCCTTCGGCGCAGCGCTTGCCGGGGCCGACCAGCGCACGACCCGAGCGCTGTGCTCGGCCGGCCGCTGCGCGGGCATCGCCTTCCAGCTCAGGGACGACCTGCTGGGCGCGTTCGGCGACCCCGGGCACACCGGTAAGCCTTCGGGCGACGACATCAGGGAAGGCAAGGTCACCTACCTCCTGGCGGTGGCGAGGGCCCGTGCCCAAGCCACCGGCAGCCGTGCCCTGCTCCAGATCCTCGATACCCATGTGGGAGGTGGCGCCGACCTGACGGAAGGGGACCTGGAGCGCGTACGAGGCGCCCTGGTGCACAGCGGAGCGCGCGACACCGTCGAGACCAAGATCCGCCGGCTGCTCGCCCAGAGCGTGCGGCACCTCGACCGCGTCGCCCTGGTGCGCCCTGCTGCCGCACAGCTGCGGGAGCTGTTCTGCACCGTGGCAGGCATCCCGGCCGCCCCGGTGCCCGGCTCCTCCCATGAGCCGGGCGGCGGACACACATCGAGCCCACGGACGTCCTTCGCCGAAGCGAGCAACGGATGAGAACACTGCAAGGGCCCACCGATCATGTCGTGGTCGTCGGAGCGGGCTTGTCCGGCCTGTCGGCCGCCTTGCACCTGCTCGGTGCCGGGCGCCGGGTGACCGTAGTGGAACGCGCCGCAGTACCCGGCGGCCGGGCCGGCCTGCTCGAACAGGGCGGCTACCGGATCGACACCGGACCGACCGTCATGACCATGCCGGACATCGCGGATGAGGCGTTCGCTGCGGTCGGAGAGCGACTTGCCGACCGGGTGGACCTGATCCCCTTGCATCCCGCATACCGGGCCCAGTTCGCCGACGGCAGCACCCTGGACGTGCACACCGGCGCGGAGGCGATGGAGGCCGAAATCGCGTGCTTCGCGGGAGCCCGGGAGGCCCTGGGATACCGGCGGTTGCGTGACTGGCTCGAGCGTCTCTACCGGGTGCAGATGCGCCGGTTCATCGACACGAACTTCGACTCTCCTCTCGGTCTGCTGACCCCCGACCTCGCCCGGCTGGCCGTACTGGGCGGGTTCGGCCGCCTGGATGCCCGCGTGGGCCGGTTTCTCGCCGACGAGCGGCTGCGGCGCGTCTTCACCTTCCAGGCCCTCTACGCGGGAGTTCCCCCGGCCCGTGCCCTGGCCGCGTATGCCGTCATCGCCTACATGGACACCGTCGCCGGGGTCTACTTCCCCAAAGGGGGCATGCACGCGCTGCCCCGAGCCATGGCGCAGGCAGCCACCGACGCGGGCGGCGACCTGCGCTTCGAGCACGACGTGACGCGCCTCGAACGCGCGGGGGAGCGGATTACCGCCGTCATCACGGACCGCGGACGGATCCCCTGCGATGCCGTCGTGCTCACACCGGATCTGCCAGTCGCCTACCAGCTGCTCACGCACCGCCCGCAGCGCCCCATCGCGCTGAGGCACTCACCGTCGGCGGTGATCCTGCATGCGGGAACCGATCGCACCTGGCCCGGACTGGCCCATCACACCCTGTCTTTCGGTGCCGCGTGGAAAGACACCTTCCAGGAGCTGACCCGCACCGGACGGCTGATGAGCGACCCCTCCTTGCTCATCACCCGGCCCACGGCGACCGACCCCGACCTGGCACCGCCCGGCCGCCATCTGCACTACATCCTCGCGCCCTGCCCCAACACAGACATCGGCGCGGGCACGCGCGAGTGGCACGACCTCGCACCGCGCTACCGCGACAGCCTTCTTCACGCGCTGGAGCGCCGCGGGCTCGACGGGTTCTCCGCCGCCATCCAGGAGGAATGCCTGGTGACCCCCGCAGACTGGGCGGCGCAAGGCCATGCCGCCGGGACACCATTCTCCGCAGCCCACACCTTCGCCCAGACCGGCCCCTTCCGCCCCGCCAACTTGGTACGCGGCACCACCAACGCCGTCCTCGCCGGCTGCGGCACCACACCCGGCGTCGGCGTGCCGACCGTGCTCATCTCCGGAAAACTGGCCGCGGCGCGTGTCACGGGAGCGGGACAGCCACAGCGCCCACGCCCCCGGACAGCAGGAGCGGCCGCGAAAGGACCAGATGCATGACTGACCGGGAACTCGACGCCGCGGGTATCAGCAACCCGGCGCTCCGCGCGGCCTACACCCACTGCCGACGGCTCAACGCGCGCCACGGCAAAACCTATTTCCTGGCCACCCGGCTACTGCCGGTCGCCCACCGGCCCGCCGTGCACGCCCTCTACGGCTTCGCCCGCTGGGCCGACGACATCGTCGACGACATGCACTCCACCGCCACGCCCACCGAACGGTCCGCCGCCCTGGACCACCTTGAGCGCCATCTGCAGGAGTCGCTGCGGCACGGCACCAGTGGCGAGCCGGTGGTGGCCGCGCTCGCCGACACCGCAGCCCGGTATGTGATCGAACCGCGGCACTTCACTGACTTCCTGACCTCCATGCGCCTCGACTTGGAGATCAGCGAGTACGCCGACTACGCGGCACTGCGCTCCTACATGCACGGATCCGCCGCGGTGATCGGACTGCAGATGCTGCCCGTGCTGGGCACCGTGGTCCCACGCGAGGAAGCCGAGCCGCACGCGGCCGCACTCGGCGTGGCCTTTCAGCTGACCAACTTCCTCCGCGACGTCGGCGAGGACCTCGACCGCGGGCGTCTCTATCTGCCGGGCGACCTGCTGGCCGCTCACGGCGTGGACCGAAGCCTGCTGCAGTGGAGCCGCAAGACGGGAGCGGGCGACCGGCGCATCACCGCGATGCTGAAGGCCGCCGCCGAACTCACGCGCGGGGTCTACCGCCACGCCGTACCCGGACTGGCGATGCTCGCGCCCGCGTCCCGGCCCTGCATCCGCACCGCCTTCGTGCTGTACGGCGCCATTCTCGATGCCATCGCCGACGACGGATACGCGGTACTGCACCGCCGGGCCGTCGTTCCCCGCCGACGGCGCGCGACCGTGGCCTGCGACGGCCTGATCCGCCTCGCGATGGCACGCACCCGTCCCCGCGGCGCGCCCGAGACCCGCGACGCAGCGACCGCGCAAACGCGTGCGACTCCCGCTCCCCGCGTGCGGCCCCAAGCGCAGGGGCTGTGGTCCGCGTGACAGGAGACAGCGAGAGTGGGGGCCGGGCTGCGAGGGCGGCGCGCATCCCCTTGCGGCTGCGCCGTCGTCCCGTTCCCTGGGAGCAGCAGCGCCCGACCTGGCGCGAGGCGAAACCGGGCATCATCGCCGCAGCGCTGAAGCGTGCCCTGGCCCGCCCGTCGGGCAACTGGTACGTCCTGGGCAGCTCGCAGGACGTCACCGCCAGCCGGCCACTGGGCCGGAGCATCGCCGGTGTCGAGGTCGTCGCCTGGCGCGACGCAGGGGGCACGCTGCGGGCGGGACCGGGCAGTTGCCCCCATCTGGGAGCCCCGCTCAAGGACAGCCCGGTTCATTGCGGCACTCTGATCTGCCACTGGCACGGTATGGCGCTCAACGGCCAAGCCACGGGGGGCTGGGAGCCCTATCCGGCGTTCGACGACGGCGTGCTCGTCTGGGTCAGGCTCGACGCTCTCGGGGGCGAGACACCTCTGGACCGGCCGGAAATCCCCGCACGACCGGAACCGGCCCGGGCCATCGCTGCGGTCTGTGAGGTCTCCGGGAGCTGCGAACCCGAGGACGTGATCGCCAACCGCCTCGATCCCTGGCACGGCGCATGGTTCCACCCCTATTCGTTCGTCGACCTCACCGTCGTCGGCCGGCCCGGCGACACCGGAAAGGACAGCGAGCAGGGCCCCGACGCGTTCGCCGTCTACGTGTCCTTCAAGGTGGCCGGCCGCGCGGTCGTGCCGGTCAGGGCGGTCTTCACCGCGCCGGAACCGCGCACCGTGGTCATGCACATCACGCAAGGGGAGGGGCAGGGCTCGGTCGTCGAGACGCACGCCACGCCGCTGGGGCCGGACGCCAAGGGGCGGCCATGTACCGCGGTCATCGAGGCGGTCATCGCCACGTCGGACCGCCGCGGGTTCGCCCTTGCCCGCGCAACCGCCCCCGCGCTGCGCCCCCTGATGCGTGCGGCCGCAGGGCGTCTGTGGCGCGACGACCTGGCCTATGCGGAACGACGCTGGACACTGCGCAGCACCGGTCGGTTCCCAGGCTGAGCATGGTGGCTCTGTGGTCACACCAGACCGCGTCGTCGGCCGCGGGCTTCAGCTGAACATCCGGTTCAGGGCCCGCAGCGCGCCCACCCGCCCCTTGTCCGGCACCGTCCACAGGGTCTGGCCGCGTAGACCCCACTGTGCAAGCAGGGCATTCGCGGCCAGGAAGCCTGTGGTTGCCGCCCGTTCCATCAGCGCGACCGGCAGGTCCGTGCGGACCAGGTCGCCCGCCAGGGTGACGGTGGGATCCGGGGTGCGTACCCCAGGCCTTTCCGCGTACCCGCCGAGCGGAAACAGCGGGCAGTCGGCGTTCCATTCGTGGCGCGCGTCGATCACCTTGGCATCGCGTGTCTCGGGGTAGACCCGGTGCAACTGGGCGACGAGAAGATCCTGTTGGGTTTTCCGGTCGGCCCGCGGGTCCGTGGCGTAGGCGTGCAGTTCGACGACGGAACCGCCGTTGTGAGCAGACCAGCGCGCGGACTGGCCCTCCCAGCGCTCCAGGACGCTCACGTTGTCCAGCGTTCCGTAGCCGCTGGTGCCCATGAAACCCGGGCGACCGGCGGCCACGGGGCGATCGAGCCAGAGCCGGGAAACCAGGAAGGGAGGCGCGGTGCGCAATTTCTGCACCATGTCCCGCCATGGCTGGTCGGCGAGCAGGGGGGACTGGCCGACCACGCGCTGCAGACCAGTGGTGTCCAGGGCCAGGACCACGGCGTCATGATGGGTTTCGGCGCCCTGGGCGATGACGTGCGAGCCGCCGTGCCGCGCGGGTCGGATGCTCTCGACGGTCTCTCCCGTGCGGATATCGACACCGTGGCTCGTCAGGTAGTCGGCCAATGGCTCCCACAGCGCGGCGGGAAAGGGCTCATTGGGCACGTCGAACAGGAGGCCCTCGCTGGAGCCGAGGAAGTAGATGTGGAACATCAGGGCCAGTTCGGCTGCCGAGAGGTCGCGCGGGTCGGCGAAGAAGCTGCGGGAGAACACCTCGAAGGCCAGGTGATGGGCGGCGCGTGGGAACCTGATCCGCTCCAGGAACTCCCAAGCACTGATGGCGTCCAATCGCTCGTATACGTCCGGCACCCGAATGTCCAAAAGGGGCAGGGCGGCCCGCGCGTTCATCCGGGCGAGGTCCCGCACACCGAAGGTGGGGCTCTGCGCGACGAACCCCAGCGCGCTCCAGGGCGGCGTGCGCGGGACGCGGGCGAAGCTGTCCTGGAGACCTCCGCTGTGGCGCAGCGGGTAGTCGGGCAGCGCGGTGAGCATCCGCAGCTCTGGATCAGCGCGCCGCAGCAGGCCGCGAAGGTTGTAGTACTGGCGGAAGAAGGCGTGGAAGCCGCGGCTCATCGTCGCGGCGGAGCCATCGGCGAGGTCCACGGGCCAGCCCGCCAGACGGCCACCGAGCTGATGCTGCCGCTCGTACACGGTGACGTCAACGCCGCGCTCCGCCAAAGCTGTTGCCGCAGCAAGTCCGGCGATCCCACCGCCGATCACCGCCACACGCGGGGCCTGGCCCCGCACCCGCTGAAGCCCATCGGGGCCGGGCAGCCTGCACGCGTGCCGGTCACGTCCCCGCCGCACACCATCTGCCCTTCGGCCTCGCATGGGGCTTTGGCGTTTCGGTGTCTCGTATCCCGGCACGGGCATGTCTGCAGTCTCTTTCTGTCGTCGGCCGCTGGCGGGAGCCACGGCGCGGGTCAGCCGGGCTGCCGGACCGTGCGTTGCGATACGCGCCGGGGCAGCCAGGGCAGTTCAGCCGCGGTACGGAGCATGGGGCCGACCGGGGTGTGCAGTCCGATGCGGAAGTCCTCGTCCCAGCGGGTGGCGCCGTCCAGGAAGCGCAGCAGCCGTTCCATCGGCACGTGGCGAAAGAGCCCGGTGAAGAAGTCCGCTCCATCCAGCCTGCCGGTGTCCAAGGCGCGCAGCAGGACCGCGTCCATGGCCAGCGAACGGCGCGAGTGTACGGGCGGCGACAGGGGATGGCCGCGCTCCTGCCAGGCGGTGGCGATGGACTGTGCCTGCCGCTGGATGGCGGCGAAGGTGTACCCGGTGGAGGGGCGGGTCGCGCCGCCTGCCGTTCCGATGCGAAACACCGATCGCCCCGGCCGGTGCGGGAATCGTGCATCTGTCATGGGGATGACGCCCTGTTCGACATGGCTCACTTCGAAGCGGGCGAGGCCGAGTTGATCGGTCACGTAGGTGTGCAGGGCCCGGTCGTAGTCGGCGCTGTCCAACGCCGCGGGCGAGAATTCCGTGTACTCCACCAAGGCCTCGTAGGGGCTGCTCGGCAGGACGTAGCCGAAGGACAGACCGTGCGCGGGGCGCGGGGTGCGAAAGTCCATCAGGTCTGCCACCTGCGGGTCGAAGACGGGCCGCTCGGCCCGCAGGAACCAGCCACGGAAGTGCTGCAGAAGCGTGGTTCGGGCCGGCGGCAGCCGGGGCAGCGGGCGGGAGTCGAACACCCATCGGGCTCGCAGTGACAGTGCCTCTCCCCGGCTGGTCATGCCCCGCACCTCCGCGCCGTGAGGCAGGTCGTGCACGGCATGGACCGTTGCCGCCAGGTGCTTCACGTGCGGTGTGGCATCGAGCCGTTTTGCCACAAACGCTTCGAACGCGCGCGAGCGGAGCATCTTGTAGCGCAGCGGTGCGGGTGAACCGGTGACGGACGTGCCGTCCGGCCCGCGCACCCGCAGGCTGTCCCAGCCTGCCGACGTCGCGGCGTCGAATTCGCCGCCGGGCTCCTCCCAGAAGCACCAGGTTCGTTCCGGTGGGCGCAGCGGCCCCTGCGGGGCGTCGATCAGAGTGATGGTGGGGATGTCACGGTTCGGGGTGGCGGCACACAGGCGGTAGGCCAGAGAAAGGCCAGCGGCGCCCGCGCCGACGATGGCGATCTCCGTGTCGTGCATGCATCCCCTGTCCCGTGTCGTGACCGGCCATACCGATGCCCTGTCTGCCAGGTTGATGCCTGCCCGAGCAGGCAACAGCCGCCGTCCACGAACGGATGGACGCGCAGCGGGCTCTTAGCATTCCGTACGAGGTGACCAATTGGATGCACGGCGCAGTGCGAACTGGAATGTGTCGCGGCCCCAGCCCCGGCCTGGCTGGGAATGGGTTCCTCAGCGCCGGAGTGCTTGGCCCGGAGGGGGCGGCCACCTTGCCCCTGCCGCGCGGCGTGGACCCGGCCGGCTATCCCTGGGAGGGAGACGCATCTCAAGGCGCCCGTGACCCGCACGGTTGGCAGTTCCACTGCCAGTCATGCGGCCATCAGGCGCGTGCGGACACGGTGGGCGCGATCAACGGTTTCTGTCGGCGTCAGATGCTCGTACAGGGCCAGGCGCAGGATGGTGGCGCGGAGCGGCGGATGATTCGCGAGCGTCTCCCGGGTGACGCCGTAGAAGGACGCGGCGAGTTCGGACTCGGCACCACGGGCTGCGTCCGGATACGAGGGTGGGCAGGAGGCGAAGTGTTTGTGGGCCGGGCGGGCTTCAGGTACGTAAGGGTCGATAACAGGGGGGGGCGTACTCGCCGCGTCCTTTCTCGCTGCCGTGCCGATGGCCCCGAGTCCGGCGGTTCAGTGCGGGGGTTCTGTGGCCGCAGCAGACTCATCGGGGGTTGGGCCGCCGTTACGTGCGAGGAAGGTGTGGACGATGCCGGTCTGCCATCCGGCGACGGGCAGAGTGCGGACGTCGGTGAAACCGGCATTGCGAAGGCGGGCGGCGAAGGCGGGTGCGGTGTCGAACGCGGTGACGCTGTCGTGCAGATGCCGGTAGAGCGCGCGGTCGCCGGTCAGGGTCCCCGCCGGAATGATCACTGTCCGGCAGATTGCCGTCCACAGGGAGCGGTGGATGGGTGAGCCACTGAGGCTGTATTCGTGGGCAGCCAGCCTGCCGCCGGGGCGCAGGAGAGTGCGCACGGCGCCCAGGACCGCGTCGGGGGCGGTGACGTTGCGGAAGAGGTAGGCAGCGAAGATCGCGTCGAAGGTGCCGGTGTCCTCAGCCGTCAGCAGCTCTTCGGCGGACAGGTGCTGAAAGCGCACATTCGCCGGCCAGGCTTTGCTGCGTGCTTGGTGCAGCATGCCCGCCGACGCGTCGACGGCTGTGATGCGGGCGTGCGGGGCAGCTCGCAGCAGGGCTCGGGTAGAGGCGCCGGTGCCGCAGCCGAGGTCGAGGATGCGCAGGCCTGCTCCGCCGTGGGGAAGCCGGAGTCGGCGGGTTGAGCGCAGCAGGTCCGTGCGGTAGCCGGGGTTCATCGCGGTGAGTCGGTCGTAGGTTGGCGCGGCATGATCGAAGGCGCGGGCAAGGTGGTCGTCGTGGAGCAGTGTCATCGGCGTGTCTCCCCAGGGGCCCTTGTGTTGGAGGTCGGTCACCGGGCGCATTGCTGGACAACCGACGTCCCACAGGGTGCGGCCCGGACGAGATCGGCGTCGCTCTCCAGCGCCCGCGCGACCCTCGTACTGCCTGCTGCACGCCGCCTCTTGGCGGCATGGGTCTGCGGTGCCCGCTACCGCGCCCTCGGCGAACCCGGTGTTCACGTGCCCGACAGGTGTTCCGCGGTGGCGTCATCGACCGCCTGTGTGGTGCCGAACACGACCGTGCCGAACGCTGTGATCACTGCGTCCAGTTCGCCGAGTGCCGCCGCGCAGGTGTGGACGGCGCGGGCGCAGGAGTTGGGGGCGTAGGCGTCGAACAGGGCAGTGGCGGCGCCCTGGTGGATCTTTGCCGCTTTCGCCAGCCGGGCCGGGTCGCGCGTGGTGAGCGCCGGCTGGGCTCCGCGAGCACCGCGTTCGATCGCCAGTGAGCTGCCGATGGCCCCGTCGGCACCGGCGGTCACAAATGCGCGCCCCGTGGATGTGCACTGTTCCTCCAGCAGGTCGGCCCAGAAGGGAGCCATTTCACGTCTCTCCTTCCGCTCTGGATGGTGGCGTGGATGCGGTGGGGTGCGGACGGGTTTCACTGTTGCGCAGACGCGGAGTCGGCCAGCACCTCGCGTGCGGCCCGCGTGCCGGAGGCGAGCGCGCCTTGCACGGATCCGGTGGCCCGGTAGTCCCCGCACACATACCGTCCGGGTGTGAGGCGGGTGGTGCGGCTCAGAGGCCAGGGCGGCCTCATCGCCGGCAATGCCCCTGCGATCGTGTAGGTCGCGATCTGCTGCCAGGTGGTGGTGTCCGTCGTGTACAGCTCGGCCAGACGGCGGCGTACGGCGGCCTCTGCCCCGGGCTGGTCGTCGCCGAGTACGGAGGTGGACACGAGTGCGGTGCCGGGCGGGGCGTATTCCGGGGCGACTTCGCTCAGGACACAGGTGTTGAGGACGGCCAGCGTGCTGTCCGTCACCAGGGTTGGTTCGGCCAACGGTGAGGTGTCGGCGGCGTGGTAGTAGGTGGTGACGGTGCGTCCGTCCGGCACCGGCAGTCCGGGACGCAGGCTTGCGGCCCTCGCGGCGTCCGTGGCGACGACGACCGTGGTGGCGGGCACTTCGCGGCCGTCGGCCAGTAGGACACCGTGGTCGGTGATGGCCGCGACCGGCGTCTCCAGCCGCAGAGTGCCCTGCGGCAGGCCCTCGGCGAGCTGGGCCGGAGCCGAGCCGATTCCTCCGGCGGGCAGGCACAGACTGCCACGCGCCATGCTGCGATAGATGAGATGGAAGAAGCGCGCTGAGGTCTCCAGCTCCCCCTCCAGGAACACGCCCGCCAAAAACGGCCGCAGCACGTGCTCGATGGCGCGGTGGGACAAGCCCCAGCGTGCGAGAGCACGCTGGGTGCTCTGGTCATGTCCCCGAACGACGGCCCGGGCCGGCAAGAGGGTGTCATGTGCGGTCAGAGCCGCCAGGGCGGCCAGGTCGCGGGCGCTCAGGGCCCGACCGGGCAGCAAGTTGCCGGCCTCGCGCGGACGCCGGGTCGGGTCAGTGAGCCGCACCACTCCGGTGGGCGTGTGCGCCATCAGACCGGGAGTGAAAGGGCGCAGCCGCAGCCTGCGAAGGTCCAGGCGCCGCTGCACTTGCGGGTAGAAGGTGTTGAACACCTGGAAGCCCCGGTCGAGCTGAAAGCCGTCCTTGCGGTCCGTGCGCATCCGCCCGCCCACCGCATCGGATGCCTCCAGCAGCGTGACCCGCTGTCCGGCTCGGCACAGGTCCATCGCGCAGGCAAGGCCGGCCAGACCCGCACCGATGACGACGGTATGGGGGGTCGACCGTTTTTGAAGGGGCATCAGCTGTCTCCTCAACTCGTAGGCCCTGCATGGCGATGGTCCCGGGCGAGGCCGGGCCGACGGTCGGCCAGGATGCCACCGCCGCGGGGTGGCTCAGCGCGTGACAGGCCGTTGGGCGTCATCGGCTATCGCCGTCTCCAGAACGGCCAGGGCTTCGGCCAGTCCTGAGGGCCGTGGAAGTCCGGGCAGAGTCTGGCCGGCCCAGCCCGGCCCGAGGGTCAGCACGAGGGGATGCCTGCGCGCGCCGCGCACACCCCACTCCATCGCCGCCACGTACTGCGCGAGGGGACGGCTTGCCGTGGTCCGGGACTGGGCCCACAGCCCGATCGCCGCGGGCCCGGTCCTGCGCACCGCCTCCACGAGCGCTTCGGCAGGCATCGCCGGACCGAACATCCGCACCGGCAGGCCCCGTTCGGCCAAGGCCGCCGCCAGCGCCTCCAGCGGCAGGGTGTGGATCTCGCCGGGCACGCAGGCGAGCAGCGTCGTGGCAGCCGCCTGACCGGCGGGGATCGGCGGGGAGCTGCGCCGCAGAGCCCCGGCGACATGCCAGGACAGCAGGTGCTCGACCTCCACGTACCTCTCGCCCGAACTCTCCCACTTGCGGCCTACCGCCTGGAGGGTCGGCACGATCACTTCCTGCCAGGCCGTGACGAGCCCGTAGCCGGCAATCGCCGTGGTCAGCAGGTCGTCCACGGAGGTGGCATCGAGCCGCAGCGAGGCGCGGGCGAGACCTTTGCACTCCCGGCGCACGTCACCGATCTGAAGACCGGTCCTGGAACGCCTGCGAGCAAGCCCCGGCCGCGCCGGCGCATGGGTGGCCGCCCTGTCCGACGAGCGGCCCTCGCGTGCGATGCGCGCGGCTTCGGCGGGCGGCACCCCCGCCATGGTCAGCGCGCACATCTGCTCAAGACGCGCGATGTCGGTTGCCGTCCAGCGGCGGTGCTTGCCGCCGGTGTGCGCATCGGGCCCCAGGCCATAGCGCTGGTCCCAGGAACGCACCGTGGTCGGCGCGACGCCCAGGAGCCTGGCCACCGCGCCGGTCGACAGCGCCGCGGACTGTTCGTGCTCGCTCAAGCTCACCGACTCAGCGTACGACGCATAACCGACGCGTGTTGCTTGCGTCGTTTGTGCGTCCAAGACTCGGACTGGCGCAGGCGCGCGCCGGCCTGTGGGTGTGCGTCCGCACATGAGCCTCTATCCCGCACTGCCGCTCTGCAGGAGGAACCAGACCATGAGTTCGATCATGCGAGCCGCGGAGCGTGTGTTCCCACCCCTCGAGGAAACGGCGCTCGAACGGCACTTGGCCCAAGGACTCATCAACGCCGACGAGCAGGCATTCGCCGCGGTCTACCGGCGCTGGAGCCCCCTCGTGCACACCATGGCCGCCCGCTCACTGGGCGACGCGCGCGAAGCGGAAGATGTGACTCAGCAGGTGTTCCTCGCGGCCTGGCGGGGGCGGGCCGGATTCCATCCGGAACGCGGTCCGCTGGGTTCCTGGCTGGTCGGCATCACCCGCCGCAAGATCGTCGACGCACTGGCGGCCCGCACCCGCCGCCTTCGTCTCGTCGAAGCAGCGGGCCACGCCACGGATGGCGCCGCCCCGCACCTGCGGAGGACGGCTACCGACCGGGTACTGGACCGTGTGCTGCTCTCCGCGGAGCTCTCCCGGCTGCCCCGGCGACAGCAGGAGGTGCTCCGCATGGCGTTCTTCGATGACCTGACCCAAGTACAGATCTCCCAGCGCACCGGTCTGCCCCTGGGCACGGTCAAGAGTCACGCACGCCGGGGCCTGTTCCAACTGCGCCGCAAGATCGAAGAGGACTGCTGATGCCACCGCTGCAACACACCGGGCAGCCGGCGCCGGGCGCGCGACCTTTTCTCCAGGAGCCTGACGTACGCAATGTGGCGCTCACGGCGGGTCGGGCGGACGGCGAGCCACAGCTCGCTCGGGCCACCGCCGGCCGGCGGTGGCCCGAGCCGGGGGCACCGGGCACACCGCTGACATGGCGCACACTCGGGCTGGAGACGATGGCATCCCTGCTCGTCGTGTCCCTGAAGCGACAGGGCAGCAGCGCTTTCACCGCCCGGTGCCAATGGCCGCGCCTGCATCCGCTCAACGAACGTGCCATCGCCGTGTCCCACCATCCGCTGATCATGGCGGAGTCCACCCGGCAACTCGCCGTCGCACTGGCACGCCAGCCGCACGGCCTTGGCTCGCTCGAACCCGTATCAGTAAGCCTCGGGTTCGCGCCCGGTCCCCGGCCGACGGAGCGGGGCAGTGCCACGGACGTAGCCGTCCGGGTGAGCGTGAGCGACCACGCGACGCAGGCCGGCCTGCAGACCGCCTACCGCATCACCGCCGAGTATGAGCATGCGGGGAAGCTGTTCGGATCGTGCACCATGCGGTGTGCCCGGCCTGCAAACCCGGACGGACCACCCGCCGCTGCGCGGTCCTCACCGTCGCTGCTGCATCCTCCGGCGGCCGCTGTGGGCGCGGCCGCCGACACCGACGTCATGCTGGCGCGCGCACCGCAGGGGCGCCTTTTCATCGCCCCGCGCGACCCCGGTCACCCCGTCCTGCTCGCCGGCCGTCCGGCCCGGCTGCCCGCGCTGGCGGTGCTGGAAGCCGCCCGCCAGGCGGCGTTGCTGACCTCTGGCATGACCGCGGCGGCGGTGGCCGGGCTGCACATGGAGCTGCGGGCGCCGGTGCCACTCAGCGGGGCCCTGGTTGAAGTGACTGCGGAGCCAGGGGGATCCCGCGTTCTCATCATGGCCGCCGGACAGATCGCCGCACTGGGGACGGTCGCGCTGCCCGGAGCCTGAGCGGAAGTCAAGGCCAACCCTGAGACGCAGATGCGCGGCGAGCGTGCGGAGGAACAATCATGGGAATCGACGGACAGCAGGACACGGACCGGCTGCACTGCCTGGTCGCCGGAGCATCCGGCTACATCGGCGGACGCTTGGTGCCAGAACTACTCACGGCGGGCCATCAAGTGCGCTGCCTGGCCCGCTCGCCCGCGAAGCTCCGCGATCACCCATGGGCACAGGATGCCGAGGTGGCTCAGGGCGATGTCACCGACGCCGATTCCGTCGCGGGCGCCATGCAGGGGATCGACGTCGCGTACTACCTCGTCCACGCGCTGGGCTCCGGCTCCGGTTTCGAGGAAACCGACCGCCGCGCGGCCCGGATCTTCGCCGAGCAGGCGCACGCCGCCGGCGTGCGGCGCATCGTCTATCTGGGCGGCCTCACGCCGCAGTCCGTTCCCGAATCACAACTCTCCCCACACCTGCGCTCCCGCGCCGAGGTCGGACAGATCTTCCTTGGCGGGCCCGTCCCGGCCACTGTGCTGCGGGCCGCAGTGGTCATCGGTTCGGGATCGGCTTCGTTCGAGATGCTGCGCTACCTGACCGAACGGTTGCCGGTCATGGTCACCCCCAGCTGGGTGCACACCCGCACCCAGCCCATCGGGGTCCGCGACGTGCTGCGCTACCTCGTCGGATCGGCCACCATGCCCCACGACGTCGACCGGGCCTTCGACGTCGGCGGCCCGGACGTTCTCACCTACCGGGAGATGATGCGCGCCTACGCGCGCATCGCCCGGCTGCGCCGACGGCTCATCGTGCCGGTACCGGTCCTCACACCGCGGCTCTCCAGCCACTGGGTCGGCCTCGTCACCCCGGTGCCCGCATCGATCGCCCGGCCGCTGACCGAGTCACTGCGCCACGAAGTCATCTGCCACGAACACGACATCGCCCAGTACGTACCCGACCTCCCCGGCCGCCCGCTGCCGTTCGAACAGGCTCTGGACCTGGCCCTGCGCCGGGTCCGGGAGGCGCAGGTCACCACCCGCTGGTCATCCGCCTCCGTGCCCGGGGCGCCCAGCGACCCGCTGCCCACCGATCCCGACTGGGCCGGCGGCAGCCTCTACAAGGACGAACGGCACCTGTCGGTCGACGTGTCCCAACAGGCACTGTGGAAGGTGATCGAGGGCATCGGCGGCGACAACGGCTGGTACTCCCTGCCGCTCGCCTGGGCGGTCCGGGGCTGGCTGGACCGGTTCGTCGGTGGCGTGGGCCTGCGTCGCGGACGACGCGACGCCGAACGTCTGCGGGTCGGCGACTCGCTGGACTTCTGGCGGGTAGAGGAAATCGAGCACGGGCGGCTGCTGCGGCTGCGGGCGGAAATGCGGCTGCCGGGACTCGCCTGGCTGGAGATGCATGCCGAGACGGATGAGGCGGGCCAAACCTGCTACCGGCAGCGCGCCCTGTTCCACCCACGCGGTCTGCTGGGCCACGCCTACTGGTGGTCCGTGGCCCCCTTCCACGCTCTTGTCTTCGGCGGCATGGCCCGCAACATCACGCAGGCCGCCGCCAAGGGCATGAGCGCGCACGGCAGCGCATCCCGCGGCGACCACGCTCGGCACCCCGGTGCCGGTTGAAGCGCGCCGCGTTGACGTGCAGGCCCAGGGTCCGGGCCGGACTCGGACCTCTGATCGGGTTGTCGTCGTCTTCCTGCATCCGCTGACCGGGACGAGCCAGAAGTAGCCAGAAGTAGAGGGTGCCGGGGTTTTCGCAGATCACGCTGCGCTGCGACCCTCGGTCCGCCGACGAACGGCGCCGCGGTCGGGCTCAATTCCGTATCCGCCTGCTGGGCGTGATTCCGCGTCGCCTCGGAGGGCCTACATGACATGTGCCGAGATGAAGGGCGGGCGGGAGCCTGAAGCGGATCTCTCAGAGTTCATGCGGCGAGTGGCTCATGGCGATGAAGACGCCTACTCGTCCCTGTACGACGGTCTGGCCGCTCCTGTCCTGCGTGTCGCCTGCGCGGTGCTGCGCGACTCGTCGCAGGCCGAGGAAGTCGCGCAGGAAGTCCTTGTGGAGGTGTGGCACAGCGCCCCGCGCTACCGCCAGGACCGCGGAACGGTCCTGAACTGGGTGCTGAGCCTGGCGCACCGGCGCGCGGTGGACCGGGTCCGCTCCGCGCCGGCCTCCAGCGCGCGTGAGCAGCGAACAGCGAGGCTGGCGCACACCCCCGATTTCGATCCGGTCAGCGAAGAGGTGGAGATCCGGCTGGAGCACGAGCAGGTGCGTTGTTGTCTGCGCGCACTGACCTCGGCGCAGCGGCAGTGCGTGGTGCTCGCCTACTACCAGGGCATGACATCGCGGCAGATCGCCGAACGGCTTTCGCTGCCGCTGGGCACGGTGAAGTCGCGCCTGCGGGATGGGCTCATCAGCCTGCGAGACACCCTGGATGTCCTCGTGTAGAGCCCGAGTCCCCGCGGCGTTCGCCGCGGGGACTCGGGCTCCCCGGGCGCGGACGGGGACTACGTGCGAGCGTCCGGTTCTCGGGTGTCGTTGTCCGCCGGGCGGGCGCTCGCTGCGCCGGGCTCATCTACGCTCCTGCGACTGAGGACGCCGGGCCACCAAGCGGTCGGGCCCATGTCCCGTACCAGTGCCGGTACCAGGAAGGAGCGCACGACCAGCGTGTCGAGCAGGACGCCGAAGGCGACGATGAAGGCGATCTGGAAGAGGAAGGCCAGGGGGATGACGCCGAGCGCCGCGAACGTCGCCGCCAGCACGACACCCGCAGATGTGATCACGCCGCCGGTCGCGGTGAGGCCGCGCAGGACTCCCTGGCGGGCGCCGTGGCGCAGGGATTCCTCACGGACCCGGGACATCAGGAAGATGTTGTAGTCGACACCCAAAGCGACCAGGAACACGAAGCCGTACAGCGGCACGGAGGAGTCGGTGCCGCTGAAGCCGAGCACATGCTGGAAGACGAGGGCGGAAACACCGAGCGTGGCAAGGAAGTTGAGGGCCACGGTGGCCACCAGGATCACCGGCATCACCAGGGACCGGAGCAGGCCGACCAGGATCACCAGGATGATGGCAAGGACCACCGGGACGATGATCCCGCGGTCGTGTTCGGCCGTCTTCTGTGTGTCGTACTGCTGCGCGGTGTAGCCGCCGACCAGAGCGTGGGCCCCGTCCACCGCGTGCACGGCCTCGCGCAGGCGGGCCACGGCGTCCTTGGCGGCGTCGCTGTCCGCGGCGTTCTCGAGGGTGGCATCAATGCGCACGCGGTCCTGGACCACCAGGGGCTTGCCCGCACCGGGGCGGCCGTTGGCGGTGACCGCGGATGCCTCCGCGATGCCGGGGGTGTTCTCGGCGGCTGTGGTCACCTGATCAATGCGATCGGCCTCGGCGATGATGACGGCCGGATTGCCCGAACCGCCGGGGAAATGCCGGCCAAGGGTTTCCTGAGCGGCCACCGACGGCGCGTCGTTGACGAAGATCTCGTCCAGCGGGACGCCCTTGGAGCTGAGGGTGGGGGCGAAGGCCGCGCACACCACCAGGGCGGCCAAGGTCGTGGCCCAGATCCGCCGCGGGGCCCGGTCCACCCAGGCCGCGATCCGCGTCCACACGCCGTGCCCGGCGGACTTCTGCTCCGCCGACTTCGGCTTGGCCGGCCAGTAGGCGGCGCGTCCCAGCACCACCAGGGCCGCCGGAAGGAAGGTCAGTGCGCTCAGTACCGCACAGGCGATGCCGATGGCGCCGACAGGCCCCAGCGCGCGGTTGTTGGTCAGTTCGCTGAGCAGCAGGGCCAGCAGGCCAAGGGCGACGGTCGCGCCACTGGCGATGACGGGGCCGGCCGACCGGCGCAGCGCGCGACGCATGGCCACGATGCGGTCCTCGCCGGTCGCGAGCTCCTCACGGAAGCGCGCGGTCAGCAGCAGGGCGTAGTCCGTGGCGGCTCCGATGACCAGGATGGAGAGGATCCCCTGGACCTGCCCGTCGACGCGCACGACATCGTGATCGGCCAGGACGTAGACGATGGCGCAGGCCAGCCCGAGCGCGAACACCGAACCAAGAATGATCACCAGGGGCAGCAGCACGCTGCGGTACACCAGGAGCAGGATCAGCAGCACGGTGGCCAGGGCGACGCCCAGCAACAGCCCGTCGATGCCGGCAAAGGCATCACCCAGATCCGCCTGACTGGCCGCCGGGCCCGCCAGCTGCGGCTGCGTGCCGGGAACCTGCTCTGCGGCCTGCCGCACGCCGTCGAGTGCCTCGGGCAGCTTCTCGCCCAGGTCGGGGCGCAGCTGCACGATGCCCTGCAGCGCCGCGCCGTCCTTGGAGGGCAGGGCGGGGGAGGGGCTGCCGACCACGCCGGTGGCGCCATCGAGCGAGGCAAGAGCCTTGCTGGCGGCGGAGCGCTGCTCCGGGCCGAGCTCGCGCCCCGAATCTCCGTCCGCGGTCCAGACGACGATGGCCGGCAGCGTCTCCTGCTGGCTGAAGGCCCGTTGCGCGTCGATGACCTTCGTCGACTCGGCGTTGCGCGGCAGGAACGCGGCCTGGTCGTTGGTGGCGACCTCACCGAGTTTGCCGGCGTAGGAGCCGAGTGATCCGCCGACGCCCAGCCAGACAACGAGCAGGACGACGGGGACCAGCCAGCGCGCGAGGCGCGGGGCGGTGAACATGGGGCTCCCAGGAATAGACATTACTCAATCACTAACAATCTCAATGATTGAACAATATCGGGTTCGGTGGCAAGAACGAGACGGCCCGCTCCGGTGTCTCAGCGCTGCCTTCGGCAGACGGAGGCCCTTCGGATGCACCTGCGGGCAAGGGGTTTCAGGGTGTGCTGGTCCTGAGCGTGGCGAGCTCTTCGTTCATGGCTGCCAAGAAGCGCAGCACGACCAGCAGTTCATCCTCGCTGAAACGATCACGGGCGCTCGATGCGGCGTTGGCCAGAGGCCGAAAGGAGGTCCGGGCCGCGGTGCGGGCGCCCGCCTCGTAGTGAAGGTGCACGACCCGGCGGTCCGCACTGTCGCGTGACCTTCGCACGTGCCCGGCCCGCTCCAGGCGATCCAGGCACGCGGTCACGGCGCCCGAGGTCAGGCCCAGGTGTTCGCGCAGCTTCCCGGGAGTCAGCGGGTCATCCGCGTCGAGGATCGCGGCCAGGGCTTGCACATCGGTGGCGTGCAGGCCCTGCGCGGCCGCGAAGCCGTGGACGAGACGGTTCATCTCGCCGTTCAAACGGCGTAGCTGAACCGCGAAAGCCGGGAGGTCGGGTCGCTGCGTCGGGGGTGCCGCTGCCGGTCCCTGGCCTGCCGGTTCTTCTGCGCTCGCCACATGGCCAGCTTAGCGGCCCCCTGATCCTGGACCCGGCCGCACATCGAGCGCGATTCAGCCTCCGGGGAGGTTGTGCGGGCCGTGATGCATCCGCAGAGATCAATGGGTGGGAATAGATGGTGCTGTATCCCGACAAACCGCCGGGGCCCACGCGTGAGGCCGCAGCGGCTGGAGCCTCCGCCCGCCGGGCGGCCTGCGGTAAGGAGCCGACATGAAACTGCGGGACGAACTGCCTGTCGACCATCATCTTGCCGCCGTCTACCGTTACGGCGCGGCGTTCTGCGGCCTGGTGCTCATCACCTTCGGCTGCCTCGGCCTGGCCGACGCACTGACGCCCCTGAGCACGAACGGTGAAGTGGCCGGCCTGTCCACCAATGTCGCGCTGAGTGTGATCTCGCTCGTCGTAGGAGCCGCGCTCGTCGTGGGCGGTTTCGTCGGCGGAACCTTCGCCTCCGCCCTGAACATGTCCGTGGGCACGCTCTTCCTGCTCTCCGGCTTCTACCACCTTTTCACTCTGGACCGTCCGGCCAATTTCCTCGACTTCGGCATGACCAACGTGCTGTTCAGCTTCGTGGCGGGTCTGATGATCCTCACCTTCGGCATGTATGGACGCGTCTCCAGCAAGCTGTCCCACGACAACCCCTTCTGGCGTCGCCGTCACCCGGAGCAGGCCGCCCGCGAGGACGACACCCGCCAGGCGACAGCGCGAGCCGGGCTGCCGCACCGGGAAGCAACGGCCCTGGACACGGCACAGGGCGACTGACCGACCTGCCCCGTGTCATGCCGGATGGCGGGCCGCTCATTTGTCGCACCGGTGAGGAAGGACAGCAGAGCGGGGCATGTCGAGGGCCGGCAGCGGGCCTGAACCGCAGTTCCGCTCAAGGTGCTTGCTCTCGCCGGGCGGCCTCTTCCTGCAGCACCTGGTCGAGGTCGCTCAGCCGTTCCAGGCCCCGGACCGCCCGCACGGTGCGCGGGTTGTCGGCAAGCCGACGTTGGTTGCGGTGCATGAACGACCAGTAGCCGGCCGTGTAGGGGCAAGCTCGCTCGCCGGTGCGCTGCGTGGGCCGGTAGGCGCACCCTGTGCAGAAGTCGCTCATCCGGTTCAGGTAGGCGCCGCCCGAGGTGTAAGGCTTGGTGGTCATCTGCCCGCCGTCCGCGTACTGCGACATGCCGATCACGTTGGGCACCATCACCCAGTCGTAACCGTCGACGAAGCAGCGGTGGAACCAGTCGGTGAGCGCGCGGGGATCGTAGCCGCGCTGCAGGGCGTGGCTGCCGAGCACCATCAGGCGGGGAATGTGGTGGGTCCAGCCGGTGTCGCGGACCTGGGCCAGCACGGTGGAAAGGCAGCGGGCCGTCACCGCGTCCGCATCCAGCTCCAGGAGCCAGTCGGGCAGCGGCTCGTGATGGCCCAGCGCGTTGCGGTCGCGATAGTCCTCGCCGAAGTACCAGTACAACTGCCACACGTACTCGCGCCAGCCGGCGATCTGCCGGATGAAGCCTTCCACGCTGCTGAGCGGTGCCCGGCCCGCACGCCAGGCGTCTTCGGCCTGCTCCACACACTCCCAGGGATCGAGCAGCCCCAGATTGAGGGAGGAGGAGAGCAGGCTGTGACTCATCACCGGATCGGCCGCGAGCATCGCATCCTCGTGCGGCCCGAACCCGGCCAGCCGGTGCTCGACGAACCGGGCCAGCGCGGCACGCGCCTCGCGGCGTGAGGCGGGAAACAGGCGGGGGCCGTCCCGGCCCACGAACTCGATGCCGTCCTCGCGCTCCCAGCGGTCCAGATCCCGGCGTACCTGCTTGTCGATTTCATCCTCGCGCGGCCGGTAAGGGGGCGCGGCGCCCAAGGTGCGCGCTCCTTTGGGTGGAGCCTCCCGGTTGTCGTGATCGAGGTTCCACCGCCCGCCGGCCGGCGCGTCGCCCTCCATGAGCAGGTCCAGCCGGTGGCGCGTCCAGCGATAGAAGTCCTCCTGGCGCAGCTTCGTTCCGGCGCGCCCTTCAGCCCAGGTGCGGAACATGTCATTGGGCACGAAAAAGCCCCGGGCGGGCAGTACCTCGACCTGAGGCAGCCGCGACACCAGGTCCAATGCGGCCCGGGAAGTGGGCTGGTGCACCGTCACCTTGCGTTGCCCCACCGCCTCGCGCAGCCCTTCTCGGTAGGTGTCGGCCCGGACATAGCGCACCCTGTCGCCCAGTTCGGCAGCCCGATGGCGCATCGCGGACAGCACGAGATGGGCCTTGGCCCGGTGAAAGCGACGGCGTCTGAACACCGATTTGGCCTCGATCAGCACGAGCGGCGCGCCGCGGTCCGGCCCCTGGTCACCAGGTTCGATGAAGTGCGGCCCCAACTGGTCGCCGAACAGCCAGTGCGCGGTGCTCATGCCGCCTGCTTCCGGGCGCCTTCACGGGCTCGCCGGAACCGATTCAGACCGTCGGCGAGGTCAATGATCGGATCGGGGTAGCGGTAGGCGGCACGCTCCAGTTGCGGCAGCTTCCACGGCTCGTGGACGGCAGGTCCCTTCAGCCCTTCGAGCTCGGTCACCCACCGCCGGGTGTAGACCCCATCGGGGTCGTGCCGCTTGGCCTGGGCAAGGGGGTTGAAGACCCGGTTGGGACGGGTGTCCGTGCCGGTGCCCGCCATCCACTGCCAGTTGAGCTGGTTGTTGGCGATGTCGCCGTCCACCAGCAGGGACAGGAAGTGCTGCGCGCCGATGCGCCAGTCCACATACAGGGTCTTGGTCAAGAAACTCGCGGTGAGCAGGCGGCCGCGGTTGTGCATCCAGCCCTCGTGGCGCAGCTGACGCATCGCGGCATCGATCACCGGATAGCCGGTGCGCCCCTCCCTCCAGGCCGCGATGTCTTCCTGCGCTTCTTGCGTCCCGCGCCAGACGTCCTGTTGGCTGCGGTAGTCGCTGCACGACGCGTCCGGGCGAGCAGCCAGAACCTGCTGATAAAAGTCACGCCAGGCGAGCTGGCGTACGAACGCCGCAGGCCCGGGCCCCTGCTTCTTACGCAGACGATGCAGGAGTTCGACGGCGGACAGCGTGCCGAAGTGCAGGTGCGGCGAGAGGCGCGAGGTGGCGTCGCCCGGCAGGTCATCGTGGTGCTCGTCATACACGGACACCCCGGCGCGCAACCAGGCGGTGAAGCCCTCACGGCCCAGGCTCTCGCCGCCCCTGGCCAGGCCCGGCGACACGTCGGCGACGTCGGAGCGGGCCGAGAGCGCCTCGGAGGCCACGCCGTCAGGCACCCGCACGGCCCGCGGGGCTGCCAGGGCCTCGCGCAGCCTCTGCTGAGACCAGTGCCGGAAGAACGGCGTGAATACGGCGAAATGATCCGAGGACGCCGGAGTCACCACGCCCGGGGCAACCGCCGACCCGACGCCTCCGTGTACCAACAGGCGCACGCCCCGCTCCTCCAGAGCGTGACGCAGCCGGTCCTCGCGGCGCTGCGCGTGGCTGCTGTATCCGGCCGACATGTGGACTTCGTCGGCATCGGCTTCGGCGACGACCCGGCACACTTCCTCGACGAGGTCCCCCGACCGCACGATCAACCGGCCGCCCCGTGCGCGCAGATTCGTGTCGAGATCGGCCAGACAGTCGGCGAGAAAGGCGAGTCGGTTGGGAGCGGCAAACCCGGCCGCGTCAACAGCACGGTCCCGCACGAACAGGGGCACCACAGCCGTCGCTCCGTCCAGCGCGGCCCGCAGCGGCGGATGATCATGCACCCGCAGGTCCGAGGTGAACAAGACAATCGAGACGATCATGGCGCGGCTCCTCGACGGCGGAAAACACTTGTATCAGCTGATTCCGTCACAAGGCGGTGTGCGGATGCGGTCGCAGCGTGTTCCCTGCTGCTCACCTGCATGGTCGAGGGCCCTGTGCCCGCGAGAAGCGGGCAGGGCTCTGGGCGGCTGTTGCCTCGCCGGTGGCGAGAACTCTGCCCACGTCATGACAGGCGGGCGGGCGACGGCTATTTGAACCCGGAGACCGGCCAGGGCCGGGACGAGATGGGTTCGGTCCACTGGCCAGGGTGCCGGTCTTCGTGCACAGATTCCCGAACACTCTGCGGACCCGGGCGGGCGTGAGCCTGTTCCCCCTACGCGCGGGGACCATCCCCGCGCGTGCGAGGAGCAACTCCCGCCTGCCTTTCGGGCGACGACGCGACTTTGCGCAAACGGCCTAGAGCTGCGACGCCCCTCCGTCGACAGGGAACTCCGTTCCCGTCGAGAAGGTCGCACCGAACGCCAAGTACGCCACCGCGGCGGCCACTTCCTCGGACGTCCCCAACCGCTGCATCGGGATGGTGCTCCGGTAGCTGTCCTTTATCGTCTCGGCGACGTCGGCGGGGACGGAGCGGTCCAGGATGCCCGTGTCGGTCGGGCCGGGGCTCACGGCATTGACCCGTACCTTGTGCGGCAGCAACTCGCGGGCCAGGGTGCGCGTCATCGACCGCAGGGCTGCCTTGCTCGCCGAGTAGACACTGAGTGTGTCGAGGCCCAGGACGTTCACCACCGACGTGGTGAGGACCACGCCGCTTCCCTCGCGCAACAGCGGCGCCAACGCCTGCACCGTGAAGTACGGGCCCTTGGTGTTGATGTCGAACAGCGTGTCGTACATCTCCTCCGTCGTCGAGTCGAACGGCCCGGACTCGGTGACGCCGGCGTTGACGAACAGCGCGTCCACCGCACCGAACCGCTCCTGGACCGTGCCGGCCAGCGCCTTGATGTCCTCCAGGGACGCGGCGTCGCTGCGGACGCCGACCGCCTTGTCCCCCAGCTGCTCAAGCGCGGCGTCCAGAGTGGATGGGGTGCGGCCGGTGATCAGTACGTGCGCCCCACCGTCCGCGAACAACCGGGCCGTAGCGAGGCCAATACCGCTGCTTCCGCCCGTGATCACGATCTTCTTGCCGTCATAAGTGGTCATGCCCTCAAGCCAATATCTACCCGCACACCCTGTCCAAGACCTGTTCCGTATGCCGTCATGCCCCAGGCGTATGACGACGCGCGACGTACCCTGAGCGAATGGACGTCGATCTCCGGCTCGTGCGCTATTTCACTGTCGTGGCGGAGTACGGCAACTTCGGCCGGGCCGCCACCCAACTGCACCTGGCACAGCCGTCGCTGAGCCGCCAGATCCAGCGACTTGAGGCTCAGCTCGGTGTCCGGCTTTTCGACCGCTCGCCGCAGGGCAGCAGCCTCACCGACGCCGGTCAGGCATTCTTTCCCAGGGCCCGGATACTGCTCCAAGAGGCCGAGCAAGCCGTTCGCACGGCCAGAGCCGCCGTCCAGCCGCGTACCGTCACCGTCGGCTGCGCCGAAGGACTGGTCATCACCGCCTGTGTGCAGGAACTGCGCCGCCGGCACCCCGACGGCCAGGTCCGCACCCGGCACCTCGACTGGCGGGACACGCGCGCCCTCGCCGAGGGGCGGGTCGACGCCCTCGTTGTGTACAGGCCTCTGCCCTTCCTCACGGACGGCCTCCGGGTGACCAGGCTCCATCAGGAATCGCGGGTACTCGTCACATCGGCGAGTCATCATCTGGCGAACGAGAATGCCGTCAGCCTGCGGGCTCTGTCGGACGAAGAACTGGTGGCCTGTGTCAGCACTCCGGTTGTTTGGAGCACGCCCAAGCCGGTCAACGGCCGCCCGGCACCACCCCCGCCCGCGATCGACGACAGCTACGAGGACAAGCTGGAGCTCATCGCCACCGGCCACTGTGTCGCCATCTTCCCTGCCTCCGATCGACGCGCTGCTGTGCGCGAGGACATCGCCCTGGTGCCCGTCATCGACATCGATCCCTGCGAGCTCGTGCTCCTCACGCGGGCCGGCGACCTGAACCCGCTGCTCGGATCCCTGGAAGACGTCGCACGTACATTGCTCGGCACAGCCTCCCGACAGGAGAACAGCACGCTGCCGATCAGCTGACCCCTCGCGGAGGTGTCTCCAAATGATCTTGTGTGGTGGATCATGGTCGGGTGATACGTCGCCATGAACTGTCCGATGCCGAGCGGATGCTGCGGGAAGCCCAGGCACGGGCGGATGCGGCCGGTGAGATCGACTGGCTGGTATCGGTCGACTCCACCCCTGGTGTCTCAAGAGTGCTCCTGGCGCCACCAGCAACGCGCCACACTGGAACGACGCGCTCACCGTGACCGGTGCGCCCGCCATCCCTCCCCAGACGCTACGGAGGGCCCTTGACGTACTCGCCACCCCCGTCTGACGCCGACAGCCACCGCATGGAGGCCGCGCTCGCGCACGCGGCCTCCATGCGCGGCGTCACCGTCAGCGGCCCGCAGTCCTGGGGCTGGCACGGCCGCACCCTCGGACACCGCACCACACACCCCGCCCACGGCACATGTTGGCTGCGCCTGCTGTCCGTCCTTGCCGATCGGGCAGGTGGAAAGCTCTGGGAAGGCACCGAGTTGGCCGCCAAGGCATTCCCTGCGGAACGCAAACCGGCACTCCACGCCCTGCACGACTGGACCGAGGACGGACATGCCTACCGCGCCGAACTGAGCGCCTTCGTCGATGAGGAATGGATCTCCCGCGCCGTCCCCCAGTTCACCGGCCACCCGGCACCCAAGATCACCGACTGGGCTTGCGTCGGCGGCGACTTCCACGCGGCCAACCTCACCGTGGGCGCCACCCTCTTGGACTGGGAAGGCTGGGGT